>SXOX01000178.1 GCA_005776585.1 Pseudomonadota bacterium | reverse complement strand
TCGTACCACTCGATCGCCGTGCCGACCGTCGAGGCGACGACGGCACGCAACGCGCGGGGATCCATGGGCGAGGTCACGCGCTCGGCTTACGCCCGGTCGTCGCGAGGGTCAAGCTGGACTCGCGCCGCGGGCCGGTCACAATCGGAGCATGTCCACGCCGCGCCCCAAGCTCTTTCGCGATCCCGTACACGACGTCATCGCCTGGAGGAAGGACGATCCGTGCGAGAAGGCCATCCTGCGGCTCATCGACACGCCGGAGATGCAGCGTCTTCGCCGCATCCGCCAGCTCGGGCTCACGAGCTTCGTCTACCACGGCGCCGAGCACAGCCGCTTCGTGCATTCGATGGGAGTGACGGCGTTCGCCCGCCGGATGTACGACCAGTTGCGCCCCATCGGTCCCTGGGAGCAGCGACTCCTGGTGCTCGCCTCGGCGCTGTGTCACGACCTGGGGCACGGACCGTTCTCGCACGTGACCGAGCGCATCACGGGCCTCCATCACGAACGGGTCACCGAGGCGCTGCTCGCTTCGCCCGAGTGCGGAGTGCACCGTGTGCTCGCGTCCATCGATCCGCAGCTGCCTGAGCGCGTCGCGGCCTTTGCCCACGGCCAGGGGGGCGGTCCCCTGCGCCACATCGTCGCGTCGCAGCTCGACGCCGACCGCTTCGACTACATCCTCCGCGACGGGCACGCCACGGGCGTCAAGATCGGCGTCTTCGACGTCGAGCGGATCCTGTCGATGCTCGAGGAGCACGACGGCACGCTCGCGGTGAGCCACCGCGCGATCGAGGCGGTCGAGGGCTATCTGCTCGCCAGGTTTCACATGTACAAGCAGGTCTACCTCCACAAGGCGACGCGGGCGGCCGAGCGCATGTTGGAGGCCGCGATGCGGCGCGCGCGCGTGTTGGCCCTCGACGGCGCGACGGGGGCGTGGATGCCGGACGGGCCGCTCGGGCGCATCGTCTTGGGCGAGCTCTCCGATCCGACCGACGTTGCCCGGGTCGACGACACGGACGTGTGGCATGCTCTACGACGGTGGACGGAAGCGCGTGACGCAGAGCTCGCCGAGTTGGCCGATGGTCTCGTGAACCGGCGGCTCTTCAAGACTGTCCTGCTCGAGGACGGTGAGTCTGGCGAGACGCTGCTCGCCGAAGTGCGCCATGCCGCCGCCGCACGTGGGCTCGACCCCGAGACGATGGTGCTCATCGATTCGTCCGAGGACACACCCTACAAGCCGTACGTTCCAGGGGCCGCCGCGGAGGACGACGCGATTCGACTCGCGCTCCAAGACGGCCGCATCGTGCCGATCGAGGCCATCTCCGATGTCGTCCGGCTGCTAGGTCAGCTGCGCTACTCCGTGCGCCGCCTCGTGGCTCCCGCGCGCGTGCTGGAGCAGGCAGCCCGCCGGCAGCCGGCGCTGCTGTAGCGAGCCACCGGCTCCCGCGAGAGGAGTTCTATCCTCCGAGACGACACCGGGCTATGCTGCGTGGCATGGATTCCGTGGACGAGGCCGTCTCTCCGGCGGACGCGTGGCTGGATCGACTCATCGACGGCCGCTATCGCGTCGAGGAGTGCCTGCTGGAGAACGACGCGTATGCGCTCTTGCGCTGTGTGCAAGCCGGAGTGGGTCGCGCGGTGACGGTCAAGGTCCTCCGCCCGGGTGTCTGGGCAGCGTACGACGCGTCTCTCCCGTTCGACGTCTTCGGGCGTCAGCTGGCTGCCTTTCGCAGCGCACATCTGGTCGAGCTCTACGAGGCGGCCATCGCGCGTACCGATGGGGCCCACTACCTCGTCCTGGAGCCGTTCGCCGGCCAGCGCGCCAGCGCCGTCATCGCCCGCGGGGCGAGCCCACGCGAGGCGTTGACCATCGCGCGAGGGGTCCTGCAAGGCCTGGGCGCGCTCCATCGCGTCGGCTTCATCCATGGCGACGTCGAGCCCGAGACCGTCGTCATCCGCGGTACCGGACCCGACTGCAATGTCCGGCTGCTGGACGGCCTCGCCCGTGGGGTCGCTCGCGCCGATTTCCGCGCGCCCGAAGGGCCGGTCGACGAGCGCAGCGACCTCTATTCTGCCGGTCAGCTGCTACGCTCCTTGTTGGCGCATCTGCACCCCGAGTCGCCGCATCCGCCCGATGGACTGACCGAGGTCATCCAGCACCTGATCGCGACCGATTCAGCGGCGCGCTTCGCCAGCGCGACCGGCGCGATCGAGGCCATCGATGCAATAATTCATACAATGGACGCCCCGGAGCCGTCGACTCCCGTCCAGACGGTCGCGCTCACCTGCGAGGACTTCGAGGATGATTCGGCCATTCCGACTGCCGATACGCACGCCCACACCGAGGTGGCCGACCAGGCGCGTACCAGGCAGCTCGTCGTTGCAGCCTTGGCTGCGCTCGGTCGCGCGTTCCGCAACTTCACGATCTACCCCGACACCAATCCCATGCTCGCTCAGGCGGCCGACGAGGTGTGTCGTCACCTCGATGCCTACTTCGAGCGGCATGACCGCCTCGATCTCTGGGTCGATCGCTTTGCGTTGCGCTACAAGCGCGCGCGAATCTATGAGGATCCCGATATTCGGGGCAGCTACCCCTATCGGCTCTACAGCGATGGGATTCGGAGAATCACGTTCTGTGCCGGTCTCGGGCGCGAGGAGATGTTCGAGTACCTCGGTTGTCTGCGCCATGCTGCGGAGCCTGGAAATCCAACGTACGACGTTGTTACGATCATGTGGGAGAAACGCTTCCCCCATGTCTTCTGCCGCATGGCCGAGGAGCTTGCGCCTCCGGCCCGCGAGGAGTGGGTCCCGCTGCTCGGTGCCGTGCACGCCGGCAGCGCTTGGCATGGCGTGGAAGCGGTGGAGCGGGTGCCGCCACTGCCCGACTTTCTCGCGCGCCCTCTGGCGACCATCGAGGCTCAGCTCAGCCGCGAGGATGTCGCCGCGCTGGTGGAGATGATTCGCGATGAGGCTCAGTCCGGAGATGCCGTTCAGTACGTAGTCCACGTCATCGCGTCCATGGCGCTCGTGGCCGGCACGCCCGAGCAGGACCCGCTCAAGCAGGCGCTCGCGGAGACCTTGCTCGAGCTCATCGAGCGGCGCCAGTACCTTCCGCTCCATCAGTCGATTCTCGCCCTTCGCGAGGTCATCGCACACGTTGCGTCCGAGGACGTGAAGATCGACCTTCGTGCCCTGCTCGCGCGGCTGAGCGGCGCACGCGAGGTCGGGCGGCTCCTCGACCGGATGCAGTCATGTGAGACGGCCGAGGAGTCCCAGCGCATCGGGCGCCTTCTGTGTGACCTGGACCCCACGGTCGTCGAGCCGATGGTCGAGCGACTGGATGTCTTACCGCCCGAACGTGTGGCACACCTTCAGCTCACGCTGCTCGTGCACGCCGAGAAGCGCCCGTGGCTGTTGGCTTCAGGGGTTCGCTGCCCGCGTGACGCCGTAGCGCGGGCTGTCATTCGGGTTCTTCGCGAGATCCCAGGGCCGCGCGCCGGTGCCGAGCTGCTTCCGGCGTTGGCGCACCCGTCCGTCGACGTGCGCCTCGACGCATTGCGCGTGCTCATGTCGCGCTCTGAAGAGCGCCTGCGCGAGCACCTACCAGCGTTGTTGAGCGATGTCAGCCCCGAGGTGCGACTGGCAGCCATCGCCGCCTGTGGCGAGTTGGGCCCAGTCGCCGCGGCCCAAGCACTCGTGCCGCTGCTCGCCGAGCCCGAGCTACGCCAGCGACCCCGAGGCGAGCACACGGCACTGTTCAAGGTCCTCGCCACGGTCGCACGCGACGAGGCGGTGCCGGCGCTCGCGCTGCTCATCGCCGAACCCGAGCGAGAGCGCCTCTATGATCGCGTTCGCGACGCGTGGTCGCGCGCCCTCCGTCGATCCGAACACGACGTCTTGTTCGAATTCGGCGTGCGCACGCTGCTCCAGATCGGGACCCCTTCTGCGGATGCCGCTCTGGAGGTCGCCCGAGCGTCGCCCTCTCGCTATCGCCGATCGTTGATTGCGCGCTTTCGGGCCCTCCATGAGCGAGGACAGCCATGAGCGAGCCCCTCGCCCCGGGCCAGGTGACGCCTCGCCTGCGCAAGCTCTGCGAAGAGGTCGTCCTCGCTTTCTGGGGCGCGCTCCGGGTCACTCGCTATCACAAGACCGACAATGAGGCCGTCCTCAACGCGCTCCGCCACCTGCGGGCGCTGCTGGGTGAGCTGTTCGAGGCCCAGATCGACGTCTCGATTCTCCACTATGGCGGCGACTTCTACGTCAACGAGGTGCGCCTTCGGAGCACTTCGGCCTTGATGGAGACCTACAACGCCTTTGCCGTCCACCTGCGTGATCGCCGCATCAGTGGCCTGCGGTTCGCGTTTCAGCTCAACCTCGACGCGCTATCGCGGCTCATCGCGCTGATGTCCGAGGTGCGCTCCGCCGGCACGCCTTTACGGGTCCATGACATCGACCGTGAACTCAACCTCGCGGGGATTCGGGGCATCGAGCTCGTCCCCTTCATCGGCGACGAGTACCAGGATCTCCCCGAGGTCGATGCCATTACTTTTACTCGACAGGCCTATTTTCGTGCCGTGCACCTCGCCCACGAGACGTACGCTCGAGCCCGCGAGCGGCGCCCGATCGAGCTGCGGCGGGTCACGCGCGTCGTACAGGCCTTCGTTGATGTCGTCCTCGGCGACGACCCCACGACCCGCAACCTGCTCGTGCTGTTCACGCGCATCAAGAATTGGCACGGCTACCTTGCCAACCACGCGGTGAACACGAGCGTCCTGGCGGTGGCGTTCGGGCGCGAACTGGGCCTCAACCGAGAGATGCTCCGCGAGCTCGGTACGGCGGCCTTTTTGGCGGACCTCGGAAGCGCGAGTGTCCCCGCCGAGATCCTGGAGGCCGCGGCGCCGCTCACGCTCGAGCAGCGCCAGCAGTTGGCCGACCATCCGCTCCGAGGGGTCACCGCGATCAGCAGCAGGCAGCGCCTGAGTCGCCTCGCCATCGAGACGGCGCTGGCGAGCGGGCTGCACCATCGCCACCTGGACGGCGGCGGCTATCCGGCGGGCTTGCCACTTCCGAAGGGCATCTACCATCACGTCATCGCGCTGTGTGACCGCTACGACGCGCTGACCACGCCTCGCCCCTATCGGCCCGAGCCGCTCACACCCTCAGCGGCGCTGGTCGAGCTCATCGTGTTGTCGGGACTGGCGCTCCACCCGGTCGTCGTGCGGGCGTTTGCGCTCTGGATTCGGAGCCTCCCCGAAGCGAAGGTCGTCGTCACTACCGGCGGTGAGGTGGGAGTGGCAACCCACGGGTAACAGCTCGCGCTGCTGTCGGACCCCCAGGCGACGCGCTCTTGCAATTTGGTCACGCTTCGACTAATTTGCAGCCATGTTCTCACCGCTATCTCGCCACTGGTCGGCCACTGTGTCGGAACTCCTCGATGGCTTTCCCGTCGTCGTCCTAAGTGGCGCGCGCCAGGTCGGCAAGTCGACGATTGCACTGGCGCTGGCACGCGAGCGGGGCGGCACCTACCTCACGTTGGATGACGTCTCGATTCGCACACAGGCGTTGGCCGACCCCGACGGACTGGTCGGAGGGCAACAGGGTTTCGTCGTCTTTGACGAGGTGCAGACCGTCCCTGACCTCCTGCGCGCCATCAAGCTCTCGGTCGACCGCGATCGGCGGCCGGGACGATTTCTGCTGACTGGCTCCGCCAACCTCCTTCGCCAACGCACGGTCGGTGAAAGCCTGGCCGGCAGATCCGCGTGGATCGAGCTACCGCCACTGCTCTGGTCGGAGATCGCGCAGCGACCGTTCCCCAAGACACTCGACGCGGCGTTCGCTGCCGGAGATGCGGCAGACCTCGTGCGACAGATGCCTGCGGCGTCACTTGACCGTATCGCAGAGGCCCGAACACGAGCCATCGCGGGCGGCATGCCGCCCACCCTCCCACTGTCTGAGACGCTGCGTCGCGCCTGGTATGACGGCTATCGCCAGACGTTCCTAGAGCGCGATCTGCGGCAGCTCGCCGATATCGAGAACCTCCCCGAGTTCGTGCGCCTGCTCAACGTGGCCGCGCTTCGGACAGCGACGCTCCTGAACCAGAGCGCGCTGGCGCGAGATGTCGGGCTGAGCCACGCCACGCTGCGACGTTACTTGAGCCTTCTGGAGGTCGCCTATCAGTTTTACGAGCTGCCGCCGTACTTTGCCAACCTGGGCAAGCGGCTCGTCAAGACGCCAAAGCTCTATGCCGTCGATGTCGGCCTTGTGGCGTACCTCGGTGGACTCGTGTCGTGGAACGATGCGGCGGCCCAGGGGCGCGCGGGCGCGATGTTGGAGACGTGGGCGATCGGGGAGCTGCGCGCACTCGATCGGCTTTCAAGTGCGCAGTCTACGATGTCATTCTATCGCACTAGCAGTGGCAGTGAGGTCGACCTCGTACTGGAGCGCGGACCACGCATCGTTGCGATTGAGGTGAAGGCTGGTACGAGCGTCGGCTCCGGTGACCTCGCTGGGCTGTCGGAGTTGCGTGACAGGCTCGGGGCGCGGTTTCATTTGGGCATCGTAGCCACGCTGGGCGAAACTGCCGTCGTCCTGGGCGACCGCCTTTGCGCCATCCCATTGCCGTCGCTTCTCGGCGTGACCGCTGAGCCGAGCGTTCCGAGGTAGTCAAACAATCCGACCAAGCGTGCGAGCCAGCTCCGTTGCGGCTATTCAATGTCTAGCCCGCATTATGCATGAATGGCGCGATGTCAACGCCGCGAACGCACGGCTGAGCCGTCGCGGCGCGAAGCGCCGGGATTCACCGACTGAGACGTACTGGTGGTACGGCGAAGGAGGTGAACGACGGCGCAAGCCTGC
>SXOX01000177.1 GCA_005776585.1 Pseudomonadota bacterium | reverse complement strand
GGCCATTACGACCTGGCCGGCTTTGCGGTCGGTGTCGTCGAGCGCGCCAAGATCATCGACGGCAAGCGCCTTCGGCCGGGGGACGTCGTCCTCGGCCTGCCCTCGTCCGGTGTGCACAGCAACGGCTTCTCACTCGTCCGCCACGTACTGGCGCGCCACGGGCTCGAGCTCGACGCGCAGCCGCCGCCGCTCACGCAGCCGCTCGGTCCCACGCTGCTCACGCCGACGCGGATCTACGTCCGCGCGGTCCAGGCGCTGCTCGCGCACGGCTGCGACGTTCGGGCCATGGCGCACGTCACCGGCGGCGGGCTCGCCCGAAACCTCGTGCGCGTGATGCCGGACGGACTGCGCGCGGTCCTCGACCGGCAGCGCTGGACCGAGCCGCCCATCTTCGGCCTCCTGCGCCGTCTGGGCGTGCCCGACGAGGAGATGGACCTCACGTTCAACCTCGGCCTCGGCTTCCTGCTCGTGGTGCCGCCCGAGGATCGGGACGCCGCGCTGGCCTCTCTGCGCGCGTCCGGCGAGGCGCCGCTGGTCGTTGGCCACCTCGAAGAGACGACGTCTGCCGCCGCGGTCACGTGCGTCGGAGCTCCACGCGCGTGAACGTCGCCGTCATGGTCAGCGGTCGCGGCAGCAACCTGCGCGCACTGGTCTCCGCCTACGACGACGGCCGGCTGGATCCCGCCACGTCGCGCATCGCGCTCGTCCTCAGCAACGTGGCCGACGCGCCTGCGCTGGCGTTCGCGGAGTTTCGCGGGCTCCCGACCCAGGTCATCCCGCACGGCCGCGATCGGCACGCCTTCGAGGCCGCCGTCGATGAGGCGCTCCGCACGCACGCCGTCGATCTGGTCGTGCTCGCGGGGTTCATGCGCCTGCTCTCGCCGGGCTTCGTCGCCCGCTGGTCAGGCCGCATCATCAACGTGCACCCGAGCCTCCTGCCGTCGTTTCGTGGGCTCCACGCGCAGCGTCAAGCGCTCGAGGCCGGGGTCACGATCGCCGGCTGCACGGTCCACCATGTGGATGCGGGCACCGACACCGGGCCCATCCTGGCGCAGGCCGCCGTGCCCGTCCTTCCGAACGACACCGAGGAGACACTCTCGGCGCGCATCCTCGTCGAGGAGCACCGGCTGCTGCCGTTGGTCGTCGGCCAGCTCGTGCAGGCGCGCCATGACTGAGTCGCCGACGCTCGTGAGCGCCTGCCTGCTCGGCCTCGCCTGCCGCTGGGACGGACGGTCCAAGCCCGCGGCCCTGGACCTGCTCGGCCCGGTACTGCCGGTGTGCCCCGAGGGCGCGGCCGGCTTCGGGGTTCCACGTCCTGCGATTGAGCTCACCTCGCGCGATCGGGTGCGCATCGTCGCCACGGGCGAGGACGTCACCGACCGCCTGTCGGCCGCCTCGGCTCGGCTCGTGTCACAGGCCCTAGGGCTCGGCGTGCAGCGCGCGCTGCTGAAGGAGCGCAGCCCCAGCTGCGGCGTGCACCAGACGCATCGCGAGGGCGCCGTCGTCTCGGGTTCCGGCCACTTCGCCGCGCAGGTCGTCGCCGCCGGCATCGCCGTGGAGGCCGTCCCATGAGCGACGCGTTCTATGACGTCGTCATCATCGGCACCGAGCTCTCGGGCCTCATCGCCGGGGCGCTGCTCGCCAAGAAGGGCTACCGCGTCCTGGTGGTCGGCCATGGCCAGCGCTCCAACCGCTACGTGCACGAGGGCTTCTCCTTCCAGCGGAGACCGTGGCTCTTCTCGGGGTTCGAGACCTCGGCGCCGGTCAAGCGCGTCTTCTCCGACCTCGGGCTCTCGCTCGAGATGCACAACCGGCCCAAGCCTTTCGACCCGTTCTACCAGATCGTGCTCCCGGGTCGCCGCATCGACGTCGCCGCCAAGGAGGCGCTCTTCGAGCGTGAGCTGCGCCGCGAGTTCGGTGGCGAGGTCGAGCGCATCCAGGGCTTCTATCGCGCGGTCCGCGAGCAAAACGAGCGCATCGCGCGCGTGCTCGAGCACAACGCGATCATGCCGCCCGACGGCTTCTTCGAGTCGCGCGCCTATCGCAAGCTCATGGAGGAGGCGCTCAACCCGCCGATCACGGACCCGCTCGCGACGCTCGGCCCACGTCATCCGTTTCTGCCGTTCGTGTTGGCACCTCTGGCCTTCTCGTCGGGCTGCCAGCTCGAGCCCTATTCGCCCGTGCAGCTCACGCGACTGGCCACGCACCTCGGCCGCGGCCTCTTCCATATCGAGGGCGGCATCGACACGCTCAAATCTATTTTTATCGAGCGCGTAAAACAGAACTGCGGCGACTACCGTGACGCCATCCAGATCGACCGCTTCGCCATGCGCCGTGGCAAGGTCCGCGAGGTCGTCATCCGCGATCGCCGCGAGGTCATCGGCTGCGAGGCCGTCATCTGCAATATGGACATCAAGCGCTTCTTCAACCTCATCCCGGAGGAGGACCAGAAGGAGCGCTACCACCTCGGCATTCACGAGCTGCAGCCGACGCATTATCTGTACACGACCAACTTCGCGGTGCGCGGCGAGGCCGTCCCCGAGGGCATGGGGCGTCACGTGTTCCACGTGCCCGATCCGTCGCGCGCGCTGGAGGACGACAACCTCCTGCTCATCCAGGTCGACGCCGCCGAGCGCACCCCCGCGGAGGGCGACACGCACGTGCTCTCGGTCACCGCGCGCATTCGGGCGCGCCACGTGCGCCCGACGCTCGAGTGGGTCGAGGCCG
The DNA here is from genome assembly GCA_005776585.1 of Pseudomonadota bacterium. Taxonomy (GTDB): domain Bacteria; phylum Myxococcota_A; class UBA9042; genus SXOX01. The sequence continues at coordinate 11,286 of SXOX01000177.1, read as the reverse complement.
TCGACGCGCGGCTCGTCCGCCAGCTCGCGACGGTCGTGCCGTTCGTCCATGAGCACCTCGTCGCGCAGGGCTCGGCCTGGGTCACGCTCGACAAGCGCACACGCACGCACGTCGTCGATCCGACGGTCTTCGTCCCGATCCTGGGCTCCCCGCTCGAGGACACGCTCGACATCACTCCAATCGGGTGCCGGACGGCGTACAAGAACGTGCTCGTCGCCGGCGATCACCTCATGAGCGGGCTCGGCTTCGAGGGCGCGTTCCTCGGGGCGCTCAACGTGCTCCAGCTCACGTCGGATCTGGTGTCGAAGAAGAGCCTCATCGGCTAGCCTCGCGCTGTGCGAATCGCGCTCTGCCAGCTCAACGTCACCGTCGGGGACCTGTCGGGGAACCTCGCCCGGATGGAGGCGGCCTATCGCGAGGCGGCCGCTCGGGGCGCCACGCTCGCGGTCTTCAGCGAGCTGGTCACGACGGGCTACCCGCCGCTCGACCTGCTGGATCGACCCGGCTTCGTCTCCACCGCCATCGCCGCCTCCGAGGCGTTTGCGGCCATCACGCAGGGTGGACCCGCGGCCATCTGGGGCGGCGTCACACGAAATCAGGCACCGACCGGGCGGCCGCTGGTGAACGCGGCCTACGCCGCCGCCGACGGTCGCCTCGTGGCACGGCACGGCAAGGCGCTCCTCCCGACGTACGACGTCTTCGATGAGGCCCGGTGGTTTGCCGCAGCCACGCCGCAGGACCCCGTCATGGTCGACGGCGCCCGCGTCGCGCTCACGGTGTGCGAGGATCTCTGGCTCGACGCGGACCCCGAGTGCGTCGCGGCGCGCTATGCGGTCCGGCCCGTGGACGCGCACCGGGCCAAGGGCTTCGACCTGCTCGTCAACATCTCGGCGAGCCCCTTCTCGGTCGGCAAGGACGGCGTGCGCCTGGAGCTGCTGCGCCGCACCGCCCTGACCTCGGGCCGGCCGGTCGCCTACGTCAACCAGGTGGGCGGCAACGACGCGCTCATCTTCGACGGCCGCAGCCGCCTGGTCAGCGCCACGGGGGAGGTCCTGGCCGAGGCGCCGGCCTTTGCCGAGGGCGTCGTCCTCGGCGCGCTCGACGGTCCGGCCACGCCGCCGGCGCCAGCGGACGCCATCGCCGATCTGCACGCGGCGCTGGTGCTGGGCCTCCGCGACTACTTCCACAAGACCGGCGCGCCTCGCCGCGCGGTGCTCGGGCTCTCGGGCGGCATCGACTCAGCGGTGACCGCCGCGCTCGCAGTCGACGCGCTGGGGCCCGCGAACGTCGTGGGGCTCCTGATGCCGAGCGAGTTCTCGAGCGCGGGCAGCCTCGCCGACGCGCACGCCTTGGCGGAGCAGCTCGGGCTCACGGCCCACGTCCTCTCCATTCAGCCCTTGCTCGACGCCGCGCGCGCCGCGCTGACCCCGCTGCTCGGCAGCGCGCCGCAGGGCACCACCGACGAAAACCTGCAGGCGCGACTCCGCGGGCAGACGCTCATGGCGTTCTCGAACACGCACGGCCACCTCGTGCTGTCCACGGGCAACAAGAGCGAGCTGGCGGTCGGCTACGCGACGCTCTTCGGCGACCTGTGTGGCGCGCTGAGCGTGCTGGGAGACGTCTACAAGACCGACGTCTATCGGCTCGCGCGCTGGTTGAACCGCGATCGGGTGCGGATCCCGTGGGCCAGCATCGACAAGCCTCCGTCTGCGGAGCTGCGTCCCGAGCAGCGCGACGACGACTCCCTGCCGCCGTATGAGGTGCTGGATCGGGTGCTCGCGGGGCTCATCGACCAGGCGCGGGAGCCGAGCGATCTGAAGCGCGAGGGCGCCGACGCAGCGCTCGTCGATCGGGTCGCGCGGATGGTCGACCACGCCGAGTTCAAGCGACGTCAGGCGGCGACCGTGCTCCGCGTCTCGGGCAAGGCGTTCGGCTCCGGACGCCGGCTCCCGATCGCGCAGGGCTGGACGCGCGATCCCCGCCGGAGCGCGACGTGACCGAGGCCCCGCTGCGCCCGCGGCGCGTGGTTACCGTGGCGTGGGACGCGCTGCTCGACGCCTACCGCACGGCCGCGCTGTGCGACGAGGCGACGGCGCCCTGGCTCGACCTACACTGCGGCCAGATCGTCTGCGCGCAGGTCTCCGGAGACGCGGAGCTCGCCCAAGCCGCCGCCATCGGTCGCCTAGTGCGCATCCCGGCCAAGGCGCCGCTGGCGTCGCTCGAGCAGCGGCTCGCATTCACAGACACCGTCTGGGATGACGAGCTTCGCGACGCGCTGGCGCAAGGGCTCGCGGAGACCAACCCGTTCGTGGGCTTTCATCGCGTGCTGGAGCAGGACCCCGCCGAGGCGCTGCGCTGGCGCGACGACGAGCGCCGCACCGATGCGCTCGCGCTGGCGGCGTGGCTCGAGGCGGCAGGCTACGAGGCCGTGCCCCGCCCCCCGGCGGCGCGGTCGATTATCGGGTTTCCGCGGAAGGCACCGGACGAGGCGTGAGCCCACCTTCGGCCTTGGCGAACGTCTCCAGGTAGGCGCGAATGCGCTCCTGATCGGGCAGCGTGATCTTGGCCCGCTCGCCCATCTCGGCGACCGACTCGCGCCACTTGGTCGCGGAGAACTCCGACGGCACGTAGAGCTGGTGGCAGCCCGAGCACTTGGCCACGTACAGCTCGCGGCCCGACGTCAGCTCCTCCATCGAGGCGGGTGCGTCGGCGATCCGCGCGCGGCCCAAGACGTCCTGCGTGGGGTGCGGGATCACGGTCGCGCAGCCGGCAACGACGACAAGGGCGACAGCAATGGCAGCGCAGGCACGCATCGGGGGCACGGACCTTACCAAAATCACAGGTGGAAGCCGAGCAGCAATCGCGTCTCGACGCGCTCGTGCTGGGCCAGGTTCTGCGGGCCGTGGGTCGCGCCCTTGAACGCCGCAATCTGGGGCAGAACCGAGAACACGAGCCAGAACTTCTCGGTGGAGTACGCCGCGGTCAGGCCGGCGAACAACGTCGAGTGCGTGAACTCCTTGTAGCCCTCGATGAGGTTCGTGTTACGCAGCTCGAGCCCGAGCGAGAAGTTGGGGGTAATGAAATAGCCAAGGCCCAAGTCGAACTCGAACTTCCCGGTGTGCTCCGTCTCGAGCTCGCCGTTTTCGTATTCGCCCTCCATCTCCTGCTCGTAGACGGCGTTGAAGGCGAAGTGGAAGTTACCGACGCGCTTGTCGAGGAGGAGCTTGAACTCGAACTCGGCCTCGTGCGGCATGCCGGTGAGCTCGAAATAGAGCCCGAGACCAATGGGGTCTGCGACCGCGTCGAGCAGCTTGCCCTTGAGCTCGAGCGACACGCCGCGGAACTCGAATGACTTGGCGTAGTCCGTCCCCGCCGAGTTGAGCGCGAAGGTGCCGCGCGTGTTGATGTAGGCCGCGAGCTGGAGCTTGTCGTGCAGGCCCATCTCGAACTCCAAGCGGTTCTCGATGCGCGCAAAGTAGTCCTTCTTCTGGAGCTTGACCGTGGTCCACGGCTCGATCTCGGTCACGCCCTTGGGCAGCGTGGCGGTCTCGTAGGTGTAGGCCCAATGGCGCTCGTTGGCGGCAGCCGGCAAGGCCGCGACCACGAGTGCGCCGAAGATGAGGGTTCGCGTGATGGGGTTCATGGGGTCTCCTTCGTTGGCTGGGCGCGTCGCCGCGCTCGACGCCTTATTGATAATGCTTCTCATTACCAATCTCAACAAGAATCGACCGGCGGGCGGACGATTTCGTTCGATTTGTGGGGATCGCCTCGCGGCACTACACTCCGCGCCGTGAACCGGACCGCCCTGGGACTCGTCGCCGTTGCGCTGCTCTTCGCGCAGGCAGGCGCGGCCGAGGAGCCGCTCACGTTGCATCAGTGCGTCACGCGCGCCAAGCAGCACAACCCGCTGGTCAAGGCGGCGCGCTCCGGCGTCGCGGCCGTCGAGCAGCAGGCCAAGGAGGCGTGGTGGGGCTGGTTCCCGACCATCCGCCTGCGCACCGTCGCCACGCTCATTCCGCCGCAGAACGCCGACGCGCGGAACCCGGGGGATCCGGACCTGTCCAGCGCGAACTTCTGGACCAAGACGGACCTCGAGGCGTACATGCCGCTGTACACCTTCGGGAAGATCTCCGCCATGAAGGACATGGCGCGCCACGGCGAGGCCGCGCTCGGTGCGCTCGTACGCGCGGCCGAGGACGAGGTCCAGTACCTGGTCACGCGCGCTTGGTACGCGCTCGCGCTGTCGCAGGAGTTCGAGCGGCTCATCGGCGACGGCGAGCGCTACGTCAAGAAGGCCAAGGATCGGCTGAAGCGGCTTCAGGACGAGGACAGCGACGACTTCGACCAGGACGACCTGTTTCGGCTGCGCATCTACGAGGCCGACGTACGGCAGAAGGTCCTCGACAACCAGAAGCTCGGCGCCCTGTCACGCTCCGGGCTCAGCCTCGCGATGGGCTCCGAGAAGGGCGCCCCGCTCGCGCTGCCCGCCGAGATCCCGCTCGAACCGCTCGACGTCACGGTCAAGGGGCTCGACCACTACGTGGACCTCGCCTATGGGCACCGGCCGGAGCTGCACGCGGCGCGCAAGAAAATCGACGTCCAACGCGCCGAGGTCGACCGCAAGTGGGCGGACTTCTTCCCCGACTTCTTCATCGCCGGGAGCTTCACCTACGCCTGGTCGAGTGTCGATCAGCAGAACACCGTGTTCTCCAGCGTGGTGTTCAACGCGCTGGGCGGCGGCGCGGCCGTGGGGCTCCAGCTCACGCTCGACTTCCCCGGCAAGGTCGCCCGCTACCGCAAGGCTCAGGCCGATCTCGATCAGGCGAGCCACGAGGCCGACGGCGTGCGCCTGAAGCTGCGCCTCGAGCTCGAGGAGGTCTGGCGCGACGTGAAGGACCTGCACGAGATGGTCGCCATCAACAAGGACGCCGAGAAGGCCGCGCGCGCGCTCTTCGTCTCGCGCGTGCAGGCCTACGAGGACGGCGTCGACGACTCGGTGACCATCAAGGACGTCCTCGGCCAAGCGGTCACTTGGATCGCGCGCCGGTCGGAATTCCTCAAGACCGTCTACGGCTTCAATACGCAATGGGCCCACCTCGCGCGTGTGGTGGGCGTTGACCTCATGCCTCGGAGTCCGCTGCCATGACCGCTCGCCTCGCCGCTCTCGCTCTTCTCGTGGTCCCCGCCCTCGCCATGGCTGAGCCGCCCAAGGCGGTCGTGGACGGCAAGTACCAGGAGATCAAGAAGGTACTCGACACCGACAAGACCGATGACGGCGTCCGCCAGAAGATCACGGCCGTGTTGGAGAGCTTCACGGACTTCGACGAGTTCTCGAAGCTCACCCTCAAGGGCTCCTGGGACACCCTCAACCCGAAGCAGCGCACGGACTTCACGGCCAGGTTCCGCAAGCTCATCCACAAGAGCTACACGAAACGGTTTCATGCCAACCAGGCCTTCAGCGTCGGCTTCGTCGGCGAGCCGCAGGTCGTCGGCGACAAGGCCCTGGTCAAGACCAAGGTCACGAGCGGCAAGACCACGGCCGAGGTGTCCTACAAGCTCCTGACCACGCCGGCGGGCGCGTGGCGCGTTTACGACATCGTCGTCGACGAGGTGAGCCTCGTGCTCAACTACCGCAATCAGTTCAGCAAGATCATGAAGAAGGACGGCTTCGACACGCTGCTCTCGAAGATGCAGCAGAAGATCGAGAAGGGCAGCTCCGACATCGAGGAGCCGTAGCGGGATTGCGTGTCCGACTGAAAACGCGTGTGCGAGGCGACCGCCGCAGTCTGACCCAGGAGGTCACCGGGCCACTGGACGCCGCCACCACCGAGCAGCCACCGGCCCGCGGTCTGGACGCCATTGACGCCATCCGGATCGTCGGGAAGCGACCGCTGACAGACGCCATGCTCCAGGACGCCCTCTCCGAGGGACGTCGGTGACCGTCGCAGCCGCGCACTCCGCCGCTCTCGTGACCAATGACCTGAAGCTCGTGGGTCGATGCCCACATGTGGCGGTCGCTCTCGAGGACTTTGGCGGTTCGACGGTCGCCTGAGGAGCCGGGTGGAGTCCGGAGGGCGGACCGAAGCCCACCCCCCGGAATTTCGTGCGAACCTCTTTCGAGGCCGCTTGTTAACGGCTCCTTCGGTCTTGCAACCTCAGGTACGGACAGCGCTCCCCCATCGGCGAGACCGGCAAGCAAGCGTCAATTTCCCGCAGCCCGTCAGGCCGCCACCTTCCAACGCCCGCTGGAGACCGTCAGCGTGACCGGCCCCGAAGTGGCCGACGCTCCGCCTGCTTCCTCGGTGACCGCCGGGAACGTCGCCATCACCCAGGAGGCCGAGCCCTCGGGGACCGGATCGAGGTCGCGGACGATGAGACGCAGGAGCCGTTCGCTGACCGGCCCGATTGGGTCCTTCTCGTTTTCCCAGCGAGAGACGGTCTTCGAGTCCACGCCAAAGACGTCGCCCATCTGCTTGCCGGTCCAGCCGAGGAGCTTCCGGAGAAACCGGATCTCGGCTCCGACGAGCCGTCCAGGCTTGCCGGCGATGTGGAGCCCAAGAACCCGGTGTAGCTCGTCGGGATCGGGGATCGAATCGGCTTGCTCACGCCTTGACCGTGATCAATGGCGGGTCCTGCTACCCCAGGGTACGCTCCTCGCATGCGCGCCGACTTCTATGACCTTCCGCCCGATCTCCCTGTCCCCGTCGACGACGGCGCCTGTGCTCACCTGGTGGGGCTCGCCCTACCGGCGCTGCGACTCTCGTCGACCGGTGGCCGCCTCGTCGACCTACACGCGGCCGCTGCGGAGCGTGCCGTGCTCTTCTTCTACCCGCGCACGGGCCGTCCCGACGAGCCGGCGCCCATCGGCTGGGACGCGATCCCCGGTGCGCGCGGGTGCACGCCTCAGTCATGCGGGTTTCGCGATCTCCACGCCGGGCTCCAAGCGCGCGGCGCCGCCATTTTTGGGGTCAGCACGCAGACGACGGCCTTTCAGCAGGAGGTGGTCGCGCGGCTGCACCTGCCCTACGTGCTCTTGAGCGACGCAGACTTCGCGCTCACCGATGCTCTGAGGCTGCCCACGTTCACATTTGCAGGGATGCGTCTGTTGCGACGGATGGCCTGGGTCTGCGAAGACGCCCGCATTGTCAAGGTGTTCTACCCGGTCTTTCCGCCGAACGAGAGCGCCGCGACGGTCATGCACTGGCTCGACGCGCGGTGAGCGTGTCAGCGGTTCAGAATGCGGCGGCGGCGGCGCGCATGGCGGCGTCCAGCAGCGGGCGGGGCCAGACGCCGATGAGCACGACCGCCAGGAGGCACACGACGATGGCGAACGCCAACGCCGGGTCGACCGCGAGGCCACTGGAGCGCTTGGGAGGGTTGACATACGCGGCGCGCGCGAGGCCGAGGTAGTAGTAGAGCGCCACGGTCGCGAGCACCGCGCCGAGCACGACCAGCCAGCCGAGTCCGACCTTCCACGCGGCCATGAAGACGTAGAGCTGGGCCCAGAAGCCCGCCACGAACGGGATGCCCGCCAGCGACAGCAGGAACAGCAGGAACGCCATGGCGAGCCACGGCGAGCGCCGCGCGAGGCCGTCGAAGGTGCTGACCGTGCGCTCGGCGTCGCCCTCGTCCTTGGGATCGACGCTGTCGGCGCGGGTCACGGCATGGACGACCAGGAACACGCCCAGGTTCGTGGGGATGTACGTCGCGGCGTAGAACAGCGTCATGCCGATGCCTTCGGTCGTGCCGGCCGCGAGGCCCATCAGCAGATAGCCCATCTGCGCGACGCCCGAGAAGGCGAGCAGGCGCTTGACGTTGGGCTGCGGGATGGCGAGCAGGTTGCCGACGAGCAGCGTGAGCGCGGACAGTGTGACCAGCACGGGCAGCCAGGTCGCGCGATGGGCGCTCAGTCCCACGCTGAAGACGACCACGAGGGCCGCGAGCCCCGAGGCCTTGGGCGCGACCGAGAGGAACGACACGAAGGGCGTGGAGGCGCCCTGATAGGTGTCGGGGACCCACATGTGGAACGGCGCGACGCCAAGCTTGAAGCCCATGCCGGCCACCAGCAGCATCATGCCGACGCCGAGCAGCGGTGAGAGCGGCAGCGTGGCGATGCCTGCCAAGCGCGTCGTGCCTGCGAGGCCGACGACGAGCGAGAGACCAAACAACGTAATGGCCGTGCTGGCCGCGCCGACGACGTAGAGCTTGAGGCCCGCCTCGGCGGAGTGGCGGCCGGAGTCGTCCTTGCCGAAGGTCGCGAGGACATAGAGCGGGACGCCCATGAGCTCGAAGGCCACGATGAGGAAGATGAGGTCGCGTGCGCCGGGGAGCAGCGTCATGCCAAGCACCGACGAGAGCACCATGAGGGCGTATTCGCCTTGGCGATGCGGCCAGCGCTCGGCGACGTGCTCGAGGCCGCCGAGCAGGGCGAGCGCGCCGGCGGCCAGCGCCGCACGCTTGAAGAAGAGCACCCATGGACCGCCGACGTAGGCGCCGCTGAAGGCCGCGCCCGTCGTGTCGAGGAAGAACGACGCGACGAACAGGAGCACCAGGATGGCGACCGAGAGCTGGCCGAGCAGGCGCTTCTGCTGGGGGGCCGTGAAGAGATCGGCAACCAGGACGAGCCCGGCACCGGCCGCGAGGCCGAGATCCAGCGCGAGCGGCCTCATCGGAGGGCCCCGAGGTTCTCGCCGGTCGCGATGTCGATGACGTCGAGCAGGAGCCGGGGCCACACGCCGAAGACGATGATCGCCGCACCCAAGACCCACAGCGCAGCCCACTCGGTCCGCTTGGCGTCGCCGAGGTCGTGGAAGTGCTCGGACGGACCTGGGCCCCAGAAGATGTCGCGCGTGACCTTGAGGACGTAGAGCGCCGTGATGAAGGCGCCGAGCACGCCCGGGATGGCCCACCAGGCGTGTGCGCTCTGCCAGGCTCCGAAGATGACCAACAGCTCGCTGACGAAGCCCGCGGTTCCGGGGAGGCCGAGCGAGCTCAGGCAGGCGATGGTGAAGAAGGCCGCGACGCCGGGCATGACCGTGCCGAAGCCGCCCATGCTGGGCACCGCGCGGGTGTGGGCCTTCTCGTAGACGAGGCCGACGAGGGCAAAGAAGAGTCCGGTCATGATGCCGTGGGCAAACATCTGGTAGACGGCGCCGTTCCAGCCATTCACGGTGAGGGTGGCGGCGCCGAGCATCACGACGCCCATGTGCGACACCGACGAGTAGGCGATGATGTACTTGAGGTCCTTCTGGCTCATGGCCGACATCGCGCCATAGACGACGTTTACTACGGCGACGGTACCGACGATGGGAGCCCAGGCCAAGGCGCCATCGGGGAGCATCATCATGCCGATGCGCATCACACCAAAGGCGCCGAGCTTCATGAGCACGCCGGCGTGGAGCATCGAGACGGCGGTGGGCGCCGAGGCGTGGCCGTCGGGTGACCAGGTGTGGAACGGGAAGACGCCCGCGAGGGTGCCAAAGCCAATCCACACGAGCGGAAAGACCCATTTCTGCATAGCAGGCGCGTACTTTACGGCGCCGAGCACGCCCATGTCGAAGGTGCTGCCGCCCTGCTGGTACATGGCCAGGATGGCGACGAGGATGAAGGCCGAGCCGATGAGCAGCATGAGCGTGAGCTTCATCGCGGCGTATTCACGGCCGCCGATCTGGAAGGCCTTCCAGACGAACTTGAACGGCCCGGCATCGGCGACGGCGTTGGAGCTGCCCCAGATCGCGATGAGCAGGTACATCGGGAGCACGGCGATTTCATAGAACAGGAAGAAGACGAACAGGTCTTGCGACACGAAAACGCCGTAGACGCCGGCGACCAGCACGAGCAGGAGGATGAAGAACTCCTTCTCGCGCTCCTTGACCGTCCAGCTCGCGAGCACGCCGGTCGTGATGATGATGCCCGTGAGCAGCAGGAGCGACACGCCCCAGCCGTCGACTGCGAGGCGCAGCGCGATGCCGAGCGAGGGCACGAGAGGATAGACCTCGGCCAATTGGAGGCCGCCCTTGGCGCGGTCCCAAACGAAGGCGACGACGAGGCTCCCGATCAGCGAGGCGACCGCTCCGGCGAGAGCGACCACGCGGGTGAGCAGCCTCTGCTCCTCGCGCACGACGAGGAGCGCGACCGCGGCCAGCATGGGCGCCAGCACGATCAGCGAGAGCAAGTGGCCCATCACGCGAAGGCTCCAAACGCGGCGAGGCCGGCGGCAGCGACGAAGACGGCGAAGACGTAGTCCTGGACGTCGCCGGTTTGAATCACGCGAAGACGCTGGCCGGCGGCGATGACGAGCCAGCCGGTGACGTTCATGAGCGCGTCGATGATGTAGCGATCGAACCAGCCGATGGCCCGCGCTAGGCCCATGCCGACGTGCCGATACAGCGCGAGATAGACCGTGTCGAACGTGGAGCCACGCGCGAGGCGACCGAGCGGGGCGAGGAAGCCGAACGTCTCCGGGGTGAGCGACTTGGCGCCGTAGAGCAGCCACGCGAGTCCGATGCCGCTGAACGCGAGGCCGATGGCGATAATCCCGACGGTGCCGAGGTGGAAGGGCTCGGGCACGAGGCCGATCCGCGTAGCGAACGGTGCCGCGAACCAGCCGAGGGCGAGCGACGGGACGGCCAGCAGGAGCAGCGGGCCGGACATGGCGAGCTTGGGATCGTGCGCGTGGTGGTCACCAGTGCCGAAGAAGGCCACGAACACGACCCGACCCATGTAGAACGCGGTGAGCCCCGCCGAGGCGAGGAGCGCGACGGTGACGAGCGTGAGCCCGCGATGCGCGACGGCCTCCAAGACGAGGTCCTTGCTGAAGAAGCCGGCGAGGCCCGGCAGACCCGCGAGGGCGAGCGCGCCGATGAGGAAGGTGGCGGTCGTGAGCGGCATGGACTTGCGCAGGCCGCCCATGGCCGAGAGCGCATTCGAGTGGACGGCGTGAATGACGCTGCCCGCGCCGAGGAAGAGCAGCGCCTTGAAGGCGGCGTGCGTGGTGAGGTGAAAGTAGCCGCCCATGACCGAGCCCGCGCCCAGGCCGGCGATCATGTAGCTGAGCTGCGAGCAGGTGGAGTAGGCGAGCACCTTCTTGATGTCGGTCTGGACGACGGCGACGATGGCGGCAAAGAGTGCTGTGCCGCCACCGACGTAGGCCATGACGAGCTGCGTGTCGGGCGCTTGGGCAAACAGCGGATAGGCGCGCACGATGAGGAAGACGCCGGCGGCGACCATCGTGGCGGCGTGCAGCAGGGCCGAGACCGGCGTGGGGCCCTCCATTGCGTCGGGCAG
>SXOX01000176.1 GCA_005776585.1 Pseudomonadota bacterium | reverse complement strand
GCGCTCGCCAAGGAGCTCAACCTGCCCGTGGTCGCGCTCTCGCAGCTCAACCGCGGCCTCGAGGCGCGGACCGACACGCGGCCGATGCTCTCGGATCTCCGCGAGTCCGGCGCCATCGAGCAGGACGCCGACGTCATCATGTTCGTCTATCGCGACGAGTACTATCACCCCGACACGGAGGACAAGGGCGTCGCCGAGATCATCGTCGGCAAGCAGCGCAATGGCCCGACCGATACGGCCAAGCTCGCTTTCGTCGGCGAGTACACGAAGTTCGCTGGCCTCGCCCGCTCCGCGGAGTTTTGACCATGACCGCACTCACGCTCCTGCTCGCCGCCGTGGACTTCTCGGCCGAGCGTCACAAGGACCAGCGCCGCAAAGGCAGCGACGCGGAGCCCTACATCAATCATCCGGTGCGCGTGGCTCACCTGCTCTCGTCGGTGGGCGGCGTGACCGACGTGGAGCTGCTGTGCGCGGCGGTCCTCCATGACACGGTCGAGGACGTCGGGGTTACGCCCGACGAGTTGCGTGAGCGCTTCGGTGACGCCGTGACCGCGCTCGTGCTGGAGGTCACTGACGACAAGTCCCTGGCCAAAGACGAGCGCAAGCGACGGCAGGTGGAGCACGCGCCGCACCTCTCCGAGCGCGCCAAGCAGCTCAAGCTCGCCGACAAGCTCGCCAACGTGACCGACATCCTGGAGCGGCCGCCGACCTCGTGGGAGCTTCAACGGCGCGTGGAGTACTTTGCGTGGGCCCACGCCGTGGTCGAGGGCTTGCGTGGCGCGAACGCCGCGTTGGAGGCCGCGTTCGACGCGGTCTACGCGCGCCGACCAGGGCAAGCATAGGGGCTCAGGCGCAGCGCGGTCGTGACCTCGCCGTAGCTCTCCACGGCGCCTGCCGCGCTCAGGGCGGCGCGCTGCGCGGGATCGCCGCCGTCGATGCCGATGGGCGTCATCCCCGCGGCGAGGGCGGCCCGCATGTCGTCCGGTTGATCGCCCAGGTACGCCGCGGTGTCGGCCGAGGCGCCGAGCAGCCCGAGCGCGCGCTGGAGCGGCCACGGGTCGGGCTTGCCGTGCGCACGCGCCGTGACGACGTCGTCATGGGTCACCACGACCTCGAAGCGCGCGCCGAGGCCGCTGCGGTCGAGCGCCACGTGCGCCTCCGCGCGCGGCCGTCCGGTCACGATGCCGAGTCGGTTCTCACGCGGCAGCGCGTCGAGCTCTGACTCCGGAAGCAGCCAGGCTTCGGTGGCAATGAGGCCGTCGACCAGGTCACTCACCAGCGCTCGCGGGCGCCCTTCGATGCGGCGATAGTGGTCCTCGCCGAGGTAGAGCTCCTGAAAGAGGTCGTAGAGGCGGCCGCGCGGGTCGAAGCGCGGATCCTCGCTGACGCCGAGCACGCGATCGACCGCGGCCAGGCCGCCGCCGCAGAGCGCGAGCTCGTCGGCGTAGCGCAGGATGTCGAACGCCGGCCGCTCGACCAGGCCCCGCACGAGCGCGGCCGTGAGATCCCAGTCGTTGTTGAAGCCGCCGGCCCGCTTCATCGCGGTGACCCAGCCGCCGTCCATCGCCGGCGCCGAGCGACCAAACGCCAGCGGCAAGGTGCGCGTCACGGTCTCGAGGACCGCGCGATGGTACGACGCGCGCGTCTCCACGAGCACGCCATCCATGTCGAAGAGGAGTGTGCGGCGGTGCGGCGCGCTAGAGAGCGGCAAGGCGATCGAGGACGCGGCCCAGGCGGTCGCACAGGTCCTGTGTCTGCCGGCGGGTGCCCACCGTCACGCGGACGTAGCCCTCGAGCTGCGAGTCCATGCTGCGATCGCGGAGGTAGACGCCCTCTTCCTCGCAGAGCGCCACGAACGCGCGCGGGTTGGGTACCCGTACCATGACGAAGTTGGCCGGTGTCTCCCGCGCCAACAGGCCACGGCTGCGCAGAAACGCCACGAGCTCCGGGCGCGCCGCGCGGACCTCGCTGACGTAGGAGTAGAGGTACTCCAGGTCGTCCAGCGCGGCGGAGGCCGCGATCTGCCCCAGCACGTTGACGCTCTTGGCGTTGAACACCCGCCGTACGGCCGACACCACCTCCGGCGAGGCGACGAGGTACCCGATCCGCAGGCCGGCGATACCGAAGCTCTTGGAGAACGTGCGCGTCACGACCACGTTGGAGTACGTGTGCACCAGCGGCAGCGCGGTCTCGCCGGAGAACTCGTGATAGGCCTCATCCACGATGACGAGCGCCTGCGGCACGGCACGCGCCACGCGCGCGATGAACTCGTGCGAGTAGACCACGCCGGTCGGGTTGGTCGGTGAGACGAGGTAGACGACCTTGGTGCGCGGCCCGAGCGCGCTCAGGATGGCCTCGTCGGGGCGGACGAACGGGTCCTTGCCGTAGACCTGCCGCAACCGGGCGCCACGCGCGGCCGCGTAGACCAGGAAGTGCGTGTAGGTCGGCGAGGGCACGACCACCTCGTCGTCCGGGTCGAGATACGTCTGGCACAGCACCTCGAGGGCCGCGTCGCTGCCGGCAGTGACCAGGAGCTGCTCGGCCGAGGCGCCCGTGTAGCGCTCCAGGCGGGCGCCGAGCTCGGCGGCGCGCAGGTCGGGGTACCAATTGAGGTGATGCGTATTGAGGAGGAACGCGTGGATGCGCTCGAGCACCAGCGGCGACGGCGGGATCGTCGACTCGTTCCAGTCGAGCTTGAGCGGCTCCTGCGCCGAGTGCGGGTCGATGCGCTCGAGCGAGGGCGCGGCGCGATACGGACTGACCGCGCGGGTAAAGGCCGAGGGCTGCAGCCCCGCCGGCGCGGCGGCCATCGCCTCGCTCACGCAGAGCTCTTCGCTTCGTCCACCGTCCATCATCTCGAACCTCGTTCCCAACAGCGGCCTCACTCGCGTCGCGGCAACTTGGCACCGAGGCGGGAGCGAGTCAAGGATTTGCAGCGTCAACAGCGCGTTGACCCCATCTCAAACAAGCAACTGTCGTGCCACGTCGCCCGCTTGGCAGAAGCTGAGCTTGGCAGAAATAGCCGTTGCCCTAAACTTCGCGCGCCCCGCGATGCCGGGGAAGGAGCCTCCATGGAGCGTCCTGGCGAACTGCCCCTCAAGCACCTGCGTCGCGCGGTCTACGCGCTGGCCGTCGTGGGCCTCGTCGTCCTCGCCATACGCCTGTGGTCGGGACACGAGGCGGCGATGGACGGCGTCTCTCCGCGCGAGGTCGCGCCCCGCGGGGACCTGCTCGAGGACGAGAAGAGCACCATCGCGCTGTTCAAGGCGGCGTCGCCCTCGGTGGTCTACATCACGAGCCTCGCTGTGCGCCGCGACGCGTGGAGCCTGGACGTGACGGCCATCCCGCAGGGTGTCGGCACGGGCTTCGTGTGGGACGGAGGGGGCCACGTGGTCACCAACTTCCACGTGATCAAGGACGCCGCAGGGGCCCGCGTCACCTTGTCCGACCACTCCGACTGGGAGGCCGCGCTCGTCGGCGCCGCGCCCGACAAAGATCTGGCCGTGCTGCGCATCACGGCGCCAGCGGAGAAGCTGCGCGCCATCCCTGTGGGCACGTCGCAGGACCTCCAAGTGGGCCAGAAGGTCTACGCCATCGGCAACCCGTTCGGCTTCGACCAGACGCTCACGACCGGTGTCGTCAGCGGACTGGGTCGCGAGATTCAGTCGGTCACCGGACGTCCGCTGTTGGGCGTCATCCAGACGGACGCGGCCATCAACCCGGGCAACTCCGGCGGGCCGCTGCTCGACAGCGCCGGGCGCCTCATCGGCGTCAACACCGCCATCTATAGCCCCTCGGGCGCCTACGCCGGCGTGGGCTTCGCGGTGCCTGTGGATACCGTCAACCGCATCGTCCCCGAGCTCATCCGCTTCGGCAAGGTGCAGAAGCCGGGGCTGGGCGTCGCCGTCTTCGACGACCACGTGGCGCGGCGCTTCGGCACGGACGGCGTCATGCTCCGCGACGTCGCTCCGGGGAGTGCCGCGGCCAAGGCCGGCCTGCGCGGCGCGCGTACGGACGTCTTTGGCCGCGTCGTGCCCGGCGACATCGTCACCGCCATCGACGGCGCGCCCGTGAAGGACATGAACGACCTCTACAAGGCGCTCGACAGCAAGCGCGTCGGCGACGAGGTCATTGTGACCGTCCGCCGCGATGGCGCGGCGCTCGAGGTACGGCTCGCACTCCAGCAGATCAACTGAGCTGGCCGTCGGCAGAACGTGAGCGTGGCGCCGCGCGGTTGGCGCCACACGCCTGTTTCACGATGTCCGTGCCGAGTGCGCTTGGCGCAACTCGCGGCGCTCGAGGGCGCCCTCGAAGACCTGTACGTCGCCCGCGGTCGGTGGACTGCGCTAGACTGTCTCGATGACCCCGCGCGCCATCGTGCATGTCGACCTCGACGCCTTCTATGCGTCCGTCGAGCAGCGCGATGCGCCCGAGCTGAGGGGCAAGCCCGTCATCGTGGGTGGACACCCGCAGCGTGGCGTCGTACTCGCCGCGTCCTATGAGGTGAGGCCATTCGGCGTCAAGAGCGCCATGCCCATGGCTCAGGCGGTGCGGCGCGCTCCCCAGGCCATCGTCGTCCCGCCGCGCTTTGCGGCCTACGTGGCGGCGAGCGAGGCGGTCTTCGGCATCTTCCATGACGTGACGCCCGAGGTGGAGCCGCTGTCGCTCGACGAGGCGTTCCTCGACGTGACGGCGTCCGTGTCGCTCTTCGGGCCCCCGGCGACCATCGCGCGCCAGATCCGGCGACGCATCTTCGACGAGGTCGGGCTCGCTGCGTCGGCCGGAATCGCGTCGGTGAAGTTCGTCGCCAAGATCGCGTCGGACCACGCCAAGCCCAACGGCCAACGCGAGGTGCCTCCCGACGGCGTCATTGCGTACCTCGCCCCGCTGCCGGTCAGCCGGCTCTGGGGCGTGGGTCCCAAGACGGAGGCCGTGCTCTTGGCCGCTGGGCTCAGGACCATCGGAGACGTCGCCGCCGTCGACCCCACGTGGCTCGTCCGCACGCTGGGTGATCTCGGGCGGCACCTGCGCGCGCTGGCACAGGGCCACGACGGCCGTCCCGTCGTGCCCGATCGCCACGCCAAGAGCGTGGGCGCCGAGGACACCTTCGAAGAGGACGTCCGCGATCCGGCGCGGCTCCGGGTGCACCTTCACGCCCAGGCGCTGCGTGTGGCGCGGCGGCTGCGGCGCGCGGGCCTGTTCGCGCGCGGCGTCGAGCTCAAGCTGAAGTTCGCCGATTTTCAGTCGCTCTCGCGGCACGTGCGCCTCGATCCCGCGACCGATGACGGTCACGCGCTGTTCGCGGCCGTTGGCGCGCTGCTCGCCAAGGTGCCTCTCACCCGCGCCGTGCGGCTGACGGGCGTCTCGGCGCACGAGCTGACCCCGAGCGCCGGCCAGCTGTCGCTCTTCGACGCGCCCGCCCAGGCCGAACGCCGTCGACTGAATGCCACGCTCGACGACATCGCCGCCCGTTTCGGGAAGGCCGCCGTGGTGACCGCGGATCTGGTCGAGGGAGGCGCGTCCGCTGGCCACCTCGTCGACCGCTCGCCCTTCGCCCTGCGATCGGACGACGGCCGCGGCAGCGGGTAGCGGCGCTATCGCGCGAGGTGGGCCGCCGTCTCGTCGTCGGAGTCGCACACCGCGACGCCATCGGCGTTGACGAGGCACACGAGCCCATCGGCGCAGTCGCTGTCGTCGGCGCACTCGTCGGCTCGCTCCGGCGCGGCGAGTCCCGGGTTCTTCTGCTTTTTCGACGGGATCTCCATCGCCCGCGCTCCCGTATCCTGCGGCGGTGTCGCGAGCGTGAGTCCCGGGTTCTTCTGCTTCTTCGAGGGGATGTTCATCTCTTTGGGCGCTACCCCGCCCGCGCATCCCAGCGCGCCGAGCAGCGTCGCCGCCAAGGCCGCCGACAGGGCGCAGCGCGCGCCGCGAGAGGCGAGGCCCCGGAAGCCCGCGGATCGCGTGTTCGACCGAGGCACGGGAGAGAGGCTCAGGTCCGTCATGGCGCTGTTCTCCTGGAAGTGGGCTGAGTCACGCCCCGAGTCCGTGGGGCTCGGGCTCACTTCCGGAAGCTGGGCCCGCTCGTCGAGAAAAACGGCACCAGGAGCGGTGCTCGCTGTGACCGGCGGGCGCGCGATCGGCCGTGTTGGCGAAGCCGATGGCAGCCCCTTGCTCTTCAGCGTGGAGCCAAATGGTTCAAACTACGTCGTCTTCACCGTGGCGACCACCAAGTCCTGGGGCTCACTCGACCTACGGCGCCTCGTGATCGACACAACGCATGCCTACTACTTCGACGGAAAGAATGTCGCGCGGATCAAGCTCCCCTGAGCCTCGCCGTCGCTCGTGCCGTGCGGCGGTTGCCCGCGCTGCGCCCGACCGCCATGCTAGGCGCGTGATGACCCCATCTGCCTTGCGCCGTACTCTATTGACTGCCCTCGTTCTGGCCGCGCTCGCACGCCCCGCGGCCGCCGTGGCGTGGTTCTGGCTCCCCGCGCACATCGAGATCGGCGCTGGTGCGTCGTTCAAGTCGCCGGAGCCGCACTTCGGCGACATCGTGCTGCGGGTTCAGGCCTCCGTGTTCGGCCTCGGCGCCTACAGCGGCATCGGCTTCGAGCGCCTGCGCGTCTTCCCCGAGGGCCAGGCCCCGGGTCGGCTCACGGGGGCCTACCTGGAGCTCGGGATTCAGCTCCACCCGTGTGACCTCATCCCGGTCAAGGGCCCGAAGGACAGCAAAGACGTCACGCTGTTCCGATATTTCGACCTCTACTTCACCTTCGGCATGCTCATCGGCGGCTCCTCGGGCGACACGCGCAGCGAGGTCCGCGTGGCGGGCACGACCGGCGTGGGCCTGACGATCCCGCTATTGTGGGAGCACAAGGCGCCCTACCTCGGCGTCGAGTACCGCTACCACTTCGCGGAGCGCCCGCTCGACGCCGGAGGGGCGCACGTCATGCTGTTCTTCCTCGGCTATCGGTATGGGACGTAAGAGCATCGCGGTCTTGGTATTCACGACGCGCGAGGATGCGCTTGCTTGACGTTCTCCCGGATGACGTTGTACCGTCGGCAGATGACGACCCGAACGGCTCTGCTCTTCCCCTCCATCTTGGCATGCCTTGGACTGGTGCTCAGCTGCACCGAGGCGCCCGAGGAACGAACGCTGACGATGAACACCACGACCGGAGAGGTCACCTCCGTGGACGGAGGAACGAGCGAGCTCCCCGGAGTAGCCAATGACGTGCCGCCGCTTCCGAAGGATGGCGCGCCCGACGTGACGACCGGGCCCGGAGCGCCCTGCCAGGCCACCGCGCCATGCGTTGTCGGGAACCCGGATGGCGTCTGCGTCGCTGGAGTCTGTACGACCACCTGCGGCACCTGTCCGGACGGGCTCACGTGCCAGGACGCGGTCGACTTCGAGACCGCCCTTCCCATCAAGGCGTGCCTTGCGGGGAGCAAGTGCGCCAATGGCACGACTGAGCCGTGCTCGATCATCAACACCAACGGCACCTGCAAGGGCCTGCGTACCTGCGTCGACGGCGCGTTCGGGGCCTGCTCGGCGGCGCACCCCGAGGCCGAGGCGTGCAACGGCAGCGACGACGACTGCGACGGCAAGATCGACGAGGACGCCGTCGGCCTGGGCGAGCCATGCGACGGTCCCGACGCGGACAGCTGCAAGGACGGTAAGACGGTCTGCGACGCGGGCAAGCCGGCGTGTAGCGATGACGCGGCCACGAGCGCCGAGACCTGCAACGGCAAGGACGACGACTGCGACGGCAAGACCGACGAGGATATCGCGGGCCTGGCTGAGGGGTGCGACGGCGCGGACGCGGACCTGTGCAAGGAAGGCACGACCAGCTGTGAGGCGGGCAAGCTCGTATGCTCGGACACGACCGGCGACGTGCCGGAGGAGTGCAACGGCAAAGACGACGACTGCGACACGGAGACGGACGAGACCTACCCGGAGAAGGACGCCGCGTGCGACGGCGCCGATGCCGACCTGTGCAAGGAAGGCACGACGAGCTGTGAGGCGGGCAAGCTCGTGTGCTCGGACACGACCGGCGACGTGCCTGAGGAGTGCAACGGCAAAGACGACGACTGCGACACGGAGACCGACGAGACCTACTCCGAGAAGGACGCCGCGTGCGACGGACCGGACGAAGACCAGTGCACGGAGGGGACGACCGTCTGCACCGACGGCAAGCTCGCGTGTACCGATGAGTCGGGGGATACCGTGGAGCTCTGCAACGAGAAGGACGACGACTGCGACGGAGACACCGACGAGACCTACGCCGAGAAGGGCGTGACCTGCGATGGTCCCGACGCCGACGGCTGCGCCGAAGGCGAGCTGCAGTGCGCGGCTGGGAAGGTGTCGTGCTCCGACACGTCCGGAGACACCCTCGAGCTGTGCAACGACCTGGATGACGACTGCGACGGGCAGATCGATCAGACCTTCGGCGACAAGGGCGCCGCATGCGACGGAGCCGACGCGGATCAGTGCAAGGACGGCAAGTGGACCTGCGACGGCACGGGCCTCGTCTGCACCGGGGATACGACGCCCCACGTCGAGCTGTGCAACTTTCAGGACGACGACTGCGATGGCCTCGTCGATGAGGACTTCGGGGAGCTCGGCCTGGCGTGCGACGGCGCGGACGCCGACCAGTGCACGACTGGCACGTGGACCTGCGACGGGACCGGCGTGACGTGCACCGACGACTCGGCGAGCGCCATCGAGCTCTGCAATGACTTCGACGACGACTGTGACACCCAAATTGACGAGGACTTCGTCACCAAGGGTCAAGCCTGCGACGGCAATGACGACGACAAGTGCGCCGATGGCAAGTGGACCTGCACTGGCCTCGGGCTGGAGTGCTCCGACGACGAGGAGTCCAAGGTCGAGGTCTGCAACGACGCCGATGACGACTGTGACACCAAGGTCGACGAGGACTTCCCCTCCAAGGGGCTCGACTGCGACGGTCCCGACGTCGACGCCTGTCTCGAGGGCAAGTGGGTCTGCGCCGGCGCGGTGCTGAGCTGCGACGACGCGACGAGCGACCAGGTCGAGCTCTGCAACGGCAAGGACGACGACTGCGACACGCAGACCGATGAGTCGTTTCCGAACCAGGGACTCGCGTGCGACGGGCCCGACGATCCCGACCAGTGCAAGGACGGTCAGGTGGCGTGTATCGGCGGCAAGGAGGTCTGCTACGACGACGCCGTGCCCAAAGACGAGCTGTGCAATGGCGTTGACGACGACTGCGACACGGAGACCGACGAGGGCTTCGTCGGTCTGGGACTCGCGTGTGACGGCGCGGACGCGGACAAGTGCAAGGACGGAAAGAACATCTGTGCCGCCGACGGGAAGTCGGTCGTGTGCGGCGACGACGCTGCGGCCATCGCCGAGCTGTGCAACGGCAAGGACGAGACCTGTGACGGCGCCATCGACGAGACCTTCACGACACTCGGCGAGGCCTGTGACGGCAGCGACGAGGACAAGTGCAAGGACGGCAAGCTGGTCTGTGCCAAGTCCGGCACCGGCGTGGAGTGCAACGACGACGCGGCCTCGGTCGCCGAGCTGTGCAACGGCAAGGACGACGACTGCGACGGGTTCACCGACGAGGCGTTTCCGACCCTCGGCGAGCTCTGTGATGGCGACGACGCCGACCAGTGCAAGGACGGCAAGCGCGTGTGCAGCGCCGACCACCTCGGCGTGAGCTGCGACGACAACGCGGCGGCGCACGCCGAGCTGTGCAACGGCAAAGACGACGACTGCGACGCCCAGACCGACGAGGACTTCCCCACGAAGGGCCAGCCCTGCGATGGCACGGACGCCGACAGCTGCAAGACTGGGAAGTTTGTCTGTGCCGCCGACCTGAAGTCGGTCCTCTGCAACGACGACGCGGCGGCGACGACCGAGGTGTGCAACAAGGTCGACGACGACTGCGATGGCCAGACTGACGACGACGACGCCTGTGGCTGCGCCGCCTACACCTCGGGCACGCCGCTACGCACGTATCTCGTCTGTCAGGACAAGCGCGACTGGAGCACGGCGCAGTCGTACTGCTCCGATCGCGGGTATCTCCTGGCCAATATCGGCGATGCCACCGAGGAGGCGCTCCTGCGGTTCGTGCTCGGGCTCGACGGCGCCATCACCACCGGCGCGGCGGCAGACTACTGGATCGGGCTCAATGACACGGCCATCGAGGGCACCTACGCCTGGATCGGCGGCAGCAACGCGACGTACTTCAACTGGGCGCCCGGAGAGCCCAACAACAGCGGCAATGAGGACTGTGTGCAGACCTTTGCGCCGTCGGCTGGCGAGACGATCAGCGGGCGCTGGAACGACCGCCTGTGCACGCACAAGCTCGCGTTCGTGTGCGAGTCGTATACTGCGAAGTAGGGGAGCGAGAGGGAGGCGCTACTTCAACACCTCCGCCAACCGCTGGCGGCCGATGACGAGCAGACCCAGCACCTCCTCGGCGCCCTCGAAGATGCTGAGCACACGCGCGTCCTGCCAGAGTCGCGACACCAGGTACTCCTCCGAGTAGCCCATGCCGCCGTGGAGCTGCATGGCCTCGCGGGTGACCCACTCGGCGTCTTTACACGAGAGCAATTTCACCAGCGACGCTTCGAACTGGCCCTCACCGGCGTCCATGAGATCGCCGACGGCGTAGGCGAGCTGCCGGGCGGCCTGGAGGCGCGCCGCCATCTCTGCGACCTTGACCTGGGTGAGTGGCAGGCTGGCGAGCGGCTTGCCGAAGACCTGCCGGTCCTTGACGTAGCTCAGCGCGCTCCGGAAGGCGGCCTCCATGACGCCGACGGCGCGCGCCGCGGTCTGGATGCGCCCGCCAGCGAAGCCCTCCATCTGAAGATAGAAGCCCTGGCCCTCGGCGCCGATGCGGTGGTCGTCGGGCACAAACCAGTCCTCGAGCCCGATACTGAAGCTGTGCATGCCGCGGTAGCCAATGGTGGGGATGGCGTTGCCGGTCATGGTGCCGACGAGCCCGGCGGGCGAGGTGGCCGTGTACTGAAATGCGTGCTCCCCGCCGTCGCCACGTGCGTGGTCCTCGGACGTGCGGCTCGGCTTCTCGACCAGAAAGAGCGTGAGCCCGCGGTGGCCGTCCTGCGGGGTGCCCGTGCGGGCCAAGAGACAGAGCCAGTCGGCGCGACCGGCGAAGGTGCACCAGGTCTTCTCGCCGTTGAGCACATATCCGCCGTCGACCTTGCGGGCGGTCGCCTTGAGGCGCGCGACGTCCGAGCCGGCGTCGGGCTCGGTGACGGCGACCGAGACGAGCTTCCGGCCTTCGGCGATGGCGGGCAGCCAGGCCTGCTTCTGCGCATCCGAGCCGCCCTTGAGGATGGCCTTGGCGCAGATCTCGGGGCGCGTGATGACCGAGCCGCCGGCGCCGAGCGAGGCGCGCGAGAGCTCCTCGGTCGCGAGGATCATGGCCTTGTGGCCGACGAACGAGCCGCCGTAGTCCTCCGGGATGGAGATGCCGAAGACGCCGAGCTTGGCCATCGCGCGCAGCAGCGGCTCGGGAATGAGCGCGTCGTGCCGGTGAATGTGCTCGGCGACGGGCGCGACCTCCTTGTCGGCGAAGGTCTGGAACTCCCGCTGGATCTGGCGGTGCAGCTCATCGAGGCCCAGCGCGCCGGCGGGCTCGACGTCCCGCTCGAGGATGGCCTTTCCAAGCGCAGACAGGGCTGGCGTGCCGAGCAGCTCCTCGATGGCGCGGTCTTCGAAGCGCGAGAACGGCGGATCCGTCGGGTCGAGCCCCAGCGCCGTCTCGTTGAAGCGCGTCCACCGGCAGAGATCGGCGCAGGCGAGCGCCTCATACGTTCGCGCGAGGGCGACCTCGTGCGTCCCGTGCCGCTGACCCCAGACCGCGAGCGCCTCGGCCGCCCGAATCTGCGCGAGGTGGCGGGCGAAGGCGAGCAGCTCGGGTTGAATGTGCTCGAGTCGCGCCGTCGAAACGCCGCCGGACCCGTCGTTGACGAGCGCCGCAAGGCGGCGCGCGATGCGATCGAGGACGTGATGAGCGTGTTGCAGCATGAGCGTGCCTTGGCGCTAGCTGGGGTTGACGGCGAAGCAAGGGAAGCAGTTGACCTGGTCTTGCGCATAGGCCTCGACCAGCTCCGGGATCTCGTCGAAGGTGTAGATGCGCTCGTCGATGATCGGCATCCACCCGTTGGCCTCGGCGTAGGCGACGGCGGCGCAGCCCTGCGGGTACCGCGCGTAGTGCGTGTGCACGTGCTGGTGCCGCTCGATGCACTCGATGGCGCGCACCGACGAGAGCTTCATGCCCTCTTTCCACCCGGCGGTCGTGACGACCCCCTGGCGGGCGAGCGCCTTGAGCGTGGGGCGCCACACGGGTCCGCCGACGTAGTCGATGAAGATGTGGACCATCTTGCCGCCGGTCATCTCGTGGACCGTCTCCAGGAACTGCTTCTCGGCCGCGAGGTACGCTGCGCGATAGTCGGGATCCTGCTCATACGCCTTGTCAGAGAAGCTCAACTTGCCGAACTGGCGCCGATCGAGCGGCGTGACCCCGGTCTTGATGATGGTCTGGAGCCGAATCTCGTTGGCCGAGAGCATGACGGTCTTGGCCCCATGACGGCGCGCCAGGTCGAGCTCGGCGAGCGTGACGCCGCCGCCCCAGCCCCAGACGTTGGGCGCGGCCAGCTCGTTCCAGCCGACCAGCAGACGGAACGTGCCGTGCGCCAGCTCCCAGTTGGACCACGCGGTGATGTAGCGCAGCGAAAACGCCGCCCACTGAGCCAGATGGTGGCGCGTATCGGTGGGGATGGGGATGACTTGGCGCTCCTTGAGCTTCATCTTGGTGGCGAGACACCCCATGGTCCCCTTGGCGTCGAAGCCGAAGATCTTCTTGGGGTAGCCGAATTTGTCCTCCTCGCCGACGCAGAAGATGATGGCGTTCTGCCCGGGTTCCACATTGGTGACGTTCTTGCCCACGCTGAGGACACGCACCACGCCCGCGTTGCCGATGACGACCTTCTCCTCGCCGCGCTGGCGGCAGATGTCGACGGGCTTGCGCTCGATGGCGTGGCCCATGTTGCCCTCCCAGCAGCCGTAGAGCGGCTCGGCGAGCACCTCATCGGGGCCGATGTCGTCGAACTCGAACGTCTCGCGCACGAGCTTGGCCGGAGCCGGATTCTTGGGGTCGTCTCCCGCATACAGGACCCACGCGTCAGCCTTGATCGTCATGTGCAAGCTCCGTCTGCGCCCCCGGGGAGCGCCGTCAGTGACGCGGCGCAGCATAACCGCGGCCGTGCGCCGAGGGGAAGGGGGAGCGTGGTGTTTCTACGCCCAGCCGTGGAGCATGCAACTGGGTCTGCATTGTCCCGGTGGATGACAGATGGTACCATGGTACCAATGAGCGCAACCTCAGGCCGCTTCGTCGTCCGCATCAATCCGGACCTGCATCGGCAGCTCGTCGAGGATGGTCGCCGTACGAATCAATCGCTCAATGCCGTATGCGTCGAGCGGCTCTCACGTGTGACGGACCTGACGTCGGACTACCTTGCTGCTTGGCGCGTCCCGTACGGGACCGACCTCGTCGGGATTGTCCTCTTTGGATCGGTCGCTCGCGGCGAGGCGCGAGCGGACTCGGATGCCGATGTCCTCTTTGTGCTCCGGTCGGCGCGTGCACCGGTGCGCTCGGACTACCACGCGTTCGACGCGCTTCCACACGCGGTACGGCGCTTCCAGGGGCACGAGGTGTCTCCGCACGTCGTTCGTCTGCCCTTCAGTCCGCTCGAAGTTGGGAGCCTTTGGCTCGAGGTCGCACTCGACGGCGTTGTGCTTTGGGAAGAAGAACGCCTCGTGTCGGAGACGCTGCGCGCGCTCCGCCTACTGATGGCCAATGGTGACGTTCGGCGCAATGAGGCCGGCGGTCATTCCTATTGGACCTGGACGCGCTGAGCGCTAGCGCATGCAGAACACGTCGCTCGTGACCGACTACCTCAGGCGCTGCAACCATCGTCTAGCGGCGATCGACGTGTTGTATGAGCGCGAGAGCTGGCCCGACGTTGTAAGAGAGTGTCAGGAGGTCGTTGAGCTCGCCTTGAAGGCGCTGCTGAGGCACGCGCGAGTCGAAGTTCCGCGCATTCACGACGTGAGCGCCGTCTTGCACCAAGAACGCGGGCGTATTGCCGTAGGGGCGCTCCCGCACCTGGATCGGCTCGCGGAGGTCTCCCGAAGTCTTCGGCGCGACCGCGAGCTCGCGTTTTATGGAAGCGAGGACCTCACGCCATCGGACTTCTACAAGCCGGCCGATGCGCTTCAAGCGCGCGAAGACGCCCAGTGGCTGGTCGGTGTCGTGCTCGCCGCGGTCGCAGATTGAACGCTGGATGGGCCTACAATTCGCCGCCAAGTCGGGCGGAACGAATGTCAACAAGTAAGGACCGTCCCCGTCCTAGACCACCACCGCGTGCGGCAGCGGCACGCCATGCAGACATCCGCGGTGCCAGCGGAGCTCGCGGCGCGTGGGGTCCATGAGCACGCCGCCGCACGTCTTCGAGGCCGCGGGATCGTCGCCCTGGAGGTGCGCGCAGATGCTCCTCGGGTGGCCGTCGTGGCTGCCGAGCAGCGCCCAGAGCGCCGCCGCCGAGGTGGGCGGCGTGGCTAGGCCGCGCGTGAGTCGGTCGAATCGGTCGCGCGTGGTACTCGAGGGCAGCGCCGGCTGTTCGTGCGAGCGCAGGCCGGCGTCGAGATAGTGGTTGGTGTGAAACGTGCCCCGCGACGGGTCGGTGTGCGTGATGGCGAGGCGCGTGGCGGTCGTCTCCACGTTGAAGACCCGCTTCGGATCGGCGACGAGGTAGTTATGGCCCGAGCCGAGCCTTGCTGTGCGCAGGATGCCCACGGCCTTCATCGCGGTCGGCTCGCGCAGCATCCGCCGGACCAGCGCCGGCCATAGCACACCAACGCGCGCGTCGTCCGGCGTGAGATTGTTGATGGCGATGGCCACGCCGTGCGAGTTCATCCCCGCCATGCCGAGGCAGCCGGTGAGCGTGAACACGGCGAAGCTCGCCTCGCCGGTGGCCTGGCCACGCACGAGCCGGACGTAGGGCTCCGCCGTGCCGTGCATGTCCCAGGTCTGTGCAACCAGAGGCCCGGCCTCGTGCGGGAGGTAGACCACGCTGCAGCCTTCATCGGTCGCGGGCGCCCGAATGTCCCGGAAATCGGTGTAGTGGTTGAGCACGACGAGCTGCCAGGGGGCGAGGCCCGTGGACTCCGACAGACCCGCTAGCTCCTGTGCGAGCGGCATGTCGAAGGCGCCGAGTGCGGGCAAGTGCGACTCGGCGAGCCGCTGGATGGCGGCGTCGGAGGCGTTCATGCGGACACGACAGAGGGCCAGCCGCACCTCGAAAAGCTCGCGTACGGCGGTGGCGGTCGCGTCTCCGTGGCGGCGGCCCAGCTCGCGCGGAGTGCCGAGGCCGAGGTCGATGAGTCCCTGCGTCATGAGAGCACCTCCGAGACCGTCGCGACGAACGCGTCGATGGCCGCCGCGCTGACCGTCAGCGCTGGCGCGAGCACGATGCGGTCCTGCCCAAAGCGCGCGTCCACCTCGAAGCCGTGCTCCACGGCCGACAGGCGCACGCGCTGGATGACGTCGGCGTCTCCCCACAGAACGCGGTAGAGGCCGAGGCCGCGTAGGTCCTTTGGGCGCACGCCCGCGGCGAGCAGACCGCGCTCGAGCTGTGCTGCGCGCTCGGCCACCGGCGCCTGTCGCGCGACGTGCAGCTGGAGCCGCGAACGCGTCGCGGAGAGCTCGTCACCGTCCCAGGTCGAGATGAGGGCCAGCGGCTTCTTTACGAACGTGGTCTCGTTGGAGAAGACGTGACCGAGCTGACCGCCGCCCCACCACAGCACCAGGTCGGGCGCGCACCCCTCCGGCGCGTAGGCGTCGAGCCACCAGGGACCCGCGCCTGTGCGATAGCGCCCAGTCGTCGTCTCCGACAGCACGAGCGGAACGCCGGTACGATCGCGCCAGGCGCACAGGGAAGCGAAAGCCTCCGCAGTGAGCGTGGTCCCGGTCTTGGCCTGCACGGACTCGACGAACAGCGCGAGCAGCCGCTCCGGGCCATGCCGCTCGACCTGCGCATCGAGCGCCGCGAGGCAGCCCTCGAGATCGTCGGTCGGGTGCGGCACCCGGGGCCAATCGAAATAGCCGTCGGCCGTCGTCGCACCGGCGCCGAGGTCGGAGATGGACCGCGCAGCGGCGGTGACGGTGCCGAAGAAGCCGCCTATCAACCCGATGGCGACGTTGCCGCGCGGCGTGCGGTGCTTGAGCGAGCGCAGGGTCTTGTCCACCATCTCGTCGCGCGCGCTCGTGAAGTAGACGTGCTCCATGCCGCGCGGTCGAATCGCACGCACGGTCTCGCCCCATCGGATGAACGGCCGGGTTACGAAGTTCGACACGGTGAGCTTCGTCAGCATCGGCTCGTCCAGCACGCCGAGGTCGCGCGCCCGGACCAGCGCCGGATGCGCAGGCCCCGTCGGGTTCTCCACGCCGTCCGAGAACGAGCACGTCGTCTGAGGTGGCGGCGGAGCGGCGAAGGCGCGCCGATCGTGGCGCCGGAGCGGGATGCGGTAGTAGCGCGCGACGCCCTCGGGCTCCCCGTACTGCGCGTAGTGCAGCGTGACCTCATAGGCCCCGAGCTTGCGGTTGATGGCCCACATGGCGTCCGCGGCGCCCACGCGGTTGCGCCCGGTCACGAACGCGTAGCGTGGGGAGCCGTCGGGCCGCCGCTCGCGCAGCGCTTCGGTCAGCAGGCGCGCCCGTAGTCGATGGCCCAGGCCTCGCCCGCGGCCGCCTTGGCTCACGGTCACGTCCGCTGAATACAGCGTGTTGCCGCGCCCGAGGTTGGGGTCCTGGCGGGGCCCGTCGATCCCCCACCAGAGCTCGAGTGGACCGGCGAAGGCCATGCCGATGGGCTCGTCGGGGGTCTCGGCGAGGAGCATCACGCCGCCGTCCGATTTGGCGATGATCCGGAGGTAGGCCAGCGGATCGCGCCGCGCAGTCTCATAGGCCTGGGCCTCGATGGCATCGATGACCGGATGCAGGACGTCGATGTCCGCCGGCCGGATGCGTCGAATGCGGGTGCCAAGCAGGTCTGCGGCGACCTGCGCCATCGAAAGCCCGAGTTCCGACTCCAGCCGCGTCGCGTCGGCCCCCTCCAAGGCACGAAGCGCGATGGGACCGCGCGCGTCCGACGGCAGCCCGAGCCACGCGCACGCCGCGTCCCGATCGGTGTCCCAGAGCTCTCCAGTTACCCGAAGAATGCCGTCCGCGATGCCCGCCGAACCGGTCAGAAGCAGCTCACGCAGCGCGTGTCCGAGGTCGAATGTCGCCCGCGCGCCCTGGAGCGGGTCGGTCCCCCACGTCGGCGCGACCTGAGCGCTCAGCCGCGCGACGAGGTCCGGCCCGTAGCCACCCGCCTGGGCGATGAGCGCGTCGACCGAGCGCTCGAGCGCGTCGAAGACCCGGTCGACGTCGCGTGCCGTGAACGCGCGATTGAGCCGGAAGCGCAGCGTGCGCTCCCCGGCGGTGTAGTACATCAGCCCACGATAGAAGCGCTGATTGACCAGGTGCTCGGTGATGGCCTTGGTTGGCAGGTCGAAGGCGAACGCGTCGCCATACGCGCGCGGTCGACCGATGAGACCCTCGGGGTAGCGTGCTCCCAAGCGGTCGAGCCGGGCGCTCACGACGTCCTCCTGCGTCAACGGCGGCGAGACGAGGCCGAGGTGCGTGTGGCCGCGCAGGATGGAGGCCAGGTGCGCGGGGCCGGTCGCCGGGATGGGCCAGCGGGAGAGCACCACGCCGACCTGAGCGCGCTTGGCCGTCACGACCAGGTCCGGACCGTCCGGCTGGGCCGTGGGGCCAATGGTCCAGAAGCGCTTGTGCCAGAACAGCGCGCCACCCGAGAGACCGCCGCCGGTCTGGACCTCGTCGACGATGAGCGGCACGCCATGGCCCCGCGTCAGCGCACGGAGGCCGTGGAAGAAGCGACGCGTGATGGGACGATCGCCGCCCTCGCATTGAAATGGCTCCAGCAGGCACGCCATGACGTCGCCGCGCGAGATGCTCTGTTCCGCGGCCAGGAGTGCATCGAGCTCGTGGCCGAGCTGGGCGTCCCCGGCCGCACGGAATCGGCGCACATCGGCTTCGCGGTCCGCGCTCGGGTCGGCCCAGGACTCACGCCAGCCCGTCGGGACCGGTGGGTCGAGGGTCGGGTCCTCCACGACCGGATAGGGCAGAAACGCATCGACCGTATAGCCTTCGAGCTCGTAGGGGGTGCGCTTGTCGGGCGAGTGCGTGAGCGAGAGCGCCAGCAGCGTGCGACCGTGGAAGCTGCCCTCGAAGCACAACACGCGCCGTCCGCCCGGACCGTGCGTCCGCGCCGTGTGGAGCGCCTTCTCGATGGCCTCAGCCCCGCTGTTGGTGAAGGCCACGTGCTCGAAGCCGGGCGGGAGATGGGCACGGAGCGCTGCAGCGAATTCCCCCGAGTCGGCGCCGTGGGCGGTGAGCAGCGCCGCGTCGAAGCGGCCGTCGTCGAGCGCCGCCTGTACGGGGTCGGGTCGAAAGCCGCCGGGCAGCGTCGCGATCTGGCTGCCGACGTCGAGCAGCACCAGGGGCTCCCGATCGATGGACCGCAGCAGCGGTCCCTCGCACCGTGCGAGGTCGACCACGGGTGACTTCTTGTCCCGCGGGATGAAGCCACCGGTAGGCGCCCAAGCCTCTCCGCCGTAGAGACGCTCCAACGCGGCGCGCGACTCCGGTAGCACGCCGCTCTGCGGCACATGCGGATGACGCGCCTCGCGACGCAGGAACGCCTCGGGATCCGCCTGGAGTAGGACGCCAAGGAAGCCTAGGAGCGCCTCCTCGGCGTCCTCGGGAGCGCTGGCTGGGAGCGCCAGTCCCTCCGTGGTGCTGTTCAGACCGTGGTGACGCGCCAGCGCCGCGGCGCGGTCAGGGTCCAGGGCGCGGCCTTCGAGGCGGACGTGTTCGAGCGCGGTCCACGCCAGAGTGACGTCGCCGTCGGGTCCGACCTCCGGTCGAAGGCCAAAGCGCTCGAGGAGCTCCTCGAAGGCATGTTGGCGCGCGAGCCGATCCAGATTGACTTGGGTCACAGAGTGCCTCGCAGTGCCGCGTCGAGTTGGGTGTTGGCCGTGCGCGCGCCGAGCGGCTGGCGCATGACGGCGGTTGGCACCGTCGCCAGGCGTGGCGCCATCGAGCCGCCCGGGTTGAAGTTGCCCGACGCTCCCAACCCACCGAAGGGCAGGGCGCCCGACGCTCCATTGGTGCTGCGGTTCCAGTTGAGGATGCCAAACGGCGCCTGGTCTACGAAGCGCTCGAAGGCGGTCGGGTCCGCCGAGAACACACTGGCCGACAGGCCGAACGGACCTCCGGCGATGCGGTCCAGGGCGTCGGCCTCGTCGCGGGCCACCTCGAACGCGAGCGAGGGGCCGAACAGCTCCTCGGTCAGAAAGGACTCCGTGCCCGCCGCGCGCAGCAACGACGGCGTGACGAACGCGCCATCCGGCTGAGACTCGCCGTCGAGGATCACCTCCGCCGCCTCGGCCTTGGCGGCGGTGAGCCGTGCCAGGTAGCGCGCGCGTGCGCTGTGAGACGCCAGCGGCCCGAGGAAGGTCGTGTCGCGTCGCGGATCGCCCGGCCGGATGCGGCCGAGGGCGTCGGTCAGCGCGTCCCGGAGCGCGTCGGCGATGCCGGGGGTCGCGATCACCCGCGAGGTCGCCGTGCAGCGCTGACCGGTCGTGAGCAGCGCGCCCAGCAGGAGCTCGCGCACCGCCTGGTCGAGGTCCGCGTCGTCGAGCACGATCGCGGGGATCATGCCCCCGAGCTCCAAGCAGAGCTTCTTCCAGCGGTGGTCGAAGGTCGCCAGTCGG
>SXOX01000175.1 GCA_005776585.1 Pseudomonadota bacterium | reverse complement strand
TCATCAACCTCATTCGCAACGCGGCTCAGGCGATGCCTGGCTCCGGTGAGGTCATCGTCCGCGTGCGGGTGGATCCCGACCGCGTCGACCGGGTGCGCATCGAGGTCGTCGACCGCGGTACGGGCGTCCCCGCCGCGCTCAAGGAGCGCCTCTTCGAGCCGTTCTTTACGACCAAGAACGAAGGCGGCACCGGGCTCGGCCTGGATCTCTGCCGCGGGATCGTCGAGCGCCACCAGGGCACCATCCACTGTGAAGATACGCCCGGCGGAGGTGCCACCATGGTCGTCACCCTCCCTCGGAGCGGCCCCAGCGATCCCTGAGCTTTTCGGCAAAACCGGCGAAAAACTTGGCCTGGCCACCATGCGCCGTTATCGTGGCCGCGAAGGCGGGTGGAGGCCGGTCATGACTATCAATCCCAACATGGAGCCGCGGTGGTGGTTCCGAGCGTCGACCACAGGCTGGGCATGGGCGTGCGTGCCGGCGTTGGTGCTGCTGGGCTGCAACCGATTGCCGACCGCCAAGGTCGAGCTCGCAGCGCTCCTGCCCAACGTCTCGGAGCTGAGCGACGACGAGGGTGAGGACTCAGAGGCGCCACGTCGCGCGCAGCCGCCGGCGTCGATGACCGAGCTCTGCGCCAACGCGTGTGATCACTACATCCGGATGCGCTACGCCGAGCCCGTGGGCATGGATCAGGTGAGCGTCTCGGCCGGCGGGGCGTCCGCCGCGGAGCTGCTCAAGAAGCAGCAGGACTTCAACCGCGAGGGCTGCGCCCGCGCCTGTCGGGATCGCAACGATCGCGCGCGCGCGCTGTGCGTGCTCGAGAAGGCGACGCCGGAGGACGCCGAGGGGTGCATCGCCGGGCATTGACCGGCGCGCCGATGCGCTTGGTCGTCGTGTCGCTTCTCGTCGGCGCGTGCTCGCGCCCCGCTCCCGAGCTACCTCGGGGCTCACTTCCCTCGATTCGAACGGTATCAGGCCTTGCCGCGGAGCCCGCACCCATCGCCGGCCCGCTGGCCAGCGAGGCGACCTGCCGAGCCGCGTGCGGGCGCGTCGTCATTGGCTCCGTGCACGGCGAACGCGAGGCGCTGGAGGCGCTGGTGCCGGGTCTTGCACCTCCACTCGACGCGGGGCTGCGCGGCGCCGCGGAGGCCGTCTCGGCGCGTTGCGTGACGCGCTGCCAGAGCGAGGTCTCTGAGACGGTGGCCGCGTGCGTCGCGATGCCGGGCCCCATCGAGCGCTGCGTCACGCGGTGACGTTGGCTCGCCGGGCGAGGTGTCACATCGGCTTCTGACGACTAGGACTGACGGTCGGACGGGACCTGATCGAGGCAGCGCCACATGGGCTCGGCCATGGAGTCCGGCACCCAATGACCGTTGGGCAGCCAGCTCTGGTTGACCTGGTAGCCAAAACCCCGCAGGCGGGACGCCGCGCGCGACGCCGCTCGGGGGGGAATGCGCCGATCGACGGTGCCGTGCACGATGCAGACCCGGGCAGGGACGGGCGCGCTCGAGAGCTCCTCGTCGTTGGCCAGGAGCTGGCCCGCGTATGGACCGACCGCGCGAAAGAGCCGCGGATGCGAGGCGAGCATGCGATAGGCGAAGTTGGCCCCGCTCGAGAACCCGGTCGCGTAGACGCGCTCGTGGTCGATGGGGTGACGGCCCTCGATGTCGGTGAGCATCTGGAGCACGTGCTCCTCGTCGTGCTCCGACCAACGCAGCCAGTGCTTGCTGTTGGGCGCCGCGAGGATGATGCCATAGCGGTCCGCCACGTCGGTCCAGACCTTGAGCATGTTGGGCGCTCGCGCCGTGGACCAATGAAAGAGCACCAGCAGTGGCGCCTTCTTGGAGCGGTCTAGACGCTGAGGGACATAGACGTCGTACCGGCAGCCGTCTTCGTGTCGCAGCTCACGACGCTCCGCCGAGGCGGAGGCGGCAAGCAGGCAGAGGACAAGCGTGACGACCCGAAGCACCGGGGGACCGTAGACCGCCGAGAACCGGCCCGTCAACCCAGAAAACGGAGGTTTGGATCAAAAAACTTGAAAAGGTGGCGGGGGCGTGCCGGCCCTCCTAGAGACGGCGGTAGACGCCGACGACGACGCCAAGGATGCTGGTCTGCTTGAAGTCCTCGCGACGCACGTATATGGGGTCCATGCGGCTGTTGGCCGGCTGGAGCCGGATGCGGTCCGGCTCGGGGTAGAAGCGCTTGACCGTCGCCTCGTCCTCGATG
The DNA here is from genome assembly GCA_005776585.1 of Pseudomonadota bacterium. Classification (GTDB taxonomy): domain Bacteria; phylum Myxococcota_A; class UBA9042; genus SXOX01. The sequence continues at coordinate 8,802 of SXOX01000175.1, read as the reverse complement.
AGCGCGACCACGATGTCTCCGCGGCTGGCCGTGAGCTGCTTCTTGACGAAGATGAAGTCCCCATCGTGGATGCCGTCCTCGATCATCGACTCCCCGACGACGCGTAAGCCGAACACCTCGAGGTTGCCACCCAGGAAGAAGCTGTCGATCTCGACGGTGTCACGCACGTTCTCGACCGCCAGCAGTGGCCGCCCCGCGGCGATGCGGCCGAGGATGGGCACCCGGATCATGCGCGAGGGCTCGACCGAGATGGTGCGCACCTCGCTCGTGCGCGACTCGATGGGCCGAAGCGCGCGGCTCTTCATGTCGTCCCGTGCGAGGTAGCCCTTGCGCTCCAAAGCCTTCAGGTGGTCGTTGACGCCGTTGGTAGAGCGGATCTGCAGCTTCTCGCCAATCTCGCGGATGGTGGGCGGATAGCCGTTCTTCTGAATGCAGTCCTGGATGAACTTGAGCACGACGGCCTGACGCTCCGTGAGGCCGTTCTTGGTGCCTCCGCGACGAACAGCGCGGCGTGCGGCCGTGCCCTGGGAAACGACATTGGAAAGCGACATCTGATCCTCCACGCCCCGAAGAGCCCGCCGGGGGTCCCGGCACGTGCGGATTGAACCGGAACCTGAACATCCGGTCAAGAACTTTTAGGAACTGATGTTCAGTGGCCCGTCCGTTCAGGTGCTTCTCTCCCCGTTGCCGATGCGCTATCACCGGCGCGGAGGCCTCGCCGTGACGACCCCGAATGCCGCGCCCCAAACCTCAGAGCCCTCGTTCTTCTCGCTGACGCCCGACGCCGTCCTCGACGCGGTCGAGGCGGCGGGCCTGGACGTCGAACCGGTCTGCTTTCAGCTCAACTCCTATGAGAACCGGGTCTACGACATCCGGCTCGCGTCTGGCGAGCATGTCGTGGCCAAGTTCTACCGTCCGGGTCGCTGGACCGCCGAGCAGATCCTCGAAGAGCACGCGCTGCTGAGCGAGCTCGAGCGCGCGGAGGTGCCGGTCGCGCCGGTGATGCCCTTCCCCGATGGTACGACCGTGCGGCGCACCTCGGGTTCCGGGATCTACTACTCGGTCTACAAGCGCATCGGCGGGCGCGCCCCTGAGGAGCTGGACTACGAGATGGTCGAGCGCCTGGGCATGCTGTGCGCGCGACTGCACACCGTGGGCGCCGAGCGACCCGCCACGCATCGCCTCCGACTGAGCGCGGAGACCTTCATTCGCAAGAACCTCGACTTCCTGGAGTCCAGCACGCTGCTGCCCGCGCACGTGGCGCCGCACTATCTGGCTGCGGCGAACACCATCGCCGAGCACCTCGACCTCGGGCTGCGCGGCGTCCCCGTGCATCGGATTCATGGTGACTTCCATCGCGGCAACCTGGTCTTGCGCGAGGGCGTGCTCCACGCGCTCGACTTCGACGACCTAGTCACCGGGCCCGCGGTCCAGGACGTGTGGATGCTGCTGCCCGGCCGGGACGCCGAGTCACGCCGTTTGAGGGAGGCGTTCCTCGAGGCCTACGAGACGTTTCGCCCCTTCGATCGCGCCTGGCTCACGCTCATCGAGCCGCTGCGCGGATTGCGCATGGTGAGCTACAGCGCCTGGATCGCGCGACGTTGGCATGACCCGTCCTTCCCCGCGCTCTTTCCGCACTTTGGCACCGATGCGTACTGGGAGGAGGCCGCCGCGGACCTGGAGGACCTCGTGGGCGTCATCGGCGGCGCGGCCTCGACCCGCGCGCCGGAGCCTGAGCCCGAGTCCGACGACGGACCCACGAACGCAGACTACTTCTGGGACTTGAAGGACTAGCGCGTGCAGGGACCTCACTTTCCGCCAGATTACTTCGGCCTCTACCTCGAGTACACGCTCCTGCCCCCAGAGGCCCCCGAAGGGCTGCCTCGCGGGGCCATGACGATCGCGGAGCGCCACCTCTCCGCCGCGGGCCAGGTCGCGCATGGCGGCGCAATCTACAGCCTGATGGACTACGCGCTGGGCGCGGCCATCTTCAGTCGGTTCACGAGCCCCCTCGAGCGGTGCAGCACCGTCGAGCTGCACATGCACTACTGCCGCCCCGCAGCGCTGGGCCGTCGCCTCGTCGTCACGCCCACGCTGCTTCATCGCGGACGGACGCTCGTGCGCATGGAGGGCAAGATGCACGATGACACCGGCGCACTCGTGGGCTTCGCGACCGGGACGTTCAACCTGTACGTGCTCAAGGGCTGACGCGACGTGCCGGCGAGCTACCCCAACTACCGCAAGAGCCTCGACCGCATGCGGTACGTCTATGCGACGCTCTCGCGCCGCTCTCGGGGGCTCTCGATTGGGCTCAACCTCAACCCGGACAAGGTCTGCAACTTCGCCTGCCCGTATTGCCAAGTGGACCGCACGATTCCTGGTCCCACGTCACGTGTCGATGTCGAGGAGCTCGTCTCGGAGCTCGACCGGGTGCTCTCGGCGGTCCAGGACGGCTCGCTCTGGACACTGGAGCCGTTCGCGTCCGCGCCGATGGAGGCCCGTGTCGCGCGGGACCTCGCCTACGCCGGTGATGGCGAGCCCACGCTGCGCCCCGAGCTCGGCGCGGTCACTGCGGTCGTGCGCCGACTGCGGGATGCGCGCGCGCCCGATCTGCCCATCCGGCTGCTGACCAACGCGACGCGCCTGCGGCGCCCGGGGGTCATTCGTGCGCTGGACGACGTCGACGAGGTCTGGTGCAAGCTCGACGCCGGCACCGCCGCATGGTTTCGTCGCGTCGATGGGACCCGCGTACGGCTCGAGACCGTGCTCGCAGGGCTGCTCGCGTTCGGGCAGCGTCGGCCGATCGTGATTCAGAGCATGTTCCATCGATTTGGGGACGAGGCGCCCTCGTCAGCCGAACGGGACGCCTGGGCGGGCCGCTTGCGCGACCTCCTCGCCGGCGGGTGCCGCATCGATCGCGTGCAGGTCTACACGGTCGCGAGGACGCCGGCCCAGCCGGACGCACTTCCGCTGTCACTCTTGGAGCTCAAAGACGTCGCCGACCGAGCCCGCGCGCTCGGACTACCGGTCGAGGTGCACGGGCCATGGGCCAACGCGTAGCCGCGCTCCTGGGTCTCGCGTGGCTCGCCGCGTGCGACGGGGCAACGGGCGTCATCCCGACCGTCGTCGCGGATACCGCGAGCGTCCTCGTGGCGGATCCTGGCGTCGTGGACGCCCCGGTCGATCCGGGGACGCTCGCTCCCGACGTTCCGGACGTGCCCGACGTGCCGGAGGCGCCCGACGCGCCAGACGTTCCGGACGTGCCGGACGTTCCCGACGTGCCGTCGATTCCAGCGGGAACCCTCAAGAGCGGCCCTGTCGGTGACGCCCTCTGCGTCTCGGGGCTGCCTTGGGGTGGCAAGGACCAGGAGCGCGCGATCAGCCGGCTCAAGGAGGCTGGCATCCGTCGCATCCGCATGGACCTGCGGTGGCACGACGTGGAGCCCAAGCCCGACGAGTGGCACCTCGACGTGCTCGAAGGGCGCGTCGGTCCCTACCTCGACGCGGGCCTCACGCTCCTGGCCAACCTCTGCTACGGCAACCCGTGGGCCACCCAGGTCCCCAAGGCCGACTACTTCTATCCGCCCGACGACCCGGCGACGTTCGCCAAGTACGTCCACAAGGTCGTCACGCACTTTCAGAAGCGTGGCGTGACCGACTACGAGGTCTGGAACGAGGAGAACGCCGGCTATCGCTTCTGGAAGCCGGAGCTCGGCGGCGATCCCAAGGCCTTTGGCGCGCTGCTCATCGCCGCGGTCGCGAGCGGGCGCTCCGCGTGCCCGACCTGTCGCTTCGCCTTTGGCGGCCCGTTCTTTCACCCACAGCTCATTCCGGGCCACGTCCAATTCCTGACCGATGTACAGGTGGCTCATCCAACCCTCCCGGCGTCGTATGACGCCATGGGCTTTCATCCGTACCCCCTCTACCCGCCCCAGGCGGCGCCCGAGGGTCCGCCCGGCGAGGAGGAGCTACCGTTCTCTGAGATGGCCGCGCAGGTGCGGGCCACGATGGCACTCGCGGGGCCCACGCGTCCGCTGTGGACGACCGAGCTCGGCTGGCCCGTGTATGGAAAAATCGACGAGGAGCGCCAGGCCGCCTACCTCGTGCGCGGCATCCTGCAGCTCGTGGCGCTGGACGCGACGCCCACGTGCGTGTTCACGCTCTTCGACGGGCCGGAGTTCAAGGCCTTCCCGCCCGAGGACGCTTTCGGGCTACTGCGCTGGCCCACGACCGCAGGTGAGGAGCCCAGCGCCAAGCCGGCGTTCACGGCGCTGAAGTTCCTTGGGACCACGCTGGCGGAGCATCGGCTCGTGCGGGACCTGCGCGCCGCGGCGCTCGTGCCGGCCGGCGTGTACGGCTACGCGCTCGAGGCGCCCAACGGCGAGCGCACCTGGGTCGTGTGGACCCATCCGACCGACGGGCCCGCGGCGGTCCCGGTCGCGGTGACGGCCCTGTGGGATCAGCTCGGCGCGCCCATCTCAGGCACCGCGCTGGTCGCCAGGCACACGCCCACCTACGCCCGACTGAAGCCCTAGCCCCAACGTGGTCAGGCGGGGACGCAGCACCTCACCCAGTGTGCGCTCCAACACGAGCGCCTGGCGCTCCTTGGAGAAGAGCCCGAGCGGTGCGCGCTCCGTGTCGGGCCACGACGCCAGCGTGCGTCGCTCGGCCGGCAGCGCGGCCAGTGTCTCCTCGACGAAGCGCTCGTGCGGCGCGAGCGCCTCCGCAACGACGGCGCGCCACTGCGGCCGCATCTCGGGCGGAAAGCGACGCATCGACTGCGCCACGTACGCCACGCCGAACGCGTCGTGCTCGCTCTCGTCGCCGAGCGTGGCGCCTAACACCGCGCGCAGCGTCGGCTCCGGACATCGATCGTGCAGATCGCGAATGAATCCAACAGACAGCGTCTCGTTGACGATGAGCATCGACAGCGCCGTGCAGAGCGCGCGCGCCGGCATCGGCAGCTTCAGGAACTCCGGCTTCTCCGCGATGACCGCGGGCGTCGGCAGCAGGGCGTCGGCGCCAAGCGCTCGGCAGGTCGCCAACATGAGGCCCACGTGGCGGAGCTCGTCGTTCAGCAGCGCCGCGACGTTGGCGTAGACGTCGATCGGGTCCCCGCTCGCGACGACCTCCTCGAGGAATCGCGTCATGATCTGGACCGACCGCAGCTCCGTTCGGAAGCGCTCCTGCCAGACGCTGCGGGCCTCCGCCAGCAGCGCGGGCGTGTACCGCGTGACGTCGAGCGCTCCAAAGTCAATGCGCTCGGTGTCGCCCATCAGCGCGAGGTGCTCGCGGGCAAATGGCGGACCCGCCAGCCGCGCGATCCGCGGCGCCGTCGGTAGCTCCATGGCTCAGCTCGGCGTGGGGCAGGTCTGGGGACCCATGACGCAGGTGCCATTGCCGCAGTCGGTGTACCAGCCGTAGTTGCACGCCGCGCCGTTTGGGCAGCAGCACTGGCTGACGTGCCCGTCGACGCAGCAGCTCTCCCAGGTGCCGTCGCAGCCGGCGTCGGGCGTGGGCTTGCCGGCATCGAACGGGATGAGCTCGACGGGCTCGCTCGTGTCGGGTGCGCTGCCGGCGTCCTCGATTACGGGGCAGCCGCCGGGGAAGGCACAGCTCCCGTCGCTGCACTGGTCGAACCAGCCGAAGTTGCACGCCGCGCCCGCCGGGCAGCAGCACAGGGTCACCTGACCGCTGTTGCAGCAGGTGTCCCACGAGCCGGAGCAGCCATCGTCGAACGTCAGGACGAGGTCGGACGGGTTGGACGCGTCCGGGTCGACGGTGAACTCCGGCCACGACGTCAGGTCAGACGGCTGCTGCACGTCAAACTCGCCGGGGCACCCGGCACCGGGCCCTTCGACGCACGTGTTGCCCGCACACGGCGTGTACCAGCCGTAGTTGCACTCGAGCCCGTTCGGGCAGCAGCACAGCGTGACCTGGCCAGACTGACAGCAAGACTCCCAAGTCCCGTCGCATGTCGTCGTGTCGCTGAGAGGCAGGTCGGTCGGGAGCACGTCCGTAGGAGGTGCGGGGACATCGCTCGGCGTGTCGGTCGGGGGGCTCGTGTCGCCGCCCACGGCGTCCTCGAGGCCGGTGCAGGAGGCCTCGGGACCCTCTTTGCACGTCCCGTTACCGCAGTCGGTGTACCAGCCGTAGTTGCACGCGGCGCCCTTGGGGCAGCAGCACTTCGTCATGGTCCCGCTCTGGCAGCAGGACTCCCACTGACCGTCGCAGCTCCCGACGTCGGTCGGGGCCACCCCGTCGGTGCCGGTTCCGCCGCCGGTGACGTCCTGAACGGTCTCGGAGCCGACTGTTGCGTCGGCGGTCGCGCCTTGCACCGGCTGACCGCACGCCACGAGCAGCAGAGCGCCGACCAGCGTGAGGAGGCCGCCAAAGGCGCCCGCACCCAGTCCAGCGCAGCCGGCCAGACCCAGGCAGGTGAGCGCGAGCCCGAGGGCTCGAAGCCAATGTCGCGTCGATGTCATGCTACGTGCTCCCAACCGCCACGGGTATCCTAGCTGAACGCGCCGTGAATGGACAAGTTGCACCTGGTGCGGTATCGCGGCACCTCGGGCCACAGGAGTGCTGGCCCGCGCTGCCCGTCCTGGGCCGCGACCGCAAGACCCACAGGAGCGGCGGATGAGTGAACATGAGTGGTTGGACGTGTCACCTGAGAGCCTCGGGTTCATGGAGGGGCTCTATGAGCAGTGGTTGCGGGATCCAAACGCCGTGGACGCGCACTGGGGCACGACCTTCGCCGGATGGAAGGCGCGCGCCCGCAGTGGGAACGGGAACGGCAGCACCAACCTGAACGGCAACGGCAACGGCACCGGCAATGGCGCCTACCGTACCGCCGTGGGGCTCGGCCCGACGTTTCGCCCCGCGACCGTGTTCAACCCACCAACGGCCGTTCCGACCTCGGCCGCCGCGCTCAACTTCTCGCCGCGCATGGCCGAGATGGCCGCGCGCCAGGACCGCGTCGATCAGCTCATCCGCGCCTATCGCGTCCGCGGGCACATGCTCGCCAAGCTCGACCCGCTGGGACTGCCGCGCGCGGGCAACCCCGAGCTCGAGCTGTCGCACTACGAGCTGAGCGAGGCGGACCTCGACCTGTACTTCTCGAGCCGCACCATCGTCGGTTCGTCGGTGCTCACCCTCCGGCAGATCCTCGAGCGGCTGACCAACACCTACTGCGGCGCCATTGGCGTCCAGTTCATGCACATCGACGATCTGCGCACCAAGGACTGGCTCCAGAACCGCATGGAGTCCACGGAGAACAAGCGCACGCTGTCGCGCGACGAGCAGCTGCGCATCCTGACGAAGCTCACCGACGCCGAGATTTTCGAAGACTTCGTCCACAAGAAGTTCCTGGGCGCCAAGCGCTTCTCCCTGGAGGGCGCTGAGAGCCTCGTGCCGCTGCTCGATCTCGCCATCGAGTCGGCCGCAGAGCACGGCGCGCGCGAGATTGTCCTCGGGATGCCGCACCGCGGGCGGCTGAATGTGCTGGTCAACATCATGGGCAAGAGCGCGCGCGAGATCTTCCGCGAGTTCGAGGACCGCGATCCGCACAAGAACATCGGCGGCGGCGACGTGAAGTACCACATGGGCTACTCCACGGATTATCCCACCACGTCCGGCCGCGCCGTCCACCTGTCGCTCTGCTTCAACCCGAGTCACCTGGAGTTCGTGGGTCCCGTCGCGCTCGGACGCGCGCGTGCCAAGCAGGATCGCGCCTATGGCGGCGATCGCGCGGCGGTGCTGCCCATCGCCATTCACGGAGATGCGGCCATCGCGGGCCAAGGGGTCGTGCAGGAGATGCTCAATATGAGCGGCCTGCCGGGCTACACCGCGGGCGGCACGCTGCACATCGTCGTGAACAATCAGGTCGGGTTTACCACGCCGCCGGAGAGCGCGCGGTCGACCCAGTACGCGACCGACGTCGCGAAGATGCTCCAGATCCCCATCTTTCACGTCAACGGCGAGGATCCGGCGGCGGTCGCGCAGGTCATCCAGGTGGCAATGGACTTCCGGCAGGAGTTCAAGAAAGACGTCGTCATCGACATGTACTGCTACCGCCGATACGGCCACAACGAGGGAGACGACCCGAGTTTCACGCAGCCGGTCATGTACGCCGCGATTCGACAGCGCAAGTCGGTGCGTGAGGGCTACGTCGAGAGCCTGCGCCGTATCGGCGGGCTGGACGCCGACGACGCGCACGACATCGTCATCGCACGCAAGGCGCACCTCGAGGACGAGCTCTCCGCCGCGCGCAGCGACGAGTTCAAGCCGCGCGAGCTCAGCCCCGGCATCTGGACCGGCTATGTCGGCGGTGCGGACAAGGACGTGCCGGAGGTGCCTACGACCGTCCCGCCCGAGGCGCTGTCCGGGCTGCTCCGTGTTCAGACGACCGTCCCCAAGCACTTCCATCTGCACCCCAAGATCGTGAAGCTCCTCGACACGCGCGCCGAGATGGCCGACGGTCGGCGGCCTCTGGACTGGGGCGCAGGCGAGGCCGCCGCGTACGCCTCTCTGGTCGCGCAGGGCACGCACGTGCGGCTTGCGGGTCAGGACGCCGGTCGCGGGACCTTCAGCCACCGTCATGCCGTGCTGCACGACTACGCGACCGGGGGGCGGTATGTGCCGCTCCAACACGTCACCGACACGCAGGCCGGCTTCGAGGTCTACGACAGCCCGCTGACCGAGACCGGCGTTCTGGGATTCGAGTACGGTGTAAGCCTCGACTGGCCCGATCGCCTCGTGCTGTGGGAGGCGCAGTTCGGCGACTTCTGCAACGTGGCGCAG
>SXOX01000174.1 GCA_005776585.1 Pseudomonadota bacterium | reverse complement strand
GCGACGCGGTGAACGTCGTGGCCAGCGCGCCTGCCTGGAGCGCACCGTGCAGCGCCCCCGCGGCGCCGCCCTCGCTCTGCATCTCGATGACCGTCGGGACCGCGCCAAAGAGGTTGGTCTTCCCTTCCGAGGCCCACTGGTCGGCGAGCTCGCCCATGCCCGAGGACGGCGTGATGGGGTAAATGGCGATGACCTCGCTCGCCTGAAACGCGACGGTGGCCGCGGCCTCATTGCCGTCCATCAGGGTAGTGGTGCTGCGATTCATGGGTCCTCTCGGCGCGGGCTGCGCGGGCTGTTGCGCAAAGGCGTCTGCAAGTCGCGCGCCGCGAGTTGACAGCGGTGGTCGCAATTGGCTTCCATGCACCGATGAGCTGCTCCCGCCCCACGACCTGTCTCTCCGTCGTTGCCGCCGTCGCCCTCGTTGCCGTCGTGCGCTGCGCGGGCACCGGTCCCGAGGCCGCCTCGCGCGTGACGAGCACGAGCCAGGACGCGTTCGGCGCCCGCGGTACCGAGACCAGCTCCACGCTGGGCTTCGACGTCGTGAGCCGGACCAAGGACGTGGCGGGAGAGGTCGCGAGCTCGAGTGGCGGCGAGTTTGCCGACTTCGGCAAGCCGTGCGGGCAGAACGGCGACTGCTCGAGCGGCTTCTGTGTCGATGGCCCCAAGGGGTCCGTGTGTACCAAGCCTTGCCTCGACCACTGTCCCGATGGCTACGTCTGCAAGGGCGTCCAGTCGGGCGGCGCGGACGTCGCCTTCTTGTGCGTCCCCCGCGGCGGCGCGCTCTGTACGCCGTGCGTCGACGACCTTCAGTGCAACGGCGGCGCGTGCGCCTTCATCGACGGGACCGGCGCGTGCTCGGTCACCTGCACCGGCGACACCAACTGCCCCCCGCAGTACGTCTGCCGCGAGCTCACCGCGCTCGCCGCGCAGCCCGGCGCCACCGCCGCGACGTTCATGGGCTGCGTGCCGCCGAACGGTACCTGTAGCTGCGACGCCAAGACGGTCGGCCTGAAGCGCACCTGTTTTCACAAGAGCGAGCTCGGGAGCTGCGCCGGTGTGGAGGCGTGCGACGCGGAGTCGGGGTGGGTCGGCTGCGACGCCAAGCTGCCCTCGGCCGAGAGCTGCAACGGCATCGACGACGACTGCGACGGCCTCATCGACGAGGGCCTGCCAGCCACTGTGCCTTGCCAGAACACCGTCGACACCGTCGGCGTTTGCGATGGCGTCTCGGTCTGCGCCGGAACGAGCGGCTGGGTGTGTCAGGCCGCCGCGCCCGTGCCGGAGAAGTGCAATTACCTGGACGACGACTGCGATGGCTTGATCGACGAGCCCAGCGTCATCGGCGGCAAGTACCTCGCGCTCGAGCACTGCGGCAGCTGCGGTCACTCGTGCCTCGGCACAGTGCCGCACGGTGTCCCGGCCTGCATCGACGCGCCCGACGGTCCGCGCTGCGGTGTCGCCTCGTGCGATGCCGGCTACTTCGCCGTGGGCGGGATTCAATGCCTGCCCGAACTCCAGGACACCTGCCAGGCGTGCAGCGCGCCCGAGCAGTGCTACTACCCCGGCGCGGCGTGCCTGCTGCTCGAGGACGGGAGCTTCTGTACCAAGCCGTGCTCTGCCGACGCCGACTGTCCGTCTGGGACGTCCTGCGTCGCCGTCTCTGGCTTTGGCACGCAATGCGTCCCGTCGACAGGCTCATGCACCTGCGACGGCAAGAACCTGGCGCTCAAGCGCGAGTGCACCAAGACGACCGGCGGCAACGGCGGGCCGCTCGTGACCTGCAAGGGCGCCGAGAGCTGCACCGCCGGCGGTTGGGGCGCCTGCGAGCTGCCAAGCGAGACCTGCAACGGCGTCGACGACGACTGCGATGGCGTGCTCGACGACGGCTTTCGCGACCCGGTGACCGGCAAGTACGGCACCGACGCCCACTGCGGGCAGTGCGGCAACGGATGCCTCGCGCTCGTGTTCGCCAACGCGCACGGGGCGTGCAATGCCGGTCTCCCCGTACCGGCCTGTACGATGGTCTGCGATCCGGGGCACGTCGACGTGGACCAGAACCCGACCACCGGCTGCGAATGCCTGATCCTCGGCGACACCGACGTCCCGCACGACGGCGACGCCAACTGCGACGGCGTCGATGGCGAGGTCGACAACGCCATCTTCGTCGCCAAGGGCGGGAGCGACGCCAACGCCGGCACGCGGGCGGCGCCGGTGCTCACGGTGCAGAAGGGCATCGCGCTCGCGAAGGCGCAGAAGAAGCGGGACGTGTACGTCGCCACCGGTGTCTACGTGGAGTCGATAGTGCTCGTGGCCGGAGTGTCCGTGTACGGCGGCTATAGCGCCGACGGCTTCTCCGCGCACGATCCGGAGGTGTTCGAGACGGCCATCCTCGGGGTCGCGCCGACGGCCGCGCTGCCGGGCGCCGTCAACGCCCTCGGGATCGGCGGAACCGCAGGAGCGACGCGTATCGATGGCTTCACGATCTTCGGCGCGGACGGGCAGGGCGAGGGCGCATCCTCGTATGCGGTCTACCTTCGCGACGCGACCCACGGCGTCCGTGTCAGCGGCTGTCGCGTCATCGCCGGAGACGGCACCGTCGGCGCGGACGGCAGCGCCGGGACCAACGGCGCGAGCGGCAAGGCCGGGAAGGCCGGAGTCGCGGCCAAGGACATCGCGACGGCGACCTGCAGCGCGTCGCACCACAACGCCGGCGGTGGGGGGGCGTCCGGCACGTGCGGCGGGACGGACGTCTCCGGTGGCGGCGGCGGGACCGCGATCTGCCCCGACTACGACACCTCGGGGACCCAGCCCAAGTCGGATCCCATCTCGCAGACGGCGACTGCGGCCGAGGGCGGCGGAGCCGGCAAGAACACCGGAGCCGGAGCGGGCGGGGTGCCGGGCTACGACAATGGCATCTTCGACGTGACCTCTAGCTGCGGCACCTGCCACATCCCGCCGGACGGCAAGGACAACGTCGGCGGCGTTGGCAAGAACGGGGCGGTGGGCAGCGCAGGTGCGGCGGGGTCACCGTGCAGCGACGGCGACGGGAGCGTGTCCAACGGCCTCTGGACGCCCGCGAGTGGCGGCTCGGCCCAGGCCGGGTCGCACGGCGGTGGCGGCGGTGGCGGTGGCGCGGCGGGCGGCGTCGAGACGCTCGGCTGCGGTGCGTCCGTCATGAAGTACACCGATATCGGAGGCTCCGGCGGTGGCGGCGGGTCCGCGGGCTGTGGCGGCACGGCGGGTGGTGGTGGCGGCGGTGGAGGCGGCTCGTTCGGGATCTTCGTGGTGTTCACCGCACCGCCGACCTCGCTCCCAGGGCTCGACCAGAACGTCATCTTCCGCGGCCGTGGCGGGAACGGCGGGCACGGAGGGTCCGGCGGCGTCGGTGGTTTCGGTGGCTCGGGCGGCAATGGCGGCGCGAGCGGTGCCAGCGGCGGGTGGATCACGTTCTGCGCGGGCAACGGAGGCCAAGGCGGTGACGGCGGCGCGGGCGGCTCCGGCGGGGGTGGCGCCGGCGGCTGCGGCGGCGCGGCCTATGGAATCTTCGTCAGTGGCCAGGCCGGCGTGAGCCTCGCCGCCTACAAGAACGACAATTCGGCGCCCGCCAGCGGCGGTGCGGGCAGCGGCGGTCCGGGTGGCGTCTCGCTCGGGAACGCGGGTCCCAAGGGCGCGAGCGGGTCCAACGCGGCCTTCAACTTCTAAACAGGACAAAACAACCCAAGACTGCCCGTGGGCGGGAGCATTTGACCCGCACGTCGCCGCGCACAGGCACCGGCGCAGCGATCGCCCGAAGGCATGGTCCATGCGTGCCTTGTCGTTGGAGGTGCGGCCATGATCACACGCACAACCCTCGTCGTCGCTCTTGCGGTGTCGGTCTCACCCGCGCTGACGACCGTCGCCGGAGCTCAGAGCCCCGTCTGCGATCGCCCCGAGTGCACGCATGCGCAGCCGCTCGTGGCCCTGGGTCTCGTCAGCGTGGATGGCCAGTGGCGCCTCGGCGTCGACCTGTTCCCGCTCGACCCGCTCCTGCTGCGCGAGGTGACGATGGCGCTCGTCCTGCCGCTCCCGATGTTCGCGCTGCGGGTGTTCACCCTCACGACGCTGCCGCCGGTCAAGTACTACCGCGTGCTGCTGTTTGGCGAGGATCTCCCGGACGCGCGGCCGCCTCCAGGCCATTGAGCCCCTCGCGGCGGAAGAGCAGCGTGAAGTTGTTCGCGGGCATCGCGACCCGCTCTTCGAGCGCAAGGCCCGACGCGGCGGCGGCGTCGACGACAGCCTCCAGATCGCGGACACCCCACGCGGGGTTCCGGCCCCGAAGCGAGAGGTCGAACGCGTCGTTGCTCGGCGCCGTGTGCGCGCCGCCGACCTTGTACGGACCGTAGAGGACGAGCACGCCGCCCGCGGGCAGGAGCGCTGCGGCGCCACGCAGCATGGCCTTGCAGACCGACCAGGGCGCAATGTGGATCAGGTTGCAGCAGAGGATCGCGGCGACATCGGTGACCGGCCAGACGGGCGCGGTGACGTCCACGCACACGGGCTCGCGCAGGTTGGGGCTGGCCTCGGCGTGGCGCCAGGCGGCGATGCTTCGAAGCGCCTCGGGGTCCACGTCGCTTGGCTGCCAGTCCAGCTGCGGCAGGCGGCTCGCGAAGAAGGTCGCGTGCTGGCCCGAGCCGCTCGCGAGCTCCAGGACCACGCCGTGCTCCGGCAACACGCGTTCGAGCACGGCGAGGATGGGCTCGCGATTGCGCTCGGTCGCGGCGGCAAAGCGTCTCTCGTCGAGGTCGGTCATCACCCGCACCGTAGCCCCCCCACGATGGTCGCCGCAACTCCCACTCGTGGCCGCCATAGGGTCGTGCTACCGTCATCGGCATCCTGACCGAGCTGCCGGAGAACCGCCCATGGCCCTGAAACCACTGACGCCCAACGACGCCATGTTCCTGATGGGCGAGTCGCGCGACACGATGATGCACGTCGCCGGGCTGCTCCCCTTCTCACCGCCGGCCGACGCACCGCCGGACTTCCTCCGCGGCGTCCTCGACGAGCTGCGCGCAACCGGCGAGATCCACCCTCCGTGGAACCTGAAGCTCCGCTTCCCGGAGCTCCTCAAGAGCCCGATCCAGGCGTGGGTCAAAGACCAGACCCTCGATATCGACTACCACGTCCGCCGCTCGGCCCTCCCTGCACCCGGCGACGAGCGCGAGCTGGGAGTGCTCGTCTCGCGCCTGCACAGCCACCCGGTCGACTTTCACAAGCCGCCTTGGGAGGTCCACCTCATCGAGGGCCTCGAGGGTGGCCGCTTCGCGCTCTACTGCAAGGTGCACCACTCCCTCGTGGACGGCTTCACCTCGATGCGCATCCTCAAGAGAACGTTGTCTACGGATCCCGATGCGCGCGGCCAGCCACTGTTCTTCGCCGTGCCGCCGACGCACGTGCCGCACCACGCCGAGGCGCCGATGGACCCCTCCGAGCCCCCTGGCGCTCCGTTTGGTGCGCTCATGGGCATGGTGCGCTCTCAGCTCGGCACCGCGCGCTCGCTCGGCAGCTCGCTGATGGACGCCGTCCGTGCCGCGCGTCGCCCCGACAGCACGCTCGAGCGCTCGCTGCGCGCGCCGCCCAGCATCTTGAATGGCCGCATCGGTCGAAACCGCCGCTTCGCGACGCAGCAGCTGTCTCTGGCCCGCGTGAAGGCCGTCGCCAAGACGGCCGGCGGCACGCTCAACGACGTCGTCCTTGCGCTCTCCGCCGGCGGTCTCCGTCGGTTCCTGAGCGAGATGGGCGCGCTGCCGGACGCGCCGCTCATCACCATGCTGCCGGTCAACGCGCGACCCAAGGACGATCCCGGTGGAGGCAATGCCGTCGGGGCCATCCTCGCCTCGCTGGCCACGCACCTCGCCGATCCCTTGGCGCGGCTGCGCGAGATCATCACGTCGACCCGCCAGGCCAAAGACCAGCTCCAAGGTCTCTCCGGCAACGCCATCATCCAGCTCAGCATGCTCACGATGGTGCCGTTTGCGCTCCAGATGCTCACCGGCACAATCGGGCGCATCCGGCCGGCGTTCAACGTCGTCATCTCGAACGTCGCGGGCCCCGAGCAGCCGCTGTACTTCCGTGGCGCGCGGCTTGAGGCGGCCTACCCGATGTCCATCCCGTTTCACGGCCTCGCGCTCAATATCACCTGTCAGAGTTATGCCGGCTCGCTCAACCTGGGGTTCATCGGCTGTCGCGACACGCTGCCCCACATGCAGCGCCTCGCGGTCTATAGCGGTGAGGCCCTCGCCGAGCTCGAGAGCGCGCTCGGGATGACCGTCTTGACCTAGAAGCCGCCGATCGCCGTTTCCGACGGCGCGTGTTCATGTTAAGTACCGCCTTAGCATGGCCGAGCTGCTCCACTCTCCGCTCACGCTGGTGATTGCGCAGGCCGTGATCATCATCCTCGCGTCCCGGCTGCTCGGCGTCGTCGGTCGACTCATCGGGCAGCCGCTCGTCATCGCCGAGGTCGTCGCGGGCATCGTGCTCGGTCCCTCGCTGCTGGGCTGGCTCTCCCCCGACGTCGTCGACACGTTCTTTCCAAAGTCGTCGATGCCTCTCCTCGGCATCCTGTCGCAGGTCGGGCTCATCTTCTTAATGTTCCTGGTCGGCCTCGAGCTCGACCCCACGCTCCTGCGCGGCCGCGGCCGTCAGTCGCTCATCATCAGCCACTCGAGCATCGTCGTGCCCTTCGGACTCGGCGCGGCCCTCGCAGTCTACCTCTACCCGCGCGTCTCGAACCCGGCGGTGTCGTACACGGCGTTCTGGCTGTTCATGGGCATCGCGATGAGCATCACGGCCTTTCCGGTCCTCGCGCGCATCCTCACCGAGCGCCGCCTCGTGCGCTCCCGAGTGGGCGCGCTCGCGATCGCTTGCGCCGCGGTAGACGATGTCACCGCCTGGTGCCTCCTCGCCTTCGTCGTCTCGGCCGCGCGCTCGACGGGACTCCCCGGCGCCGTCCTCACGACCGTGTTGGCGCTCGCCTACATCACGGTCATGTTGTTGCTCGTCCGTCCCTTCTTGCGCCGCATGGTGCCCAAGGCCGAGAGCGGTCTGACCCAGAACCTCGTCGCCGTCACCTTCGTCCTGCTGCTGACCTCGGCGTTTGCGACCGAGGCCATCGGGATCCACGCGCTCTTCGGCGCGTTCATGCTCGGCGTCATCCTCCCGCGGGAAGGCGGCCTCGCCCGCGCGCTCGCCGAGAAGCTCGAGGACTTCGTCGTCGTCTTCCTGTTGCCGCTCTTCTTCGCCTTCAGCGGCCTGCGCACCGAGATCGGGCTGCTCAACACGAGCGAGGCGTGGGTGATGTGCCTCATCGTCATCTTCGTGGCGTGCCTCGGCAAGTTTGGCGGGAGCTTCGTGGCCGCGCGTCTGACGGGGCTGACCTGGCGCGAGTCGGGCGCCATCGGGATCCTCATGAACACGCGCGGGCTCATGGAGCTCGTCGTGCTCAACATCGGGCTCGACCTCGGCGTCATCTCGCCGCTGTTGTTTACGATGATGGTCCTCATGGCGCTCGTGACGACATTCATGACCAGTCCGATTCTTCACCTCGTCTATCCGCCCGAGGCGCTCGCCCGCGAGCTGGCGGAGACCACCGAGCCCCAGGTCGCCCCCGCCGTTCGGCCTGCTTTCACCGTGCTCGTCTGTGTGGCCTACGAGCACACCGTGCGCGGCCTGATGACGCTGCTCGACGCGCTCGTAGGCGATCAGAAGGAGGACAGCAGCGCCTACGTGCTGCGACTTCAGCCACCTCCCGAGCGCGTCTCGGCGTATGTCCCCCAGCACGTTCCGCATGACGGCGAGCGCGCCGAACAGGCGCTGGCGCCGCTGCTCGAGCGGAGCGCCGCCGCCGGGCTGCGCGCGCGTCCCATCACCTTCGTGTCGGCGAATCCGGCGCGCGACATATGTAGCGTGGCCGACGTCAAGGAGACCGACATCATCCTGCTCGGCTGGCGGCAGCCGATCCTGGGTGGCGCCGCCCTCTCAGGAACGGTGTTCAACGTCATGCGCCAGTCCCGACGTCGCGTTGGCGTTCTGGTCGACCGCGGGCTGGTCACCGTGTCTCGCGTGCTCGTCCCGTACCTCGGCAATCCGCACGACCACGCCGCGATGGAGCTCGCCAACCGACTCCACGAGCACACGACCGCGCGGGTGACCATCCTGCATGTCGTCTCGCCCGGGCGCTCTCGCAGTGAGCCGCGGCTCAACGTTAGCGGCGAGGTCGAGCAGGTCTTCCACGAGCCAGCGTCTGCAGATGGTCGCGTCGACATCAAGGTCGTCGAGAGCACCGAGCCGACGGAGGCCGCGCTTCAGGAGATGCGCTCGGGCTACGACCTCGTGATCATCGGCGCCGGCAAGGAGTGGGGCCTCGCCGAGCGACCGTTCGCGGTGCAGCCCGAGTACCTCGTCGACCACAGCCCGGTCTCGCTGCTGGTCGTTCGCGGCGCGGCGGCGGGGCCATGACGTTCGGTGCCGTCCTGCGGCTGCTGCGCGTCGACGCGGGGCTGTCCTTGCGCTCGATGGCCACGTCCATCGGGGTCTCCAACGCCTACCTCTCGCGCGTCGAGAACGGACACGACGCGCCGCCGACGGCCGATCGGCTCGCCGCCATCGCCAAGACCCTCAACCTGCCGCCGCTGCTGCTCATCGAGCTCGCCGAGCGGACGAGCCCGTTCGTCGCGCAGTACCTCGCCGAGGTCCCGGAGGCCGCCGGGTTGTTCATCGACGTCGCCCGGCGCCGCCTCACGGCGCGGCAGATCCGCGACGTGCGCAGCCTCATCGACACGGTCGTGCCTCGCTCCTCGGGCGAGCCGCCGTCCTTGGGGCGCCTGCTGACGGCCGAGAGCGCCTTGCCGTTGATGTCGTGCAGGGACCAGGCGGACGCATTGGACGTCGCGGCGACCCGCGCTGCCGCGGGCGTCGGCGCGCACGACGTGGCTCAGGCGATGCGCCGCAGGGAGTCCGAGACGCCCTCCTATGTGGGCGCAGGCGTCTGGATTCCGCATGCGGTGGTGCCCGGCGCGACCCTCGCGGCCGCCGTCGTGACGCTGGCCACGCCGCTACCGGCGCCGACGCCCGACGGTCGGCCTCTCCAGGTCGTGGTCGCGATCGCGGGGCCGTCCGCCGATCGCCGACTGTTGGAGCTGCTCGCGACGACGGCCCGGCTGGCGCGGCCCGATGTCGTGGCTGCGCTCGTGGCGGCCTCGACTTCCGACGCGCTCATCGCCGCAATCCGATGTCAGGAGCACGCATGAGGAACACGCGTGCCTTGTCTCACGGCTGCACGTCGGCGGCGTCGACGAAGGCGATCTACCTCGCGTGAGCAGACATCTACGGGAGAACGTCGAGCCCCTCGCGAACAGCTCCTTCCCGTAGGCGATCATCCAAGCAGACGAGCGTGAGTCCGCCGGCGTACCTCGAGCTTGCGTCGAGGGCCGCAGCCAGTTGCAGGGCATCGGCCGCACGAAGCGGGTGGCGTAGGAGCAGCGCCTCCGCAAGGTGCCGGACAGGCTCGGAGGGCGAGAGCTCGGACCAGCCCAGTGCGAGCTCGCGCAGCCGTCGTAACGCGTCGCGGAGCCCGATCGGGTCGAGCCCGCCTTCGCGTCCGAGGCGAGCCAGCGCGGAGACGCACTCAACGCGTGTGCCCCACCAGGTTATGAGGTTGTTGTCCGAGGCGACGAGCCCCACCAAGGCCTCGCTGTGTCTCTGTGACACAAGCAATGGGACCATCGCCGATGAATCCCAGTACCTCATCGAGACTCCTCGCGGTCAGCGAGTAGCGCCGCGACGACATCGGCCCCCTCGATCGGGCTAACCGGCTCTGGTCGCCAACCTGCGGGAAACGAGGCCTTTCCTCGACGAAGAAGCCCTTGGCGTTCCTGCTCGGCAAGCCACGCCTCGTCCGATTCCTGCGGACCGCCCTCGATTGGCACGAGGCGTGCCACGGGACGGTCTCGGTCGAGGATGACGACGGTCTCCCCGCGCTGAACGAGCTGTAGGAGCGCCGAGAGG
Source organism: Pseudomonadota bacterium (assembly GCA_005776585.1). Classification (GTDB taxonomy): domain Bacteria; phylum Myxococcota_A; class UBA9042; genus SXOX01. The sequence goes on along the minus strand of SXOX01000174.1, from coordinate 29,204 downwards.
GTGTTCTTTGCGTTGGAGATGGTGCTCGTAATCATCTGGCTATGATAGCCAGCTCAATGACGCCTGCAAGCGCGATTCGGGCCATCGTCAGGCTTGGCGGTCGCAACCGGCCACCCGGGAATATCGCCTCGATCCAAGGCCTGGAGCTCGCGTCGGCGCTATCCTTGGTTCATGACCCCTCGCCCCGCGCGCTACTGGCACCGCGACACTGACGACCGGCTCGCGTGCACGCTCTGCCCGCGCCTGTGTCGCCTCCATGAGGGGCAGACGGGCTTCTGCGCGATTCGTGCCGCGCAGGACGGCGAGCTGGTCCAGCTCTCGTACGGCCGGACGACCGGCTTTGCCGTCGACCCGATCGAAAAGAAACCGCTGAACCACTTCCTTCCGGGCACGTCGGTGCTGTCGTTCGGCACCGCGGGCTGCAACCTGGGCTGTCGCTTCTGTCAGAACTGGAGCATCAGCGCGGCGACGCTCGACGAGGCCGTGCGCGTCGAGGCGAGCCCGGAGGCCATCGTCGCGTTGGCACGGCGCGAGGGCTGCCCGTCGGTGGCGATGACCTACAACGATCCGGTGACCTGGGCTGAGTACGCCATCGACATCAGCAAGGCCGCGCGGGCCAACGGCCTCCGCAGCGTGCTCGTGACGGCGGGCTACGTGACCGCCGAGGCACGACCGGATCTGTACGCGCACATCGACGCCGTGAACGTCGACCTGAAGGCCTTCACCGAGGCCTTCTACCGCAAGGTCACGCTCGCGCACATCGAACCGGTCAAAGAGACGCTCATCTGGCTGGCGCAGCAGCGCAAGGTCTGGCTCGAGGTCACGACCCTGCTCATCCCCGGGCTCAACGACGGCGACGCGGAGCTGCGCGCGCTATGCACGTGGGTCGGTTCGGAGCTCGGAGTCGAGGTGCCGCTGCACTTCACGGCGTTCCATCCTGACTTCAAGCTGCGCGACCGCCCTGCGACGCCGCCGGCCACGCTGACGCGCGCCCGACGCATCGGCCGCGAGGTCGGCCTGCGCTACGTCTACACCGGCAACGTCCACGACACCGAGGGCGGCGCGACGCTGTGTCCCGGCTGCGGGACCGTCGTCATCGCGCGCGACTGGCATGTGGTCACCCCGCGCGCGATCGGCGACGGGCGATGCACCAGCTGCGGTACGGCGATCGCGGGCGTCTTCGATGGTCCGGTCGAGCCGAGCCGTGGCGGTCGTTGGCGCGTTGCGCCGTGACAGCCGTTGACCCCCGACCCAACCGGGCATAGCGTCGGTTCATGAACGCCACCATCGCGGACTGGCTCGCCGAGGGACCCTTCACCCTCACGCTCTCCGCCGGCTTCTTCGGGTTCTACGCGCACGCCGGCTTCGTCGCCGCGCTGCATGAGGCCGGGCTGCGACCTGCGCGCCTGAGTGGCGCCAGCGCGGGTGCCCTCGTGGCCGGTCTCGTCGCGAGCGGACGCACGGGACCCGAGCTGCGCGACCGCTTTCTGGCGGTAAGACGGGCGGACTTCTGGGACCCCAAGCCGGGCCTCGGCCTGCTGCGCGGTGACCGCTTTCGTCAGATCCTCGACGACTTCCTCGGCCACGCGACCTTCGAGGCCTGCCCCACGCCCGTCGCCGTGACCGCCTTCGACCTCCTGGCGCGCCGACCGCGCGTCCTGGACTCCGGCCTCCTCGCTCCGGCCATTCAGGCGTCGTGCGCCTTTCCCGGGTTGCTCCAGCCCGTGCGCGTCCACGGCCGCCTCCATCTCGACGGTGCGCTCTCGGACCGCCCGGGCCTGCTGGGCGTCCCTCCGGGCGAACGCGTGCTCTATCACCACCTGCCGTCGAGCCGTCGCCGCTTCGGCGTCGGGCAGGACCATCCGCGGCGGCCGTCACTCGTCGCCATCGAGCATGACGGCCTCCCGCAGGTGCACCCGTTTGCGCTCGACCGTGGCGGTGAGGCCTTCACCGTCGCCCTGCGTGAGACGCGACGGGCGCTCGCTCGCCCCAAGTAATTCCCCGCCCCGCGATTTTTCGGAACCTTGCGCTTGTTCGGTTGTCCCAGCTCGAGACGGCGCCGTGCCGTCGCATGCGGTGTTGTCGGAAGCGGGCAGATGCGGAGGTGGCGAATGGGCTCGAAGTGGAACGTTGCAGCAGGTTTGGCATCGACAGTCGTCCTGTTTCTTGGCCTCGCGGAGCCCGCGGGCGCGGCGCTGAAGGCCTTCACCCAAGGCGATGATCTCGTCTTCGAGGGCGGCACGCCGGGCGCGCGGATCCGGGTGCTGGACGCGACCGAGAAGCGCGTCGGCTCCGGCCGGCTCGACCACGCAGGGCGGCTCGTGCTGCGGGGCGAAGGCATGGTCGATCCGATGCTGCGCCTCGTAGAGATCGACGGTCTGCGCGCCTCCCTCGCCGATCTCTTTCCCCCCATCGAGCTCACGCTGGTTGCCCCGCCGAATCTCTCTGCGGGGCTGCCACTGCTGCCGCACCTCGTGGTGTCGCGCCGGACCGGGGGCCCCGAGGCCCTCATCCCCATCGACGTCGCGCTCGTCTGCGAGGCTGGGAAGCGCCGCTTCGAGCTGGGACGCCTCCAGTCCGACGCGACCGGCGTTGGGCGACCCGTCACGGCCCCCCTCATGGTCCCCGCCAACGCGACCGGGCGCTGCGAGATCGAGGCGCGCGCGGCGGGCGCCAAGCTGACCTCGGCGGTCTCGCTCGTGCGCGGCGTGCGCGTCGCCGTCTCCACCGACCGTCCCCTGGTTCAACCCGGTCAGAGGGTGCACGTCCGCACGCTGGTGCTCGATCTCGGGACCGGAAAGCCGGTCCGCGGCGCGAAGGCCGTCATCGAGCTCCAGAGCGGGCAGGGCACGCCGCTACTGCGGGAGACCGTCGAGACGACACGCTTTGGCCTCGCCGAGACCCGGTTCGTCGTGCCCGCCAGCTACACGGGCGACGCGGTGATCGCCAAGGCGACGGTCGAGGGCACCGCCTCCGAGCGTCGCCTCAAGGCCGGGCGGTATGTGCCGCCGCGCGTGCTGCTGACTGTCACCGGGGACGCGGACGTCGTGCGGCAGTCCGATGGGGTCGTCAAGGTGACCATCGGCGTCCGCCGCCTCGACGCCGGTCCCACGGCCGGGAGCCATGGCGAGGTGCGGGTGCAGCGGGCCGACGGGACCCAGGTCGGGCGCGCGCCGCTCGTCGCCGACGCGACCGGCAACGCCGAGGTCGAGGTGCGCGTCGACCCCGCGAAGCTCTCAGGTCAGACGAGCCTCCAGGTGATCGCGCGCGCCGAGACTCCGGCAGGGGAGATCGGGGAGGGACGCGCCCAGCTCGCCATCGACGACGGTCGCCTCCGTGTCTACGCCATCCCCGAAGGGGGACGTCTGCAGGCCGGCACGCACCGTCGCCTCTGGGTGGTCGCCACCGAGCCCTCCGGCGCGCCCGTCAAGGCCACCGTCACCGCGCGCGTGGCCGACGCGGCGGTCACGGCCAGCACCGACGCCGATGGGCTCGCGCTCATGACGCTGCCCAAGCTCGACGCCGGCAGCCCGGTCGAGCTCACCGTCGCCGCCGGGCGTCGCAAGGGCACGCGACGCGTCGCCGTCTCGATGCCGTCCCAGGGCGCCCTTGGCGCGCTGCTCCTCGATCGCGCCGTCCTTCGCCCCGGCGAGAGCCTCGACGTCACGGTTCACGACACGATCCTGTCCGGCTCGGTGCAGGTCGCGCTCGTCGTCGGCCAGCAGCCGGTCGCGTCGGCCGTCGGGCTCCTCCGCAATGGCGTCACGCGGCTTCGGCTGCCGGTGCCCGCGGGAGTGGGCGGGACCGTGCGGGTCTTCGCGTTCGGTGCCGATGCCAAAGGCACGCTCCACACCGCGACGCGTCTGGCCCACGTCATCGACGGGCGAGACCTCAAGATCGGGCTGCGCGCCGACCGCGAGAGCTATCGACCGCGCGAGACGGTCACGCTCGACGTGCTCCTGACCGACCACGACGACCGTCCCACTGCGGGCGCGGTCAGCGTCGCCATCGTCGACGAGGGCCTGCGCGCGCTGGGGCTCGAGCAGCCGGGCATCGAGTTGGCGCTCCTGCGGCTCGGTTCGGACTTCCGGAAGCGCCCCACCGACCTGGTCCTGCCGCCGTGGGCCGAGCACGGTCTGCTGATGGCTCGGGATACAGTACGCCTCTCGGTGCTCGCAGCCGCCGCGGAGTCGACCTACGCGCTCGGACCCAAGCAAGAGTCGGCCTTGCCCCGCGCGTCTGCCGCCGCGAGCGCCTTTCGCGGAGCGGTCGACGCGCGCGCCGCGCGCATCGCGAAGGCGGTCTTCGCCTACTACGAGAAGGCCGGAGCGCGCGCGAAGGCACCGACGTTGACCAGCCTCGTCGCCTCCCATCGCCTCACGGCCCTCGACACGCGTGACCCGTGGGGGCGATCGCTGGAGCTCGGCGTCTCGCCGGACCCGAAGTGCGGCGTGGTCACCGTGTCCGTGTGGTCGCGCGGCGTCGACGGTCGGGAGCGCTCAAAAGACGACGTCCACGCTACAACCCGGTCGGGCAGCCTCCCGGGCCTGGCGCGCTGCGTGCACCGGTCCTCTGCGATGGCCGCCTTCGGCTTCGGCGGCGTCGGCAGCGGCGGCGGTGGGGCCCATCACGGGCGGATCCTCGGGTTCGCGATGGCTCCCGTGCCCCTGCGCACGCACTTCCCCGAGACCCTGCTCGTCACGACCGTCATCACCGACCCGCAGGGTCGCGCGACGCTGCGCTTTCCGGTCGCAGACAGCCTCACGCGCTGGCTCGTCCAGGCGCGCGCGGTCAGCGAGGCCGGCGGCCTCGGCGCCGCCGAGATGGCCATCGAGGTCACACAGCCCTTCTCGGTCGACGTGAGCCTCCCCGCCGAGCTCCGCCTCGGCGACGAGCTCGTCATCCCCATTGGGGTCACCAATCGCACCAAGGCCGCGGCGGAGGTGCACGTCGTCGCCACGGTCGATGGCGCAGGGAAGGGCAGCCTCGACCGCGACGTGACCGTGCCCGCGGGTGGCTCGCTCGCGCTGCCGCTCCGGCTCGTGGCTGCTCGCCTCGGGCAGCTCAAGGCGACGGTGACGGCCAAGGGCCAAGGTCAGGCCGATGGCGTCGTCCGTTCGCTGACCGTGGTGCCGACCGGCGTGCCCGTTGGTGTCGCAGCCACGACGCGGCTCGTGGCCGGGACCCCCTCCACGCTCGACCTGCGCGTCTCCGCCGACGCGGTGCCCGGGACACGACAGGCCAGCGTGCGCCTCTACGCGAGCGCCGCCGGAGCCGCGGTGGAGGGTCTGGAGCAGCTTCTGCGCTCGCCGTCGGGCTGCTTTGAGCAGACCTCGTCGACGACCTACCCCAACGCGCTCGTCCTCGACTACCTCAAGCGCACCAACAAGGACGCTCCGGAGGTGCGCGGCAAGGCCGAGGGCCTGCTGCGCGCCGGGTGGGAGCGCCTGAAGAGCTTCGAGGTCAAGGGCGGCGGCTTCTCGTGGTTCGGCAAAGCGCCGGCCAACAAGGTGCTCACGGCGTTTGGTGTCATGGAGTTCGAGGCCATGGCGCGCTCGATCCCCATCGACTCGGCCGTGCGCGCCCGCACGCTCGCCTGGCTCCTCACCCAGCGCCGGGCCGATGGCGCGTTCGAGCCCGACAAGGAGTATCTGCACGCGGAGTCGTGGTCCGGTATCCAAAACAACGCGCTGCCCGTCACGGCCTACATCGGCTGGGCGCTTGCCCGTGCCGGCAAGGCGAGCGAGGCGGCCCCCTCGATTGCGTATGTCCAAAAGCACGCGCAGGAGGCCAAGGACCCGTACGTGCAGGCGCTCGTCGCGCTCGCGCTCTCGACCGGGGACAGCAGCGGCGCACCCCAGGCACGCCGTGGTCTCCTCAGCCAGGCGACCGCGACCGAGGAGCGCCTGCGGTGGCAGCCCAAGGTCGCCACTCATAGCCACGCCTACGGCGATTCTGCTCTGGTCGAGACGACCGCGCTCGCCACCTTGGCACTCCTCGCAGCGCCGGACTCCTCCGGCGACGGCCAGAAGGGCGTCGCCGAGCTCATTGCGCGGCGACAGGCGGGTGGGGGATGGACAACGACGCAGTCGACGGTGCTCGCCCTCGAGGCGCTCTTGACCGCGGAAGGCCAGCGCACCGGGAAGGCCGAAGGCAACGTCGTCGTCACCCTCGATGGCTCACCCTTCGCTCGGCTGTCGCTTGCCGCCGGCGACGGGGACCTCGTGCGCACCATCGCGCTGCCGCCCGCGGCGACGCACTACGCGCTCGGCATGACCCTCGAAGGGGAGGGCGCCTTGAGCGTCCAGCTGGGCGCGACCCGCAACGTGGACGCTGCGAGCCTCCCCAAGCCGAAGGCGCCGCGCCTCGTGCTCGCGGTCGCGGGGCTGCCGACCGAGCCCATGCGCCTCGACAGCGATGTCGAGTACGCCGTGACCGTGACCACGCTCGAGAAGGCCGTGCCCATGCCCACGGTGGTGGTGGGTATCCCCGCCGGCTTCGACGTCGACTGGGCGCGCGCCGAGGCACAGACTCAGCCGGAGAAGGTCGAGCGCCTAGGTCAGCGGCTCGTGTTCTACTTCAAGCGCTTCGAGGCGGGCGCTGTCACGCGGCTCCCGCTACGTCTGACAGCGCGCCGCGAAGGCACGGTCTCTCCGGGCCTCGTCTCGGCCTATCCGTACTACGAGCCCGAGGCCACAGAGTACGTCGAGCCCGCGCGCTTGACGGTGAAGTAGCGTCGCCGCGCTTGCGGCTCCCAAGCAGACAGCTATTCTAGCTGGATGCAAACGACCAACCTGACCGATGCCAAGAATCGCCTCTCCGAGCTCGTCGAGCGCGCGCGCTCGGGTGAGCGGGTCCGCATCCTGGTTCGCGGCACGCCGGCCGCCGATTTGGTCCCGATCGCGACGGCTGGCGCGGGCGGTGACGAAGATCGGCTCGCGAGCTTGGAGCGCCGAGGGCTCATCGTCCGCGGACGCGGCGCCTTCCCTGAATTGCTCCTCGAGCCTGGCCCACGCCCCCGGGGTGAGCCAGCGTCGGCCACCTTGTTGACCGAGCGTGACGAGAGGCCATGACCTTCTGGGACTCGTCTGCGCTCGTGCCGCTCATCGTCGAGGAGGCCGCCAGTCCGTCCTGCCGCGCGCTCCTGTCCTCGGGACCGAGTACGACCAGCGTTGTCGTCTGGACTCTCTCCATTCTGGAGGTGACCTCCAGCCTGCAACGCAAACGCCGTGAGGGCGGACTGGACGCCTCTGAGACTCAAGTCGCGCTGGCGCGCCTCGACGCCTTGGCCGCCACGTGGACCGAGGTGTCCGCCGTCGCGCCGATCAAGGCCAAAGCACGGCGGCTCCTGGCCGTCCACGTCCTGCGTGCCGCGGACGCAATGCAGCTGGCCGCAGCGTTGGTCATGGCAGAGGACGACCCGACGGGGGTTTCGTTTGTGACCATGGACCTGCGGTTGCGCGATGCGGCTCTCCGTGAAGGCTTCATTGTCCCGACCGTGTCCTGAGGCCGTCGCGACGGCCCCCGCGGCGGGAACCCCTCTCCAAGTGGCGCATCGCGTACAGCATCGCAAGCTCGCGCCGCCTCCCGCCGCGGTTGGCGTCTCCGCCGCTCCGGCTCAGCTGCGTGCATTATCGCCCGTGGGTCATCCGCTGCTGGGCCTGGCTGCGGCGTGCCCGTACGACGAGCCGGAGGCGACCGAGGTCGTCGAGCCCGCACGCGGAAGCTTGAGCTGGTGGAATCGGCGCCAACCGGCGACGGCTGGTGCCGCCGACGAATCTCCTTGACCGGTTCAGCAGAAACCGTTCGATTGAGGGCGGGCAGGCAGGAGGCCAGATGACGAAGGTGATGTCTTGGGTGATGTGCGCCATCGCCGCGTGGAGCATGAGCAACCCGGACGCGGCCCGGGCCGCGGAGTGCCAACCGCTCAAAGCCAAGCTGAACGGCAAGTGCAACTACGCGCGGCAATGCCAGACGGGTCATCACTCCTGCTCGGCCACGCAGATGCCGCTGGACGCCAACGGCGACTGCCTCATCGACTCGTGCCAGGCGTGCCCTCAGGGCACCCACTCGGCCGACACCGACGGCGATGGCTGCGATGACGCCTGCGTCTGCTGCGCCCCGCTGGAGTGCGGCAAGAGCCAGGTGGGCGTCGACGGCGACGGGGACGGCTGTCCAGACCAGTGCGAGAGCGAAAAGGCGCTCGCCAAGGCGGCCGAGAAGGCTGAGAAGCAGGCAGCGAAGGCGCTTGAGAAGCTGCACAAGCCCGGAGGCTGTACGGCGAAAAAGCTCGGACTCGGCCAGTGCCCGGACTGCGGCATCGGTACGTGCATCGGCGGCTCGTACTGTGACGGTCCCGACTGCCCCAACCCGCGATGCTATACGCCGGATTCGCTCATGTCACTGGCGATGTGCGGCGGGTTCGTCGACCCCTGCTGCGGCGTCGGCACCTGTGTTGGCGGCGCCTACTGCGAGGGGACGCACTGCGACGCGCCAGTCTGTCATCTCGCGACCGAGCCCATCTCGCTGGTCATGTGCGGCGGTGCGCTCCAGCCCAACTGCGGCGTGGGCACGTGCCAGAAGGGCGGCGGATACTGCGACAGCTGTCTCTGCTACCCGCCCGAGTCTCCAGTGAGCCAGCTCTTCTGCAGCTGCCACCAGACCCACTGCGGCGAGGTCACGCCAGGCTGCGGCGTCGGCAGCTGCATCAAGGGCGCCTACTGCGACGGCTGCGTGTGCTACGCGCCCGACTCGGCGATCTCGTTGACGTGCTGCGTCGTCGCGGACACCGGGGTCAAGACGACCTTCGATCAGATCTACGTTCCAAACGGCTCCAACACCGGCTACCACCACGCCGTGGCCGGTCTGCAGACCTCCGATCTCGGCTTTCTGATGGTTGGCGGTCTGAACGCCGGGACCGTGGCGCGCACCGACGCCTTTGGCAGCCTCCAGTGGTTCATGAAGGTCGGGAGCACCTGGGCCGATGTCGTCGAGATTGGCTTGGGCTTCGTCCTCGCCGGAATCGATGGTCGGCTCACCCGGATTGACAGCGCGGGCAACGTCGTCTGGTCGCAGAAGCTGGCCGGAGCGGTCTATGGACTCGTCGTGGCCAGCAACGGCGACGTCGTCGCCACGGGCGAGCTCGGTGGTCAGCTGTTTGTGGCGCGGGTCGATGCCGCCGGCACCTATCTCTGGGGTCGCACGATCGGCGGCGTCGCGGCAGACGAGGGAAACTCGCTCATCGAGCAAGGCAGCGGCTTCTTGATCCTCGGCAACACCTCCAGCTTTGGCGCTGGCGGGCAGGACCTGTGGCTCGTTCGGATCGACGCGATTGGCAACGTCCTGTGGACGAAGACGTTCGGTGGCACCGGCCCCGAGGGCAGCAGCTACGCGATCATCGGCCGGCAGACCGTGAGCCCCACCAGCGATGGCGGCGCCCTCATCGCGACCAACTCGGGCAGTGCGCCGCTCACCGCCGAGCATGCGGTGGTCTTCAAGGTCGACGCGGTCGGTTCACTGGATTGGGCCAACGCGTATCCGCTCGGCTCGCAGTCGATCGCGTCGGCCGCCGTCGAAGGGCAGGGCGGCTACCGCGTGTTCGGCTCCCATATTGACGAGTTTCAGATGGGGCTCGGCTACGGCGGGGATGTGCTGTGGACCCGCTCGTATGGCCCCGACGGCTACGTCAACTACCTGGACGGCGACGTGACCGCAGACGGCGGCGGCGTGCTGTTCACGGAGTCCCACCACTTCCCGGTGTCGAACCCCGCGCACTGGTTTCGGCTCGTGAAGACCGACGCCGAGGGCCGCACTCACGGCTGCTGTGACGAGACGAATGACACCGTGGCCGAGGTGCCCCTCCCGTTCCCGTTGTCCTTCGAGACGGGCTACTCTTCGGCGCCGCTGGCCAACCCGTTCGTCGTCGAGGTGCTCTTCTCGACGCCGCTGATGATGAAAGAGCTGACGCACTGCCTGTCGCGGGAGGACTATCTCTGCGGCGGCGTGATCACGGGCGAGTGCCCCTGCACGGAGTAGGGCCACGCCCTTCGGTGTGGCACGGCCGCGGGGCCAAGGGCGACTTCGTCCAGGCTACCCTTCGCCCTGCTCCAGGTACGTGTAGCCGCGCAGGCCCTCGGCGTAGTTCTTGACCAGCTCACGGGAGCGCGCCAGGTTGAGCGAGCCGTTCTTCAGTGAGCGCTCGGCCTTCTTGCGAAACCGATTGACGAGGTCCTCGGGGTTGTACTGCACATAATGCAGCACCTCGGCCACGGTGTCGCCGAGCACGACGTCCTCGATCACATACCCGCCCTCGGCGTCGACACTCACGTGTACCGAGTTGGTGTCACCGAAAAGATTGTGCAGATCGCCCAGGATCTCCTGATACGCGCCAACGAGGAACACACCCAGCAGATAGTCGTCGTTGGGGTTCTGCGGCATGGTGTGCAGGCGCAGGACCTTGGACTTCTCCGAGTCGTCGCCCGCAAAGCAGTCCATCTTGCCGTCGGAGTCGCACGTCAAGTCCGCCAGGATGGCGAAGCGCGTGGGCTCCTCCGCCAGCCGGTGGATCGGCGAGACGGGGAAGACCTGGTGGACCGCCCACGCGTCCGGGATCGACTGAAAGAGCGAGAAGTTGCAGTAGTAGATGTCGGCCAAGCGGCGTTGGAGGGTCGTCATCTCCTCCGGGATGGGCCCGCCTCGGCGCCGCAGCACGTTCATCAGCCGCGTGCAGAAGGCCCAGAACGCCTTCTCGGCGAGCGCGCGCTCGTGCAGCGTAATGAGGCCGTGATTGAACATCGAGAGCGTCTCGCCCTTGAGCTCCGTCGCGTCGTGGAAGCGCTCGATGAAGTTGCGCTCATCGACGCCCTCCACGAGCTCGAGCATGGCCTCGGCGATGTCCGGCAGCTTGCCGCCCGCGGTCTGCTGGAGCTGCTCCCGCGTCACGTCGTTGGCCAGAGTCGTCACGCCGAGCACATTGAACACGAGCACCGAGTGATGTGCCGCGAGCGCGCGCCCGGACTCCGTCACCACCGTCGGGTGCGGGATCTCGGCCTTGTCGCAGGCCTCCATGATGGCGTACACCACGTCGTTGGCGTACTCCTGGACCGCGTAGTTCTTGGAGGAGCCGTTCGACGAGTTGCTGCCGTCGTAGTCGACCGCGAGGCCGCCGCCCGTGTCGAAGTACTGGAGGTTGGCCCCCATTTGCTTGAGCTCGACATAGAAGCGGGTGGCCTCCTTGAGCCCGCGCTTGAGCTTGGAGATGGCCGAGATCTGGCTGCCGATGTGAAAGTGCAGCAGCACGAGGCAGTCGAGCATCTCCTCTTTGCGCAGCTCCAAGATGACGTCGAGAATCTCGGCCGCCGAGAGCCCGAACTTGGCCGAGTCTCCGCCCGAGGACTCCCACATGCCGGAGCCCTTGGACGAGAGCTTGCACCGCACGCCGAGGATGGGGCGCACGCCGAGCTTCTTGGCGATGTCGATGATGGCCTTGAGCTCTTCGGGCTGCTCCAAGACGATGATGATGCGCGGGTGGATGAGCAGGCCCTGGAGCGCCGTCTCGATGTACTCCTCGTCCTTGTAGCCGTTGCAGATCATCAGCGCGTGATCGTCGTCGATGAGCGCCAGCGCGGCCAGCAGCTCCGGCTTGCTGCCGACCTCCAGGCCGTGGTGGTACTTGAGCCCGGCGGACATGACCCGCTCGACCACATGCCGCTGCTGGTTGACCTTGATCGGGAAGACGCCGCGGTAGCCGCCCTTGTAGCCGTACTCGCGGATGGCCTCGGCGAAGCTGTCGTTTACGAGCGCCACGCGGTCGTCGATGATGTCCAGAAAGCGCAGCAGCACGGGGAGGTCGATGCCGCGCTGGCGAACCTCCGCGATGAGCTGCATGAGGTCGACGGTGTGGGCGCCGCGGCGTAACGCCATGGTGCCCTCGGGCGTGGCCGTGAAGTGGCCCGAGCCCCAGCGCTCGATGCCGTACGTGTCCAGCGCGTCCGTGACCTTCCAATCTGCCATCACAACCTCCCACGACGCCGGGTCGACCGACGTCAAGGCGCGCGGTTATACGGGCATGGGCGCCTCTGGGAAAGCGAAATGAACCGGAACGTTGACAGGGCCCGCGTGCGCCTGCCAGGTTCAGCACTGAGGGTCGGCGTGACGCGGCCGCGAGGGGCTCAAAACGAACGCTTGACACGCACTATCGCTGAGTGAGAACCTTCTCACAGAACGGGAGGTCTCCAATGCGTTCACAAAACAATCCCCCCCCCCGCAGAAACATGTCGCACGGGGCCCATGGATTCTGGGCCCGGGACGCGGACTTGAGGTCATCCTGGTCGTGGTCGGACTCTCTGTAGCACCATCGGCGGTGGCTCAGTACCCCGGTCAGACCGTGCATTTTCCCAACGGCGACATTACGGGTGACGGTCTCATGGACGTCGCCGACGGCGTGTGCATGGTCATCGTTCATGGCAGCCAGTACATCCACGACATGACGGGCTCCGGTGCGGTCGCGTGCAGCGTCGACGCGGACTGTACCGGCACGGCCTGTTCGTACGTCGGCGGGTGCGGCTGTCGCAAGGTCAACGGTGCGAGGGTCTGCGTGCCTGACTGCGTCGGGTCGAACGTGAGCTTTGGCCACGCTCGGGACGGGACCTGCGGATGCACGACGGCGGGGGCGGCCTGTCGGAACAGCATCCTTGCCAGCGACTTCGACATGAACTGCGACGGCGAGCTCAATGCGGTCGACCTGATGTGCGTGACGGAGTGGCTTCTCGACTACGCAGCGCCGATGGTCGGACCAGGGCTCTGTGATGGCGACGGCGACACCATCCTTGACGGCTGCGACGACGACGAGGACAATGACGGCTCACCCAACTGGGTCGACTGCGACTCGTCGGACTCGAGCCGTTGGCCCGGTGCGGCCGAGCGGTGTGGCGACGGTCGCGACAATGACTGTGACAGCGTGGTCGACGACGGCTGTGCGCCTGGCTGCGAGCCTGTGTGTCAGGACTGGTGCGGTCCGGACGGCTGCGGCGGAATGTGCACGTCGTGCCCGTCGGGGGAGCGGTGCTTCGAGGGCGCCTGCGTGCCCGAGACTGTGCGCGAGCTGCCTCCGATTGGCCAGCTGGGGCCGATTCCCCGGTTCCGTTTGGCGCAAGTTCCCCCCGGAATGTGGCTTCGGATCCGCGTGACCGTTCCCCAGGCCTCCTCCGTCGTGCCCTCACCGTTGCTATTGTGGGTCACGGCCGCGTCGCTCGACACAGCCGTGGTCGAGGAGCAGTGCGACCCGGCAGCGCCCGAGCCTGGCTGGCAGAGCCCGGTTCTATCCTTCGATCTTGGTCCGGATCGCGCGGTAGTTGCCAGTTTCGAACTGGACCTCGCGGGGGGCGGCACCGTGGACATGCGGTCGCCAGCCGGACCGCCCCTCAATCTGGATTTGATCGCGGCGTCACGTGGCCTCGACACCCTGAGCACCGAAATCGCAGTCGACGTCGAGGTGCACAGCGCTCAACCGAGCGACGGCGAATCGCTGGCGACCTTTGCATTCGCCTACCCCACGCAACTCAAGTACCTGTCAGCCGCCGTCGTCGGTCCGCTCGACTTCCGGCGCGGTGACGCCCTCTTCATCGGGGCCATGCGCGTCATGGAGGCCATCGATGGGGAGCCCACGACGCCGGTCGAGGTCGCGCTGCTTACGTCGCCGGCGGGAGACGGCAACGAGCTTCAGTGTGTGGACCGGGCGCCGTTCGACGCGTGCCTCGAGTGCGGCGCGGCGTTCCTGCGATCGGCCTCCGACTTCGATGCTGGAGTATTTGCAGACCACAGCGTCGCCGGTGAGCTCGTGCGACTCGTCCCGAGCCTGGGCTCGTCCGCGCGCCACCGGTGCGGCCGCCCGAATCAGTGGTTCGGGAGCGCACCGCAGAGCCACGCCGGCTACCTGCTTGTCGGGTTGGCAGACGCCGAGGCTCAGGAGCCGAGTCCTTCCGCGGCGACGACCCGCTTGCGCACGTTCTGGAGTCGGCACAAGGCACCCGAAACGGCGCTGGCCGCGCTGGAGCTGATCGCGAACGGCGAGACGCCGGGGGAGTGGAACCCCGGTGCGCCGAGCTTTGACGTCTACCCGCCACACCTCATCGACGACGACGACCGTGACGGCCTGACCTGGGAAATCGAGCACGCGCTGGGAACCTGCGACAGCCCGGCGGGTCCTGGCGCAAGCGACGGCAAGGCCGGCCTGGGCGGGAGGACGTGTGCCGAGCTTCAGGCGCTTGTCGACCACCCATTCTACTTGGAGACGTTCTTCCTGAAGGACTGTCCGGCCGCGAACCCGAGCCAGCTCTACCACGCGTGCGATCAGGTTCCGGCGGGCTGCGTGAGGCCCGGGCACTGCTGGAGCGCCGCAGACACCGACAACGACGGCCTGGACGACCTGACCGAGGTCTTTAGTGTCGTTGTGGCGTCCGACAAGGACCCGAAGGTAAAGCCCAAGCTGTTCGAGGCAGGTTCGTTGGAGCGACGATCGGTTTACGCCCCGCCACGCGGCCCACTGCACGTCGCGGACTGGCGGCTGCCCATCAGCCGCATGGCGCCGGTCTCCCCGAATCGCTACGACGTCCTCCTGGAGGTCGAGGTCGATGTCCCGCTGAACCCAGCCCCCGGCGACCACGATCATCGGCTGACCGACCCGTTCGTCCAGAACGTGCGACACATCTTCGAGACCGAGGGGCGAGAGTGCGCCTACGAACCATACCTCTGCAACGACACCTTCGTCCCGGGGGTCGACCCGCCGTGCTGCGCGTTCACAGAGCGCTACGAGGTGCGACTGCACTTGTTTCGGCAAGAGCGCTGGTTCGAGCACTTCGCGAACCACGAGCGGGCCTACTACTCCTTTGGCGCACTCGACACGGAGCCGTCGCTCATGGCCGGCGGTCTCGACGAGTTAGCCATCGCACGCGGCCAGCGGACCTTCGGGCTGGAGGCAGAGCGGCGCTTCACGAAGACGTTCCGCTATGCGCGCGTTCGCCCGGACGTTCATCTCACGCCCTACCTCGGCGTCTACCCGGCCGTGGGGATTGCCAACCCCCGTGGCTTCTGGGTGCGCAGCACGACGCCAAGTGACTTTGCACACGAGCTCGGGCATGCGCTGGGGCTCTTCCACATCAACGGCCAGCACCAAGGGAGCGAATACTCGCTGGAGAGCAGCGCGCATGCGGACGGGAACTTGAGCCCCGTGTATCCCTCGCTGATGAACTATGCGAGCGGGTACCCAGCGAAGAGCACAGAGCTTTGCCTCACACCACCGTGCGGCTGCGACGGCTCACCGCGGTTCTCCCGCGGACTGCTGCCGCCACTGTCAGAGGAGAATCTAGTGACCGCCGTGACGGCAGCGAGCTACGAGAATGCTGGCCGCTACGTGGAGTGGCTTCGCTGCGCCTGGGGCGACTACTTCGTCTCCGGATGCGTGACCCCCCAGGCGTGTGCAGCGCATGAGCCGTGCACGTGCGACTGGCTCGAGCCGGAATGCAACTGCAGCACGACGGACTGGTCGTGCAGTCTCGATTTTCCGCAGTGTGTTCCACCGGACTACAGCGGCGTCTGCGAGGACTCCGAGGGCGACGGCTGCATTCCACACGGGCTCGTCGGCGGGGTTCCTGTGGTTACCTACAGCTTCGACAGCCAGATGCGGTGGAGCACCCCGGGATATCACTCGATCTACGACCAGAACGACTGGCTGAGAATGTACGCGACCGGGCGCCGTGGCCTGGGCGTCGTGTCGTTCCCGGAGTACTTGATCGCGCGACTACCCTTCAACTATCCCGTTGGATATGTCCTCGGCGCGACCGAGGAGGTTGCAACCGAAGACGTCGGAGGCCTCATGACGATGCCGCAGGCCTTCGGCGTCTCGATCGAGCGCTTCGGCCTCAGCGCGCCGCCCCACGGGCAGATCGACGCGGCAACGGTGGGTTGGGGATACCAGTGTGGTCCCGCCGACCAGTGCACGCACGGAACCGCGTGCGTGCCCATCGACTGCGGCAGTGCGCCGTGCCCCGCAGGGGGCGGCTGCGGGCCCGAAGGACGGTGCATGTGCTCGAACGACACCGAGTGCGCCAGCGGCTTGTGCGACTTTGACGGCGAGTGCGTCGAGGGGTTTGGCGTGTGCGCCTGTCCTGACGGGCATGGAGACTGCTATCCGCTCAATGGTGGCGCGTTTGGGTGCGGAGATACCTCCGCCTGGCTCGGCGCGGACATTTGCCCTGCGGTCGAGTACTACCCGTCGCACTGGTGGGGCAATGTCGCCCGGCTCTGGACCACCGCGGCTGCCGGGCACCCGAACTCCTACATTCGCTTTCCAGCTAGGCCCCAGTCTCGGCTCGAGGGGCTGGATCCTCCGATCGCGCTCCACCTCGCGTTCAACGTGGACCGACATGTGTTCGACACGCGCGTGTTGTTCGAGGCGTCGTCCCTCCGAGTCGAGCTGACGCCGGCCAACGCAACCGATCCCGGCGTGTACGTTCTCCAGGTGGCCTACGCGACCTCGGCTGGCTGGAGGTATGCGATTGCTCCGCTGAGTCAGGAGGGAGCGCCCCTCTATGCGCACCGCTGGTATCGACTCGAGGTGGCCGTTGCGCAGTTGGGAGCCCAATCGTTCCTGTCCGTCGAGGTTGAGCGCCTCAACTCTCGCGGGACTGGGTGGAGCACTATCTGTTGCAAGCAGTTCGTCGTGCCGCCCCTGGTGCCCATCGTCGGCGATGTCTCGATTGGTGGCACCAGTGTGCTGCCGGCCAAGCGATTTAGCGGTCGTATCGACAACCTCGAAGTATATCGAGGACGGACCTCGATGTGCTGGAGCGGCGTGGCGCCGTCGAGTCTGTCCGACTCGCCGTGGAGCGCCGCCGGCGCTGCTCCCTCGCCAACAGCAGCCGCGGCAACCTTCGCTCCGGCAACTCCGGCCCAGATGACCACGCAGTGCGACGACCATCTGGACGCGCCAGGTACTCTCGCCAACCCCGCATGCGGTCAGGACGAAATTTGCTTCGGCGGTGGCTGCGCGCCGCGATGCCGCCGGGAGGACCTCGGACAGAGACGTGGCCTGCTCCCGGCCGAGTGCCCACCCGGAACGCGGTGCCAGGGGATCGCCGTGCAGATCCATGACGACCTGTCGGGCGCGGTCGCAGCCTGTCTTCCTTTGCCGACGCCATGAGACGGGTCGGTGTCATCGTGGTCGCAGTGGCCTGGATTGCCGCCCTGGCTGGATGCGCGACGGATCGCCAGTCCATGGGGCTGGCGACCACCGCAGGAGCAGAGCGAGACGTCGGGGCTGACGCGGGAATCCCCAGGGACGAAGTCCCTCCGCAGTCGGAGGATGGCACGGCGGATGCGGGCGTGCGGTTCGAGGATTCCGTCGACGTCGGCGCAGGTCCGGAGATGCAGGACGTTGCCGCGTTGGCGGATATCGTGCCCGATGCAGACGGAGGCACGGCTGGAGCAGATGGGACCCCGGCCGAGGACGTGACGCTCGTCCCGCCCGAGGACAGTGCGAGCGGTATTGACGTCTCGCCCGACGAGGCTGAAGCCGGTGTCGACGCGCTCGGACCAGTCGTGCCCGAGGACCTCGGTCCGCTTGACGTGACGGCGGTGGTCGACGACACCAGTCCAACGGATGTTGAGATGGCACTTGGCGAGGCCGTGCCGATCGTCGACACGGCAGACGCCGAGCTCGACGTCGAGCCGGCGCTCTCCGACGTCGACGGGGACCCGGGCCTACCCCCCGAGGATGCATCGACAGAGGGTGACAGCCCAACGGGACCGAGCGATGTCTTCCCGTCGCCAGACGACGTGACCGTGGCGCTGCCGCTCGAGGACGTCGCTGTAGCCGACGCTGATGCAGGACTTGCTGAAGAGCTGACGGACATCGTTCCAATGCTGGACAGTGAAACGACCACTACTCCCTCGGACGTCAGCGGCGACCTCGGCAGTGACGTTGGCACCGTCTACGAGCCCCCGGTCCTGGATTTCCCTGAGTGCGCCACAGCCGGCAGCACGGCGCCTTGCTGGCGATTTCGTCGCACGCTGTGGTCTGACGACTACACCAACGAGACGCTGCCCGTTGGTGACGACTGGAGCCCGTACTACTCGACCCCACGTGCGCCCACGGCCGCGACGCTGACGTTTGACGGCCGTGTGCTTGCTGTGGGCGGCGAAACTGCCAGTTGGTTTGGCCTTTTGGAGTACATGATGACGGTCTTTGAGTTCGACGCCAATGGCGAGGAGACCGCCGTGCGGTACACTCACGTCTCCCTCGGTCCGGTTGACTGCATCACGGTGCTCGACAGCACGACCTATCTTCTGAGCGAAGCCTACTACGTTGATTGGCGAAAGCTGGGCGCGACCGACCCGCTCGGGATCTTCGACCTCATCGAAGGCGACCTAATTGACAAAGCACTACAGACCTGCCCCGCGGCGGCTCGAGAGCCGGGCTGGATCATCGCTGCCGCGGGTGGGCTGGTCCACAAGCAGGTCTACCCATGGAAGGGCAATAAGGCGCCAGTGTACTACTACTACCCCGGGGGCTCCCGAACTCCAGTCGTGGGCGAACCGTGGACATGGACCGCCGTCAATACCTACGACGTCTCGATCTACGACCTCGACTGCACGGCGAGCGGGTGCACGGGCAACTACCAGGGCAGCGGCACCTCGGGGGGCGAGCCGATCCCCGATGAGCTGGCCCTCGACTCCAACAGCTACGCGGTCGTCGGGACGACCGGTCATCGACTCTGGGTCGCGGGATTCGTCGGTGACGTCATGCAGCCGCCCGGCAGCTTCGCCGCGACGGCAGTCGTGGGCGCCGGCAACATCGCGTACCTGGGCAGCACGAATGGATACCTGTACGCGATCTCGACCGATCAGCCGTTCAAGGGCCTACAGTGGCAGACGGACACCGGGTCCCCGATCCGGAGCGCGGCGACGCTGTCGTCGAACGGACTCTTGTATGTGGCCAACGAGGCGCCGAGCCTGCTGGCCGTCCACCAGGCAACCGGCGTCATCCAATGGAAGATCTCGCTGCCAGGCCGCCCAGCCCAGCGTTCATATCCACTGACGACCGAGGGGTATCTGTACGTGACTGCCGGCATGGAGCTCATCGCGCTGCAGGTCGAGCCCGGGGGGCTGGCGGCGGCGCCGTGGCCCAAGACCGGGTTCGACAACCACCTTCGGTACAACCAGACGCTCGATCCCGATACTCCGCAGTATTGAAGCACCTGCTGGAGTCCCTGGGCCGATGCTGCCGCGTTAGCATCCACCCGAACGCTCTGCTAGCCTGCGCCGATGCTCAAGCCGCTCACGTCGCTCGCCTTGCTTGCACTTGCCGTCGCTGGCTGCGCGCCCCTCGCCGGTGCGGGGACCTGGCTCATCGCAGTCGTCGCGCTCGCCTGGCTCGCGGTGCCAAGTCGCACGCAGGCGGGGCCGCCCCTGCCACGGCCAAAGTGTAGCGGCAGCGAGACCAAGCAATGCTCCAACGGGCGCATCACCTACCATTGCTGCCCCGCCAACGCCAAGTGCAACTATGCCTACGCGCCGTTCGTCGAGTGCGGCTATGAGTCGTGCGTGCCCGGCCAAGACCTCGGGCGCTGTCCGGTGCCGCGCACGCGCTCGGTCCCGGCCAAGAACGCAGACGACTGTAACGTCAATCACCATGGGCGCTGGGAGAAGGCGTGCATCGACCGCAAGGTCACCATGGCGTGCATCCCGGGGGTACCGACCAACTTCTCGGGTCCGGCGTTCAACCCGCCGTTCAAGACCTGCGGGCCCGACCAGTGTACGACCTCCCGCTATGTGGAGGACTGCTATCCGACGAAGGCTGAGGCCACGAGCTGCCCCGGTGGCTGGACGACGGTCTGCCTGCAAGGGCGCCTCGAGGAGCGCTGCGTGCCCGCCGCGACGTCCCTCACCAAGACGGTGACCGGCAAGCCCGTAGTCTCGGAGTTCGTGCGCTGCGGCGAACAGACCTGCGCGATGGGGACCGACAAGGCCGCGTGCGGTCGCTGAGGTGCGGCTGCGGCACGCCGGCGCGCCGTTTCGAGCGCTGCATGACGCCTTCGTCGGCTCGCCGCCAGACCTGACGGGGCTCGCCCGCGAGGACATTGCCCCGGAGCTGCGGGCGCGCGCCATCGCGGTGTGGGGCTACCGCGTCCAGACCGAGTTTCGCTCCATGCAGGTCATGTCCCGCTTCGTGACCGAGGTGCTGGCCTCGGGAGATCCGGTGGAGGTCGCCGCAGGCGCCATCGACGCGCTGCGCGATGAGCTGCGCCACACTGCCCTGTGCGCCGCGGTCGTCGAGGCTCTGGGTGGCGTCCCCGAGCTCCCCGAACTGCTCGAAGAGCGCGAGCGGCCGGAGTTCCTCGCATTGCCCATGCCGGCCCGTGCGCTCGGGACCGCGGTCAGCATGTTGCTCGTGAGCGAGACGCTCTCGGTCGGGTTCATCACGGATCTGCACGCCCGGTGCACCCAGCCCGAGCTGCGCGCGGTCCTCGCTGCAACGCTTGCGGACGAGGACACCCACGATGCGTTCGGTGTGGAGTACGTGCGGGCCTCACTCGCGCGCTTCGACGACGACGGGCGCACGTTCGCGAAGATGGTCGTCGAGACCACGCTCGCGCCGCACGTGACGGCTTCGGCCCGATCGCTGTCCAACGTCTCGCCCGAGCGCCGAACGCTCGCGGCGTGGCCCGAGCCAGAGCTGGCGCACCTCGGGCTGCTCGGCCCCGAGCGCGAGGCGCTGGTGTTCGAGGCGACCAAGACGACCGTATTGCTGCCGCGCCTGCGGGCGCTTGGCCTCGACTGAGTGGAGGACCCCATGGCGTTGCGCTGGCTCTTGGTGCTTGGGTTCACGACCGCGTCCTGCGCCGTGACCGCGGACGCTCCCGGTGGCGCGCCGGCGGATGCCGCGAGCGCAGACACCGCGGTGAGCGACGCAGTCTCGGCTGCTGACGCGGTCTCTGCCACAGACTCTGTTGCAGACTCCGCCGCAGATTCTCCCACAGACTCTGCCGCACACTCTGACACCTTCGCCGACACCGGCCCGGCCATCGCGTGGTGCACCGGCACGACAGTCTACGCGTACGACCCGGTGGCGGGCAAGGCGCTCGAGACCTTCCCCGACGACTACTACACCACCGCTGACTCCAAGCAGCTCACCGGCCGGCGCGTCACCATGGACGCCGCGCACGCGCCGTGGATTGCGGGCATCCCCGGCAGCTACGGCAGCGTCTTCTCAGAGCTGTCGACGCTCGACGGCTTCGGCACCATGGCCGGCGTCATCGTGCGCTTCACCGCACCGATCGCTGCGCTGCCGTCCGGCGAGGTGGACTCCGTCCAGAGCCCCAGTGTGCGCTTTGTCGATGTGCTCACCGGCGCGCGGGTCCCCTACGAGGCCGAGGTCACCGACGAGGGTACGACCGCCATCCTCTGGCCGATGGTGCCGCTGCACCCGAAGCGCCGCTATGGCGTGATCGTAACCACCGGGGCCAAGGACGCCGCTGGCGCCTGCATCGCACCGAGTCCCACGCTGCGCGCGTTGCTGACCGGCGACGTCACGGATGCGCGGCTCTCGCCGCTCGTCTCTCGCTACGCCGAGCTGCTCCAGGTCACGAAGCTCATGCCGGGCGACATGAGCGCCGCGGTCGTGTTCACGACCCAGAGCATCGAGGAGACCTCCGTCGCGGTTACAGCCGACATCCAGAAGCGCACGTACACCTGGAAGACGGCGCCGACCTGCACCGTCGAGGCCAAGGTCCGACGCTGCGAGGGCACGTTCACCGCGTGGGACTACCGCGGTCCCGACCAGGTTGTCGTCGAGCCTGTCAAGGCCGTCACGGCCTATGATTTGCCCGTGCGCCTCTGGCTCCCGCTCCAAGGCGGGCCGTTTCCCGTGATGCTTTTTGGCCACGGCCTGGGCGGCGACAAGGACCAGGGCGCGCCGCTGGCCGAGGCCGCAGCACCGCTGGGCATCGCGACGGTCGCTATCGACGCGGTCGCCCACGGCGCACACCCAGCCGGTACCGAGAAGGACAAGCTCCTGCGCATCCTCGGGTTCTTTGGTGTCGACGTCGTGACCCAGAGCCTCAAGGGTCGCGTCCTCCGCGACAACTGGCGGCAGTCCACCTACGACAAATTGCAGCTCGTGCGCCTGCTCGCCGGCACGGCCGAGCTCGACGCCTCGAGGCTCGGGTACTTCGGCGTGAGCCTGGGCGGGATCATGGGACCTGAACTACTGGCGCTCACCGACCGCTTCGGCGCGGCCATCCTCTCGGTGCCCGGCGGGCGCGTCTCGACCATTATCCGCGATGCCGCGCAGTTTGCCGTCGTCATCGCCGTGATGAAGCCACCGGACGCCGGTGACGGCGACGTGCGCCGGTTCTTTCCCGTGCTACAGACGCTCATCGAGCGCGGCGACGCGTCGAATTACGGCCGCTTCGTCCTCGGAGAGCGGCTCCCCGGAACTGGCACGGCGCACCCCCAGCTGCTCGTGAACCTGGCCAAGGACGACGACACCGTGCCGCCCGCCTGCAACTGGTCCATTGCGCGTGCGCTCGGTGTCCCGCACGTGCCGCCGGTGGTCGAGTCCGTTGGCATCATCCCGCTGACGGAGGCCGCGCCCGTGCTCGGAAACCGCGACGCCGGCAAGGTCACGGCGGGGCTGTTTCAGTATGATCGCATCTCGAAGTCGGACGCGTCGGTGGCCAAGGCCGAGCACGGCAACGTCGCCAAGAGCCCCGAGGGCATCGCGCAGACGACCGCATTCTTGAAGGCCTGGCTCGAGACGGGGGTCGCGACGATCGTCGATCCCTACGCGACGCTCGGGACGCCGAAGCTGTAGCCACCACAGCGGCGGTTACGGCCGCCCGAACATGGTGGCGAACGGCAACGGCGTCCCCTCGAAGGGCGGCGCATGGACGACCGCGTGCTGCGCCGCGGCGAAGGCCCCGTGAAGCCGCCAGCCGGCGTCGTTCTCGTAGACCTCGAGCGACCGCTCCGTCGGGTTGACGAGCCACACGTGCTTCACCCCGGCGCGGCCGTAGAACGGCAGCTTGAGCGCGCGGTCGGTGGACTCGGTGCCAGGCGACAGCACCTCGCACACCCAGTCGGGCACGACCGTAATGGCGGGGGCCAGGGCGAGCTCGTTCATGCTCTCGTACCTCCAGCCGGCCAGGTCGGGAACGACCACGGCGTAGTCCGCGTCGATGCTGAGGTGGAGCTCGGGTTCGAACTCGATCCACCAGCCTCCGGGACGCGGCATGCCCAGCGCGTGTGCATGGCCGAGGACCATGCCGAGCTGCGACGTGAAGTGCACGTGTGGCGTCGCGGGTCTGGGACTCATGACGAGCATGCCGCCGAGGATCTCACCTCGCACCCCGTCGGGCAGCGCCTCGATGTCGGCGTACGTGGGGCGCGTGTGCTCCGGCGGCGCGGAATAGAGGCTGTAGGGGGCGTTCATGTCGAGAGCTTGGCCGGCGGCCCTGGCGGAGTCAATGCGCCCGACTCGCCGCTCTCCGAGCGCCCGAGTGGCAGCGCGGTCGTGCCGCAGACGTGATCCCAGACGGTCAGCGCCTCGCCGAAGTGCGTCATGGCGCGCGCGTGGTGCAGGTTGTGAAACGCCGAGGTGTTGAACAAAGCCCGCGGGAGGATGCGCTCGACCCAACGGACGGTCACGCCGCAGTGGAGATAGAAGTTGAGCAGCATGAAGCCGAGGACCAGGGTGGCGTAGAGCGGGAGCCAGTGGACGGCCTCGGTCCAGCACAGCAGCAGGATGGGCCAGAACGTGAGCAGCGACTCGACCGGGGCGACAGCGAAGGCCGCGAACGCCGTCGGGTCGCGAAAGGCGTGGTGCGCCTTGTGAAAGCTGAAGAGCCAGCGCGTGTGCAGCAGGCGGTGCTTCCAATAGAGCCACGCGTCCATCACGACCACGCCGCCGAGCGTGACCAGGGTCATCGAGACCGGCGTGAAGCCGCGCGCGGCGAGGGCGTCGAGGCCGTGGACCATGCCCGTCGCGCGGCCGAGCTGCCACTGCGTCAGCGGCCAGGCGGCCAGCGTCGCGGCGATGAACATGGCGCGCGTCGACTCGAACGCCTCCGCTGCGATGAGTGCGGGCCGCGTGCGCACGCCTTGGATGCGCGCCTCTGTCGGTGCCCGCAGCGAGAGCGCGTGCACGAGCGCCGCGCCGCCGAGCACGACCGTGAGCAGCGCGGCCCACGCCACGCCCGCGCACGCAAACCACAGGGCAGAGCGCTCCGGGTGGAGTGCCCCGGCGGCGAGCAGGGCGAGCGGGAGGAGCAGGTCGACGACGTTGGCGGCGGACTTGGGTGGAGAACCGACAGGCACGGCCGAAGGGGAGCATGGCTCGCGGAGCGGCGCAAGAAGGCTGCTACTGGTCGCGACCGAGGGCCTCGCTCGTATCAAGGAGCCGCGGTCGAAGGCGTAGACGCGCGCCTTGACCGGCTGCCAGCGGCCGGCGTAGCGTGCCGCGACATGGGCCATGTCCGAGACCGCGAGGATCACCCGGCTCACCCCTAGGAGAACGTCATGTCTGCACGTGTCTGCTGGTTTGCGCTGGTCGCTTGGATGGCGCTTGGGTGTCCCACGAAGGACGAGGCGCCCGCCGGGAACTCGGCCGCTACCGCCTCCACTCAAGACGTCGCGGCGGGCGTCGACCAGGGTCCAGCGCTCGACGTCACCCCGCCTGCGGACGCGAGCGTCGGCCTCGTGCCGGGCACGAGTGCCAACGTGACACGCAGCGGTGGCGGCGGCTTTCGAGTCGACGATCCCAAGAGCACACTCCATGGCCTGGTCCTCGAGTTGCCACCCGGAGCCATCGACGCAACCGAGGCGGTCGTCGGAGTCGAAGAGGTGCCGTACTTCGCCGCCTTTCTCCTCGGCCCCCGCGTGAGTCCCGTGCTGCGCATCACGCCGCCGGGAGTGACCTTTAAGAAGCCCGTCCGTCTACGGCTTCCGGTGGCGCACGCCGCGCTCCAGTCGATGACGCCGGGCCCACGGGAGCTCTTGCTCCTGCGCAATCCCGCCGACGGGCGCGGGGCCTTCGCCGCGCCGCTCCTGCCGATGGAGGTCACCAGCAAGGGCGCGGTGCTGGTCGGCGCCGGCAAGGCCGATGCTCCCGGCACGCCGGTGTCGGAGAACCCAGGGAACGATGCCTTCGGCGGCACCGTCGATGTGATGGTGACGTCGACGGGCGACCTGTATGCGCGGGCCTACTATCTCGGGGCCGCTAGGCGGTGCACGACCGACGCGCACTGCGCCGACGGGCTCGTCTGCACCCAGGACGAGTGCGTCAAGGACATGGGCCTGTGCCTGTGGACCCACCCGGTGGATGGGACCCCCTGTGATGATGGCAACCCATTGACGACCCAGGACCACTGCACGGCGAGTCGCTGCGCAGGGCTCCCAATGGAGTGCACCAAGAACGCGGACTGCGACTTCGGCAACCCCTGCACGGCGGGCGCCTGCACGGACGGCCTCTGCCAGTTCACGCCGGCGAACGACGGCCTCCCCTGCAACGACAACGACGCGACCACGAACCCGGACCTGTGTCGCGATGGCGCCTGCTTCGGCAACCTTGGCGAGTGCGCTCAAGTGGGCGATTGCAACGACAAGAACCTCTGTACCGCCGATGAGTGCATCCTGGGCGCCTGCTTCTATACGAAGCTGGATGGACTCGTGTGCGACGACGGCGACCCGACGACGATGATGGACGTGTGCTTCAACGGCGAATGCAGCGGCTGGGGCAACGAGTGCCAGACTCACGCCGACTGTGTGGCTGCGAACGGATGCGAGGTCGGCAAGTGCCTCAAATTCGGCGGCGCGGCGACCGGCGCCTGCACCTATGGGACGGCGAATGATGGGACCGCGTGCTCCGATGGGGACAGCTGCACCACGAACGACCAGTGCAAGGCGGGACTCTGTCGCGGGGCGCCGAAATGCCCCGGAGCTGACGCCGCGTGCCATCGCACCTGCAATCTCGGCGCGTGTGGCACGTTTTCACGCCCCACGGGTTCGGCGTGCGACGACGCCGATGCCTGCACTCTCTTCGACACGTGCGACGCGACCGGTCAGTGCAAGGGCGTTCCGCGAGACTGCTCGGATGCCAACGTCTGCACGTCACAGGATTGTGCGCCCAACGGCCGATGCGTCTCGGTGATTCACTCGAGCCTCACGTGTGATGACGGAGACAAGTGCACCAAGGACTCCTGCAACCCGTACACCGGGAGCTGCGTCCACGAGCCCGATCCCACCGCCTGCTGCCTCGCGAAAGGGAAGGCGTGCACCGCGAGCGACACGTGTTGTCAGGGGCAGTGTGAGTCCGGCATCTGCGTGCCGAACTGCGCCGCCGAGGGCCAGTCGTGCGCCTCCAAGGCGTGCTGCGACGGCGGGCTCTGCGACGGCGGGCTCTGCGTCGCGCCGGCCGGTAGCCTCGACGAGGCCTTCTGCAAGCGCAATCAGGCGCTCTGCGGCGAGGAGCTCGCGAGCTGTCTGGCCAGCTTCAAGACGACGCACGCGACGACCGCTGGCGTCGACTGCATGAAGAACGCGACGACGTGCAAGGCCACGAGCGCGTGCTGGTCCATGGTGCTACCGCCCGGTTGATGGGCGAGTCGCGTCGCGCGTCGGCGAGGCGCGGACACCCGTCACCGGTCATCTCGGACCCTCGCGACCCCGCCGATCAAGCAGACGTACGCAATCGCCCAAGGCAGGACGCCGGGTTGGGGCAGATGACTCGCGGCGCGCAAGAGCGGCGACGGCTGGTCCCACGCCTGACGCGCGATGCACGCGTAGTACGGCGCCCGCGTGGCCTCGGTGTCCGGGAGGCCGCAGCCGGGGCCGTAGGTGAAAGTGTCGTAGATGATGTCGCCTCCATGCACGAGGCTCGCGACGAAGGGGAGACCGAGGACCGCGACCACGACCGCGGTGCCCGAGCGGCGCGCCGGCGTCGCAGTCAAGGCCCCGAGCGCCCGCTCATACGCGGAGCCATAGCTCACACAGAGCAGCAGCACCGCGACCGGGAGGAACGGCACCGAGAGCCGCTGGCCAAAGCACCACCAGCCAAACGGTGCCCACCAATGGGCCAGCGCCGCGGTCACGGCCAGCAGCAACCCGAAGACGGCCAGGCCGGGGGCCCAGCGGCGGTCCGGACCGACCGCCCAGGGGAGCGCGACCAACAGCGCCACGAGTCCCGGGAAGAAGAAGACCAGGCCCCCGTTCGGGGCGAGCCAGAGGGCGGCCCAGGTGCGGAGCCACACCGCCGTGTCCGGTCCCCACGACGCCTCGGTGGCGTACATCGTGTTGAGCGGACCCCCAAAGCGGTAGACGTTGAGCGCCGCGCTCAGGGCGACCGCGACGCCGAGGCCGACCGCGGCGTGGGCGCCGAGGCGCAGGGCCTGACGGCGGGGATGGGGGGCCACGACCGCGCAGACGGCCAGGAGCAGGACGATGAATGGCGCCGCCGTCTCCTTGGTCAGCGCAGCCAAGAGCGCCGCGACGCCCACGGTGCCGGCCCGGCCGGTGAGCCACCCGACCGCGAGCCACGCCATCAGGAAGGCCGCCGGCAGCTCGACGAAGGAGTGCGTCGCAAAGTGGAGGGGCAGTCCGGAGATGAGCAGCGCGCCCGCCCCCAGTGCGACCCGCCGCGAGCGCGGTGCCAGGAGGACCCAGGTCAGCCGCAGCAGCCCAAGGAACGCCGCCGCGCTCAGCCACGCCAGGACGCGACCGACCCAGGGGTGGGGCACGTCCAGGGCTCGGAGCGGGACGGCGATGAGGAGCTGGAGCGGCGCAAACTTCCCGGCCGTCGGGCAGCCGTCCGCTGCGCCGTAGGCGAGGCACCGCAGCAGCCCGTCGGCGCCCTGAATGAGCTCCCACGTGTCGCTCTCCACGAAGGGCTTGCCGACCAGCAGGCCGACCAGCGCCAGCGAGGCGAGCGTGACGATCCCGCCGGCGGTCGTGCGCGGCTGCCAGCTCATCGGTGGTGGGGTGACACGAGCGGTGGCTTGACCGAGGCGTCGTCGGGACCCGAGGCGACCGACTGGTCCATCGTGACGTGCCCGAAGGTGACGATCAGCACGAGGCGAGCCACGGATCGAGAGAGCCACGCGCGCAGTCGGAGCATCGCCATGGGGCCAATGTAGGCACGGCGCACGTGACGCGCAACTTGGGTCCACGAGGGGCAACGGGGCCGACCAAGAGCGACTGAACTGTCAGTTCGCGACGCACGCCGTGTCAGAGCGGCGGACTCCCACCACCGGCGCGTGGCATCACTCGCCCATGAGCGCTCGCACCCTGTGGCTCCCTGTCGTTTTCTGAGCGGCCTGCGCCTCGAGCGCGCCCGTGACCGCCGCGCCCGTCGCCGACACCCCCGACACCGCTGACAGCCCCGATACCGCCGACGTCACGCGCCCCTACACCTACCCGATCGTCGACCGGGCGGCCCATGTGGACACGTTCATGGGGACCGGTGGCGGCAACGGGCTCGGCACCTTCAGCCCCGAGACGAGCCCCACGGCCGCCTCCTGCTGCAGCCCGACCGTGGTCGAGTGCGAGCACACGACCTCGGCTCCGAGCTTCACCGAGGGGGACAGGGCAAACGCGGAGCCAGAAAACGCGACGGGCTCAAAGCGCGTGCTGCGCCGTGGTGGGGTGTCGAGGGGCGGCGGAGGAAAGGGTCCCGGTCACCGTGTTGGAGGCGGAACCGCGACCGTCGTGGCCTGACCGGGGGCTACCCGGCCTTCGTGACGAGTACCGGCTTCCTCGGAGGCAGGTGCACATAGGTCCGACCGCTCTTGGACTCGCGCTCCCTGACAGCCTCAGCAATCTTCGCGATGTCGTAGTCGTACTCCTTGGCGATCGAATCGCGAACCGCCCGGACCTCATCGACGACGGATTTCGGCTCCTTCATGACGCTATTCCTCCAGTAACTCCATCGGCGTGCAGATGACCGGTGGCTCGACGCCGGCGGCCCTGCACACCTCCTCGATCCTACCACGTGCTCGACTGCCAAGTTTTCATCCTCTAGCCCGCATTATGCATGAATGGCGCGATGTCAACGCCGCGAACGCACGGCTGAGCCGTCGCGGCGCGAAGCGCCGGGATTCACCGACTGAGACGTACTGGTGGTACGGCGAAGGAGGTGAACGACGGCGCAAGCCTGC
>SXOX01000173.1 GCA_005776585.1 Pseudomonadota bacterium | reverse complement strand
GGCCGCACGCAGCCGGGGTGCTGACGATTGCGGAACGGACGGCCCCTTCAATCTCGGGATCAGTCGGAAGTCCTTGAGCCCGGGGTGCCGCGCAGGGCGACAGGACACCAAGTGCGAACAGTAGGCCGAACAAACGATTCCTCACCTGTGCCTCCTTGCGGCCGGGGTCGCACGATGGATGTTGGTTTGTCCCTGGCACGTCTGGCGGGAGCTTGCGCAGAGTGGCTCGCCCGGCCCCAGATCCGCTGTCGAATCGCGGTGTCCAGGATGACAGCCGAATTGGTAGAGTGTGAACAGCATCGGTGAGATTGTAGTCCCGTCCCGTTGGTCGTGCAACCGCTGGATTCGGCTCGGCGACCGGCGCAGCTTTCGGCCGAAGTCGAGTTCGTCGCCCGGCCCGCTCGGGAGAGCGAGCGCCTGGCCCTCATTTCCCGTCTCCACCGCCCAACGTTCGAGCTCAGCGGCGAGCGAAGCGAGTCCGCTGCAGCGAGGTGTTGTGACAAAGGGTCGACGCTCGGTCATGCCGAGCTGGCTCTCACGGCCTCGCGGTGCTGTCAACCGTCCTGGGTTTGCGCTCATGCACCTCGCAGTCTCCCGTCTTTGCCGATGGCCCTCATTTCGCCACGCCGAAGCTGTTGGTGTCCTCGTCACCGTGCACCCGAGACCGCGCCCGCGGCGTTCCTCGGTTGAGCGTCATCGCGCACGGCTCGGCGCTTGCGGCTCGCTCCCATCGCGCTGTCCCTTGGGCCTTCGGCCCGGCTGCATTTCGCTTGGCTGACCAACCCCATCACCCCTCCTGCCGAATTCTGCGGGATGCCTCGCCGTCCCTCATTTCTCACCACTGGGGTGCGCCGCAGACTGGAGATCCGCGTTCTGTTGTGTGTCTCGCCAGGCCCCCATTTCACTCGCCTGACCAGCTCCATCACCCCGCCTGCCAGATCTTGCGATGTGCCTCGCCGTCCCTCATTTCACTCGCCTGACCAGCTCCATCACCCCACCTGCCGAGTCCTCTGGGTTGCTCCGCTGTTCCTCATCTCGACCGTCCGAGATTGCTGCGCTGCGACGCCGAGCCCAGACCACCGCCTGGCCGACGCTTGGTCCTTGTCGCCGCCCGCCTCCGTCGCTCACGGCCCGCACATTGCCGCGCCCATTCTCGGCGTGGCGAGGCGGTCGCACTACCGACACGTTGCTCTGTGTGATCACGCCAACCCTGCCGTGCCCGACCCTGCCCACCTCGCCACGCCCTCCGGCGCTTTTGTGCGGGGGCGTGGCTCTTGGGCGATGTTCCGCCGGGCTCTCATTCCCTTTGTCACAACGTTCGAGCTCAGCGGCGAGCGAAGCGAGTCCGCTGCAGCGAGGTGTTGTGACAAAGGGTCGATGGTCGGTCATGCCGAGCTGGCTCTCACGGCCTTGCGGCGCTGTCAATCGTCCTGGGTCTGCGCTCTTGCCCGGCGCAGTCTCTCGTTCTTGCGGATGGCCCTCATCTCGCTGCGCCGAGGCTGCTGGCGTGCTCGTCACCGCGCATTCGAGACCGCGTCCACGGTGGCCCTCGGTCGAGTCTCATCGCATGCGGCTCGGTGCTGGCGGCTCTCTCTCATCCCGCTCGCCCTCGGTCTTGCGGTTGAGCACCATTTCGCTCGCCTGACCAGCTCCATCACCCCACCTGTCGCATCTTGCTGGCTACCTCGCAGTCCCTCATTTCGCTTCACCGATGCTCCTCGGCGGCTCGAGGTCTGTGGTACCTCGGGTGCGTGCCGTGCCCTCATTTCACTCGCCTGACCAGGTCCATCACCCCACCTGCCAGATCTTGCTGGGTGCCTCGCCGTCCCTCATTTCACTTGCCCGACCAGCTCCATCACCCCAGCTGCCGATTCCTGCGGGATGCCTCGCTGTTTCTCATTTCGACCGTCCGCGATCGTTGCCCTGCGAGCCCGAGCCCAGACCACCGCTTGGCCGACGCTTGGTCCAAGTCGCCGTTCGCCGCCGTCGGCAACGACCCGCACATTGCCGCGCCCGTTCTCGGCGTGGCGAGGCGGTCGCATCACGGACACGTTGCTCTGTGCGATCACACAAAACCTGCCGTGCGCGACTGTGCTGGGATCGCCACGCCCCGCCGCGCTTTCGAGCGAGGGCGCCGCTCTCGGGCGATGTTCCGCCGGGCTCTCATTCCCCTTGTCACAACACCAAGTCTACAGTCCGTCTTGGGGACCACCCGGCCCATCCTTCCGTGTATGCACCGCGCCCCGGCACCGCGTCAACAGCCCACTCGCGTCACCCTTCTGGCCATCGGCCCGCGCGTCCAGCGCCCTACGACTTCGCACTACACGGAACCCGCATACGCGCTTACGGCCGGCCCGGCCCCCTCGCCCGCATCGACGGAATCCGCATAGCCGCCCGACGGCCCTACAAGTCGTCGGCAGGACTCTTCACCCCCAGCGTGCCGCGGTTGAGCACGTGCGTGTAGATCATGGTCGTCTTGAGGTCCTTGTGGCCGAGCAGCTCCTGAATGGTGCGGAGGTCGTAGCCGCTCTCGAGAAGGTGCGTCGCGAACGAGTGCCGCAACGTGTGACACGTAGCGTGCTTGGCCACCCCGCTCGCGTTCAGGGCGATGCGAAACGCGCGCTGCACGAGCGTGGCGTCTACGTGATGACGGCCTTGCTCCTGTGTCTGGGGGTTGGTCCAGCGGTGATCCTGCGGGAAGACCCACTGCCAGCCCCACTCGACGTTCGCGTTGACGTACTTGCGGTCGAGGGCGTGCGGTAGCACGACGCGGCCCCAACCGGCGGCGAGGTCGCGGGCGTGGATCTGGCGGACGCGCTTGAGGTGCTCGATGAGCGGGGTCTTGAGCGCCCTGGGGATCATCGTGATGCGGTCGCGGTCGCCCTTGCCGCCACGAACCGTGAGCTGGCACTGCTCGAAGTCCAGGTCCTTCACGCGTAGGCACAGGCCCTCCATCAGGCGGAGCCCGGCGCCGTCGAGGAGTCGCAAGACAAGGCTCCGCTCCGGGGGCGCGTGCGCCAGGATGGCTCGCACTTCGTCTCGGGTCAGGATGACCGGCAGGCGCTTCGGACGCTTGGCGCGCACCACGTCGCCGAGGTTGCCGACATCGCGGCCCAAGACGTGACGGTAGAGGAACAGCAGCGCACTCAGGGCCTGATTCTGCGTCGACGCGCTCACCTTCTTGTCGACGGCGAGGTGGGTTAGGAACGCGTTGATCTCCACCTCACCCATCTCGGCCGGGTGGCGGAGCCCGTTGTAGAAGATGAAGCGACGCGTCCAGTGCACGTAGGCCTGCTCCGTGCTGCGGCTGTAGTGGCGTGTTCGAAGGGCGTCGCGAACTTGCGTGAGGAGCTTGGGCTTGGGAGTCGACATGGGGCACCGTCCTTGGGTGCTCCGTGTCTGCCCGCGCCGTGCCTGCGGCGAGCTCCACGATTTCGACAGGTTATGCGCGTGAGACGGGTCTCATCGGTGCCATGGTGGCACTGACCGGTCTCGGAATGGCACTTACAGCGAAGCGCGAAAGGTCGTGAGCCGCGCCAGGGTCGCGTCCAGGCGCTCTCGCAAGGCCTGACGGTCGTCCTCGTCGAGGCGTCGAAGAAAGTCGTCCGGCAGCGCCTCTTCTGTGAGCTGCGCCAACACGCGCCCAAACCGGGTTGCGGCCAGCACGTGCTGGGGTGTGGGCTTCCGTCCGCGCTTCTCTCCACGCCGCTCGAGGTCCTTCGCCGACCTGACGCGCGCCTCCAGGTCCCGCGCCGAGAGGCGCACGGACACGGCCTCGCGTGCGAGCGCGACCTTGGCCTCTGGGTCCTTGACCGGCAAGAGCAGCCGGTGATGCGTGATGGGCAGCGCCTCGGCGACCTCGCCGGGCAGGAGCCGCAACTGCTCCACCACCGCGACGGACTTCCACAAGAACGTGAACGTGCATTGCAGGTCGTCGCGCTCCGCGAGCTTGCGAAACGACGCGACCTTGGGCGAGCGCGAGTGCAGCAGCGCCGGATCGTCGTCGAAGAACGTGGCGAGGAGGTAGCTGCCGAGGAGGCGCGCCGTCTCGAGGCCCTTCTGCGTCACGATGCGATTGATCTCATGCACCACGCGGTCGTAGTCATGCTCGCTCGCGGGCACCAGGGGCGCGTCAGTATTGCTCGGCATGTGGCGACCATAGCGAGCGTCAACATCGTCGTCAACCGCAGGCCCAAGCGGGCGGTCGGCGACTTCGTTCCGGGTGTTCCCGCGCGGGAACACGCCGTCACGTTGCGCCTGTCATCGTTGCTTGTCGACGGCCAACGGGCGTACCATGCCGGCACCGCGGCGCCCGGCGCTGCCGGTGAGCGGAGGTCGAGATGACATATCGGTACCTGGGACTCTTGGTCGCGATCGCTGGGTGCGGCGGCGGTGAGGTCGGCGCGTTCGTCGGGAGCGACCTTGGGCTCATCGCCAAGGAAGAGTTACCGTCGTCCATCTTCAAGCTCGACACGTCCGGAGACGCCAGGGACGTCGCGGCGGGCCCCGACGCCGTGGGCGTGCCGGGTTGGTTCGGTGCGCCGTGTACCAGCAACGACGAGTGCCCCAGCAGTTGGTGCGTGGAGGGACACTGCACCAAGACGTGCGTCGACGACTGTCCGACGGACTGGCTGTGCAAGGGCTCGACCGCGTTCGGCCCCGATGTCGTGTACCTCTGCACCCCCAAGTCCAAGCTGCTGTGCCAGCCGTGCTTGAACGACAGCGACTGCGGCGGCATCGAGGCGCGCTGTCTGGACCTTGGGACCGCGGAGGGCCGGTGGTGCGGGCGGGCCTGCGCCGACGAGGACGCCTGTCCGGACGGCTTCAGCTGTACGGCGATTGAGGGCGTCGCGACGCGGCAGTGTCGCCCGTTGAGCGGGTCGTGCACCTGTGGCGCGAAGTCGGAGGCCAAGACCGAGGCGTGTCAGGCGGTCAACGCCTTCGGCGCCTGCAACGGCTACCGGACCTGCCACGGCAAGGATGGCTGGTCGGCGTGTGACGCGGTAGCCCCGGCCTCCGAGACGTGCAACGCCATCGACGATGACTGCGACGGTGCGATCGACGACGGCGAGGGCGCTCCGGGCTGCAAGACGCACTATGCGGACGTGGACGGCGACGGCGCGGGCAACGCATCGGACATCAAGTGCCTGTGCGGCCCCACCGGGACCTACCGCGCCGTCATCGCGGGCGACTGCGACGATACGAACCCGCAGCAGAAGGCGGGCGCGCCCGAGATCTGCAACGTCGAGGACGACGACTGCGATGGCAGCGTCGATCCGCCTGGTTCGGCGGGCTGTGTGACCTACCTGCGGGACGCCGACAAGGACGGATGGGGCAAGGCCGGCGACTCGCAGTGTCTGTGCTCACCGAGCGCACCCTACACGTCGCTGATCGCGGGCGACTGTGACGACGAGCTGGCGACCGCCAATCCGACGGCACCCGAGCTCTGCAACGGCAAAGACGACGACTGCGACAACGTGATCGACGATGGCGTCGGCGGCGCCACCTGTCCCATCGCCAAGGTCGCGGGCACCTGCCTCGGTCTCACCGTGTGTGACCAGGGGACACTCACCTGCGTCGGCAAGCCGCCGGGTCCGGAGCTCTGCAACGGCGGAGACGATGACTGCAACGGCAAGATCGACGACGCGCTCACGGCCAACGAGCCGTGCGAGAACACGAACCCGTTCGGCACGTGCAAGGGCGTGAGCGTTTGCCAGGGCGTCCTCGGCCTCTCGTGTCTGGCCAAGACTCCGACGCCGGAGTTCTGCAACGGGCAGGACGACGACTGCGACGGCACCATCGATCCTCCGAAGTCCGGCGGCTGCGTCACCTACGCCAAGGACGCCGACCAGGACGGCTGGGGCGAAGCCGGCGACGTGCTGTGTCTGTGCTCTCCGCAGCCGCCCTACACCGCGCTCATCGTGGGTGACTGCGACGACACCGCGAAGGGCGTGCACCCCGGGTCCATCGAGCTGTGCGACGGCCTCGACCAGAACTGCGACGGCCTCCCTGACGACGGCATCGGCAACGCGCCGTGCGCGGTCAAGAGCCCCTTTGGCGCCTGTCCCGGCGTCACGAGCTGCTCGCTGGGCTTCCCCGAGTGCATCGGCAAGTATCCG
Source organism: Pseudomonadota bacterium (assembly GCA_005776585.1). Lineage (GTDB taxonomy): Bacteria > Myxococcota_A > UBA9042 > SXOX01. Next base: position 21,097 of record SXOX01000173.1, on the reverse strand, counting down.
ACCGCCGAGGAGTGCAACGGCTCCGACGACGACTGTGATGGCGCCATCGACGAGGGCACGGCCGGTGCGCCCTGCGCCGCCGTCAACGAGCTCGGCACGTGCGTGGGCAAGATGGCGTGCCTTGGCGCCGAGGGGCCCGCATGCACGGCCAAGCCGCCGTCGGTCGAGGCGTGCAACCTCATCGACGACGACTGCAACGGCGTGACCGATCCTCCCGGCTCGATGGGTTGCTCCACGTTTGCCCGTGATGAGGACGGCGACGGCTGGGGCAAGGACGGCGACTCTCAGTGTCTGTGCGCTCCGATGCCGCCCTACACTGCGCTGATCGTCGGCGATTGTGACGACCTCACGAAGTCCATTCACGTCGGCGGCCTCGAGATCTGCAACAGCAAGGACGACAACTGCGACAGCCTCATCGATGAGAACACTGCCGGGACGCCGTGCGCCATCACCGGCGAATTCGGCACGTGCACCGGCGTGACGAGCTGCGACGGAGGCAAGATCACCTGCCTCGGCAAGACAGCAAAGCTCGAGGTGTGCAACGGCCAGGACGACGACTGTGATGGCGCCATCGACGAGGGCACCTCGGGCGGCGCGTGCGGCATCTCCGGGGAGTCCGGCACCTGCCTCGGCACCTACGTCTGCGCCGGCGTCGACGGCCTCAAGTGCAGCGCCACGGCACCCGCGAGCGAGGCGTGCAATGGCTTCGACGATGACTGCGACGGGCAGATCGACGAGCCCGACGCCAGCGGCTGCCAGATCTATCACGCGGACCTGGATCACGACGGCTTCGGCTCGACCGATCCCAACGCCGTGAAGTGTCTGTGCAAGCCCAACGCCACGTACTCGTCGTTCTCGGGCGGTGACTGCGACGACACGGACGCTCAGGCCCACCCCGGCGCCTCGGAGCTGTGCAATGGGGTCGACGACAACTGCAACAAGGCGACCGACGAGGCCGGCTCCTCGGGCTGCTCCATCTACCTCAAAGACGAGGACGGCGACGGCTACGGCGTCGGCGTGTCCGGGAAGTGTCTCTGCGCACCCGACGACGTCTTCAAGACGCTCGAGTCCGGTGACTGCAACGACAAAAACCCCGACCTCAAGCCCGGCGCGGTCGAGGCCTGCGATGGGCTCGATCAGAACTGCAACTTCCTCATCGACGAGACGTGCGACAAGGACGGCGATGGCTACTGCGCGCTGGGTGCCACGATCGTCGGCACCCCGCAGGTCTGCAAGAACGGCATCGGCGACTGCGACGATCTGTCGCCTGCGGTCCATCCGAAGGGCCTCGAGGTCTGCAACGGCCAGGACGACGACTGTGACGGGGACTTCGACGAGGGCGTCACGTCGCCCTGCGGCGGGTGCAACACGGTCTGCACGATGCACGCCGGCGTTGGCACGGCCACGGGCTGGTCACCCGACACCAAGAGCTACAACGGCACGGGCGTCGATCCGGCGACGAACATCATCAAGCTCGACGCGAAGACGACTCAGTTCAACATCCTGTGGGTCTCGAACAGCGGCGAGGGCTCGGTCTCCAAGCTCGACACCACGACGAGCAAGGAGGTCGCGCGCTACTTCGTCTGCAGTGACCCGTCGCGCACCGCGGTCGACTCGGATGGCAACGCGTGGGTCGGCTGTCGTGGCGACGGACGTGTCGCCAAGATCGCGCTTGCGCCAGCGGACTGCCTGGATCGGGACAAGAACGGGACCATCGAGACCTCCAAGGACACGAACGGCAACGGCGTCATCGACGGCGGTGAGGCCCTCGCGGAGGGCAAGGACGAGTGTGTCCTGTTCACCGTGCAGCCCGACGGCTCCACGGTCGCCCGCGCGCTCGGCATCGACAACAAGGGCGATGCCTGGGTCGGCTTCTGGAACACGAAGCGGCTGCGCAAGCTGGGTCACGCCGACGGCGCGGTTCTCAAGTCCATCGACCTGCCTGCGAACCCGTACGGTCTCGCCATCGCGCAGGATGGCGATATCTGGGTCGCCGGCCGTGGTGGCTCGCTGCTCGTGCACGTCAACCCCGAGTCGGGCGTCGTCGCGTCCTACCAGCCGAACATCGGCTGTTTCGAGCCCTACGGCATCTCGATTGACGAGAACGGTCGCATCTGGACGGCCAACTGCTGCTGTAGCCACGTGGCCTATCGCTTCGATCCCGTCGCCAAGACGTGGGCCGCAGCGGCCGTGCAGGCCCGCCCGCGCGGCATCGCGGCGGACGGCAACGGCTTCGTCTTCGTCGCCAATGACGAGTCCCATCGGGTCGCCAAGGTGAACGTCAACACGATGGAGGTCGCCGGCTACGCCACCTTGAACGCCGACGGCGCGGCCCGGTACCCCGTCGGCATGGCGGTCGACTTCGAGGGCAAGGTCTGGGCCGTCAACTACTCGAGCTCCTCGGCGCAGCGCATCGATCCCAACACCATGACGGTGATATCCGAGGGCAAGACGGGCAGCCACCCGTACACCTACAGCGACATGAACGGATATGCGCTCAAGACCGTGGTCGCGCCCGTCGGGACGTATGTGCAGGTCTTCGAGGGCTGGGATGCGGTGACGACCCGCTGGACCAGCATCGACCTGAATGTGGAGCTCCCGACCGAGACCTCGGTCGAGGTGCGCTATCGCTCGGCCTCGACTCCGACCGGGCTCCAGACGGCCGTGTGGTCACAGTACTTTGGACCCTTCCCGCCCGAGACGCTGCCATTTGCGATTCCGAGCTGGGCGCAGCCGGTGGGCCGTTACTTCGCCGTCGAGGTCCGCCTCAAGTCCGAGAAAAAGCAGGGCTCGCCGTTCCTCAAGAATATCTCGGTCACCGCCACTGTCGGGCCCTGAGGCCTACGGGGCAGGGCAGGGCGTGCCGAGCTTCGCGGGTGCGGGGATGACGCCGACGCCCGTATCGAGCGTGGTGCGCAAGAGACATCCGTACTGGTACTTGACCTCATCGAGCTGCGAGATGATCGAGTGCGGGTCCGACTGGCCGTTGCCCGAGTACTGGATGACCGCGCCGGTGTACTTGCCCCCGCCCGAAGAGGTGAGGTTCTGTCGGATGGGGTAGCTGGCCAAGCCGCCCGCGTCGCCGAGCGTGAGCGTCTTCTGCATCGACGGCCAGTGCTCGGTCCCCGCTTGCTGGTTGCCGTAGGCGAGCGCGACCGCGTCGAACAGCGTCGTCGGGAAGTACTTGTCCTCCTTGCCCACCGGCTCGTAGATGTGGCGCGCCGGGTGACCCGCGAGCGGGCGCTTGCCGAGCCTTGGGACATACACAATCGGGTCGGCGGACTCCAGATACCACTGTGCGGCCGCCAGGCCAGGATGCAGCAGCGTCATCTTGACGTCGGTCGCAAACAGCAGCGGACCGATGATGTCCCCCACCGGCTGATACGGGTTGTCCAAGATGAAGTATGTCCAGAAGCCCGCCGCGCCCGACGGGACCGCCGCACGCACGCGCGGCTCCACGGCGCCGACCAGGTTCGTGTACATCCCGCCCATGGAGTTGCCCATCGCCATCAGCGGTACGACGTCGAGCTTGAAGGCGCTCTCGCCAGCCGGCAGCGTCAAGCCGCTGCACTTGGCCACCACCGTGGGCGAAACGGTGAGCTTGGAGAGCGCCTCGATGAACATGCGTGACTCGATGACCCCCTGGCGAAACGTATCGCGCATCGCCTTCGGATTGCCGACGTTCAGGTACTCCGTGTCACCGGCGCCGGGCAACCGTTCCGGGTTGAGCGGGAGCGCCTGGCCCGCGGTCGCAAAGCCGTGCGGTGCCAGGACGAAGGCGGCGCCCTCGCCCTTCTTGTGCGGACCGTCCGGCGTGGACACGGGGCCGCGGTCGACGACCTCCGACGACAGGTTGCCCGAGCCATGCAGATACACGACGAGCGGGTAGCCGTCCTTCGGCATGGGGTTTCCCGACTTCGGCAGCGTCAGCCGAATCGGCGCCTTCTCCTGGCGCTGCACCTTGGGCAGCCCCGTCGCGGCGTCGACCGCGAAGAGCCCGTCGGTGTTGAACGGCGGCGTACCGACCTGAAACTGCGGCATCGACACCTCGCCGCGCAGCTCGCAGAAGCGCTCGTGCGTCGCGCCGTCGTCGGGATCGACCTCGAGCCCGGTGATGGTGACCGGCAGCGTGCCCACGAGCTGGGTCGAGAGCTCGGCGACCTCCTTGACGACGTCTTCGGTCGTGAAGACGGTCGCGCCCGCGACCGCCGTCGGCGCGATCCCGAGCAGCCCCAACGTGTCGAACAACGGCATCAGCGAGGCCGCGACGCCCGCGGAGCTCTTCCCCGCGGGCAGCTGGCCATTCGCGAGCGCCTTCATCGTCGCCGCGGGCACGATTGGCTGGCCCGCGCTATCCTTGAGCGCCGTCGTGAGCACCGTGGCGTACGTGCGTCCCCCGACGAGCACGATGCCGGGGCGCGGCGCGACTCCGACGAGGTTCTCGGGCGTGTAGGCATCTTTGACCAGCGTGATGGCCACGACGGGGAAGAGCTTGCCGCGCTCGGGTGAGGCCGGGTCTACGTCCACCAGCAGGATGGGCGAGCCCTTGTCGGCCGCGATGAGGTCCGTCTCTTTGAGCGTCGAGAGCGGCGCACTCAGTCGAAACCACGCGGGTGACATGACCGACGCGCCCTTCCTCTGGTTCAGAAGCCCGACGATCTCCTTGGCGATGGTCGCGTCGGCCGCAACCGGAAAGCCGGTCAGGTTGAAGGTCCCGTCCGCCCGCTTGCGCGCGTCGCTCGGAAACGGCTGATCGTAGAAGTGCTCCGGCACGCTCAAATCCGCGTCGAGGTCCATCACGGGGTACGTGCCGGTCACGGTCGTCGGGGCATCGACCGCGACGTCTTGAGCTGCGTCCTCGGCGGTAACCTCGGCTGCGACGTCTGCTGGCGCCACCGGTGTGTTGACCTCCTTGGCCCCACAGCCCAGCAGCGCGAGCGTGCTCGCCAACGTTACCAACGTCTTCCACACCAACGATGTCATGTCTGCTCCCTCGATGACCTATCCAAAAATGGCGCGCACAGCGACTGCGAGCGTGTCGCGCAGGCCGCGCTCGAGCGACGCGGTCGTGCCCTTCGCGGCCTGGATCTCCATCGCGACGCGCTTGCCCGACTCGATGGCGCCGTTCATCCAACCCGCCCAGATCGAGGTGTGCTCCCCCCCGAAGTGGAGCCGACCCTCAGGCTTGGCCAGCGCGGCCCGGGCGCGCGCGTCACCCTTCTCCGGCGAATACCACGCGCCCTCTGTCCACGGATCGTCCTGCCAGACCTTGCTCTTGGACACGCCGTCGTGCTCGGTGGCGATGGCCGGGAAGACCGTCTTGACGCCCTCGAGGGCCCACGGTGCGCGTCCCGCCTCCGGGAGGGCCGCGAGCGCCTTGGCGTTGTCGTGCTGGACGTACACCATGAGCTGACCCGCGGTGCCGTCCATGGGGTTGCTCGTGTCCCAGATGCGCTCAATCGGCAGGTCCGTGCGCACCATCTTGAGTCCACCGAGCCCTTCGTCCTGCCAGAACTTGCGCTTGGTCTGAAGATAGACGCGCCCCGCCGACATCATCTTGGCGTTGTCGTAGGCGGCCTTCTTCTCGGCCGAAAGCAGCCCGGCCTCGACGGTGAGCTTGCGCACCAGGGGCGGCGGGAGCGTACACACGACGCGCGCGGCGGCGACCTCGACCGCCGCGCCGTTCTTCTCGTACGTGACGGTGAGGCCGCCGTCTCGAGACGCGAGGCGCGTGACCTTGGCGCCCGTCACGACCCGGTCCCCGAGCTCCTTGGCGAGCCCCAGCGGGAGCTGATCATTGCCACCTTTGATGATGTAGGTTTTGTTCCAGTTCTTGTCGATGGAAAGCTGGCCGAGCAGCACCAGCGCGTTGGCGACGTCGACCTCCGTGCCCGAGTCGCCGCGGTAGAGGCGCACGAAGTCGTCCGAGGCGCCCTGAGCCTTGAGGTGCTCGGTGAGCGAGAGCCCGTCGAACTTCTGCACCAGCGCGTCCGACGGCCAGGACGCCGCCTTCGCGTCGCCGATCTCCTGGTAGAAGGCCTTCAGGTAGTCCTCGAGCACCCGGAGGCCCTTCTCCTTCTCCTTGGCCGTGAGCGCGAGCGTGGCGGGCCACGGGTCGCCCTCCTCCCGCACGAAGCGCTCCCCCTTGAGGTAGTTGAGCGACTTCCCGGGCGTGTACTGCACGAGCTGCAGCTTGAGCTTGGTCGCGTACTCCTGCGTCATGAAGTGAACGTCGGGCACGCGGACGGCGCCGACCTCGGCCCAGTGGCCCGCGACGAGGCCGTCGCGCCAGGTCTTGACGCGGCCGCCGACCTCACCTTGTGCTTCGAGCACGAGCACCTCGAAGCCCGCCTTCTGGAGCTCCCATGCGGTCGACAGACCGGCCAGCCCGGCGCCCAGGACGACGATGGTCGTCGGCGCGGCGCTGCTGGCCTCGGGAACGTCGAGCCAGGCGTCGCCGGCACCAGCGTCGCCGGAGCCGACGGGGGCGCTCTCCGTGTCCTTGCAGCCGTAGAGAGCGGTGCCCGTGAGCAGCGTCAGCGACTTGAGGAACGCGCGGCGATCGAAGGGGGAGTCTCGCATGGCGCGGCACGGTAGCATGGGCCTCCGTCGCTCGCGAACGGGACGCTTGCGCCTGCAAAGCACGACTGGTACACCGCGCGCGCGCTGGCAAAGCCAGCAGCACACGAGGAGGACCCCATGGCCAAGATCCTGATTGCGGACGCCTTCAGCTCGGTCGGTACCGAGCTTCTCCAATCCACGCCGGGCCTGGAGGTCCAGCAGGTCGAGAAGGCGACCGAGGAGGAGCTCTGTCGGCTCGTCGCAGACGTGGACGCCATCATCGTGCGGAGCGCCACCAAGATCACGCCCCGGATTCTCGAGGCCGCCACGCGCTGCAAGCTCGTCGGCCGCGCGGGCATCGGCGTCGACAACATCGCCGTCCCGGCCGCCTCCCGTCGCGGCGTGCTCGTCATGAACGCCCCGAGCGGCAACAGCATCACCACGGCCGAACACGCGGTGTCGTTGCTCATGTCGCTCGCCCGCAAGATCCCGCAGGCCACCGCGTCCATGCGGCAGGGCAAGTGGGAGAAGAACCGATTCATGGGGATGGAGCTCTTCGAGCGCACGCTGGGCATCGTCGGGCTCGGCAACATCGGGCGCATCGTGGCCGAGCGCGCGCGGGGCCTCGGCATGAAGGTCATCGCCCTCGATCCGTTCATGACTCCGGAGGCGGCCGCCGAGCTGGGCGTCGAGCTCGTCGACAAGGACGATCTCCTCCGTCGCTCCGACGCCATCACGATCCACGCGCCGCTCACCAACCACACGAAGAACCTCTTCGACGCCGCCGCCTTCGAGAAGATGAAGCGCACGGCACTCCTCATCAACGCCGCCCGCGGCGGTATCATCGACGAGAAGGCGCTGTTCGACGCGCTCAGCGCCAAGCGCATCGCCGGCGCCGCACTCGACGTCTTCGAAGTCGAGCCCACGCCGGCCGACAACCCGCTGCTTCAGCTCGACAACCTCATCTGCACGCCGCACCTCGGGGCCTCGACCAACGAGGCGCAGGACAAGGTCGCCATCGAGCTCGCGCAGCAGTTCGCCGACTTCTTCACGACGGGCACCATTCGCAACGCCATCAACCTCCCGGCGGTGCGCGGTGGCGTCCCGCCGCAGGCTCAGGCCTACATCCAGCTCGGCGAGCGGCTCGGCCGCTTCCACGCGCAGGTGTTTGGCGGCTTCACGTCCGTCGAGGTGCTCTACGCTGGCGAGGCGTTCGCGGACATGCCCGCGCTCCCGCTCGTCACGAGCGCCGTCGTCCAGGGGCTGCTCGAGGCCGCGCTGGACGTGCCGGTCAACCTGGTGAACGCGCCGCTGCTCGCCGCCGAGCACGGCATCAAGGTCAAGGAGTCGCGCACCACGGCCAAGGGCACGTTCTCGTCGCTCGTGAGCATTCGGCTCGAGCGCGGCAGTGAGAAGAGCGAGGCGCAGGCCACGCTGTTCGCCCACGACGACGCGCGGCTCGTGGCGCTGGACGGCGTCCGCATCGAGTGCGAGCTCGCCGGCCGGCTCCTGTTCATCACCAACGAGGACAAGCCCGGCGTCATCGGTAACGTGGGCACCGTGCTCGGCAGCAGCGGCATCAACGTCGCGCGGCTCGCGGTGGGCCTCAGCGCGCCGAAGAAGCAGGCGGTCGCGCTCTGGAACGTGGACGCGCCCGTGACCGACGCGGTCCTCGCGACCGTCGCCAAGCTGCCCAACGTCACCTCCGCCAAGCTCGTCACGCTCTAGCCGCGCTTGGGCGCCCACGACCTCGCTGCCACGACGCCCGTCGGCGTTCGCGACTACACGCCCGAGCACGCCGACGCGTTCTACGCGTTCGAGGGGCGCATCGTGCGTGTGTTCGCCGCACACGGGTATCGCCGCGTCATGACGCCGGCGTTCGAGCTGGCGCGCGTCTTCGAGCTCGGCCTCGACGCCGCCGGGAGCCATCGGCTGCTGCGGTTCGTGGATCCCCAGACCGGCGAAGTGCTGGCGCTACGCAGCGATATGACGCCGCAGATCGCACGCATGGTCGCCGGGCCGCTGGCCGCGCACCCCTTGCCGCTGCGGCTCTCGTACTTCGGGCGCGTCTTTCGCGTGCGCGAACAGCAGGACTTCGAGCGACGCGAGGTCGCGCAGGCCGGCGTCGAGCTCATCGGCCCAAGCGATGTGCAGGCCGACGTCGAGCTCCTGCGCGTCTGTGACGAGGCGCTGCTCGCGGCGGGCACCGAAGGCCGTCACTGCATCTCGCTCGGCCATTCAGGGCTTGTGCAGCGGGCCATCGAGGCGACCGGCCTAGACGACGTTCAGCGTACTACACTTCTGCGCTCGCTCGCCCGGAAGGACAAGGCCGGAGTCGCTTCCCTCGGCGGAACGGCGAGCGCCGTGGTTGAGGCTCTGTGCGGCCTGCATGGGCCACCGGACGCCGTCATTGCGCGCGTGCGTCCGCTGCTGGGCGACCACAGCGACCTCGCGCCCGGCGTCGCGCGCCTCGAGGCCGTGCTCGCCGCCCTGCCAGACGATGTGCGCAGCCGCTGCCTCTTGGATCTCGGCGAGCTGCTCGGGTTCGGCTACTACACGGGCGTCGTCTTTCAAGCCTGGGTCCCGGGCGTGGGCCGGCCAGTCGCCTCGGGCGGCCGCTACGATCGCCTGATTGCGCGCTACGGGCGCGACGTCCCCGCCGCCGGCTTCGCCATCGACGAGGAGGCGCTGCGGGGGGAATGAGCTTCCTCGACCGCGTGCACCACCTGCCGGTCCTGGGCGTCGGCGTCTCGACGGAGTACGGCGCAGGCGACCGCGCCGACAGCCTGGACCCGGTCGCCTTGCGCGCCGCGCATCCGGGGTACGCACGCTTTCTGGAGGTCGGAGTCGAGACCGCCAAGGGCCTCGACCGCCACGCGGAGGCCTGGGCCGCGCAGCACCTGCCGACGACGTATCACTTCCTCGACGTCAACCTCGATGACCCGCGCGACGTGGGTGATGTACCGTGGCTCGCCGAGGTGCGCGGGCTGTGCGAGCGCCTGCGTCCGGCGTGGCTCTGCGGGGACGCTGGGCTCTGGCACGTGGGCCGCCGCGATCGCGGTCACATGCTGCTGCTTCCGCCCATTCTGTCCGATGCTTCCGCCGACGCGCTCGCGGACGGCATCGCGTCGCTGCGTGACGCCACGGGCCGCGAGGTGCTCCCCGAGAACCCGCCGGGCAGCGTGTATCTCGGTGACCTCCACCTGCTGGAGTTCTTCGCGCGCGTCTGCGACCGCGCCGACACGGGCCAGCTGCTCGACGTGGCCCATCTGGCGCTCTATCAGCGCGTCACGGGACACGCGCCATTTGACGGGCTCGACGCCTTCCCGCTCGAGCGCGTCGTCGAGCTGCACGTCGCCGGCGGGACGGAGCGGTCCCACGACGGCTTCGCCTGGGTCGAGGACGACCACTCGCCTGAGCCGCTGCCCGATACCTGGGCGCTGGCCGAGTGGCTTCTCCCGCGGTGCCCGAATCTCAAAGCCATCGTCTATGAGTGCGAGCGCAACCCGCTATCGGCGATCGTGCCGGGCTTTCAGCGCATCCACGCACTGTGGACTGCCCGCACGTGAGCCATGCGGTCCTGCAGCGCGTCGTCGTACGCATGCTCCACGATCCACGGTTTGCGGCATCTGTGTTTCAACACGATGCACGCGCGCTATCGGGGCTCGACGTGACGGCGGAGGAGCGCCAGTGGCTGCTGGCTGCCGATCCGCGCGCGTTTCGCACCGATCCGGAGCGGGGCACGCGGCTCTGGCAGGCGGCCTGTGACGAGCTGGCGGTCGCGCTGTTCGTCGTGCTCCGATGTGGCATCGCGCCCGCGCGGCTCGAGGAGTTCTGCTCGACGCGGCACTTCCACGACGCGATCATGGCCGAGAACGCGCTGGTCGTGGCCATGGGCGCGTTCTTGGAAGAGGTCGCACGCACGCGTGGTCAACCGGCGCGGCGCGAGCTCGCAGTGAGCCTCGTGCGGCTCGACACGGCCATGGCACGGCTCCGACGTCGCGCCACGCCACCGTGTCCTCCGGGGAAGCTCGTGCTCTCGGAGACGGCGCTCGTCGTGCGCCTCCCCGCGGGGACCCTCGCCGCCTACGAACGCGTGGCCCCGTGCGCACGCGCGGAGACCCTCTTCGACCCGGCCGCGCCGCTGCCGCCGCTGCCTTCGCTGGAGCCGCGCCACAGCGAGCTGGTCCTGCTCGAGCGGGCCGCCTCGGGCCTGCGTCTCGGCGCCGTCTCCGACGCGCTCGGCAAGCTCCTGCTGTTCTGCGAGACGCCGCAGTCGCAGGACGCCGTCTGTGCCGAGGCGCGCCGTCTGGGCGCCGCACCGGGCGAGGACGCCGAGCTCGTCGCCGAGCAACGCGCGGCGGGCCTGTTCGCCTGGGGTGGCCCATGAGCTCGGCCGTCGAGGCGCTCCGACCGCTCGTCATCGCCGTCGTCGTCTTCTCGGGCCTGGCTGGCTGGCGCATGCTGCGGCGCGGGCTGCGCCAGGATCGACCCGCGGTCGCGCTCGCGTTCGGCCTCGTGACCACGGCCGGGTATGCGCTCTCCCTCGGCGATGCCGGCCTCGGCTGGGGGGTCGGCGCCATCCTCGCCGGCTTCTTCTTCTCCCATGTGCCCGTCGGCACCGATCGGGCCGCCGCCGTCGCCCGCCTTCGGGGCCGCCACGCGCGCGCCGCCCGCCTCGCGCTCGCGAGCTACGTCGTTCAGCCGACGGCTCGCCATTGGGTCCTCCTGCGTGCGGCCCGCGTGGTCGCGCAGGTCGCCAAGAAGCGCCAGTCTGCCGAGCCGGCCATCGACGCGCTCCGGCCGCTGCTCGAGGTCTGCGGCAAGCTGCCCGACCCCATCCCCACGCTCGTCCTGTGGCACGCCCGCTTTCGCATCCTCGCGCTCGCAGGCGAGACCGATCGCATTGTGACCGAGCTCCACGACGAGGCCCCCGAGCGTCTCGCGCATCCGGTCCTGGCGGGCGGCGTCTCGGTAGGCGTCGAGGTGCTCGCCCAGCGCGGTCACGCCGAGAGGGCGTTGGCCCTGACCGAGGCGCTCGGGCTCGTTCAAGCCCGCGGCGCGCTATCACAGACGGAGTACGAGGCCCACGTCGACCGCGCGCGCGTCTGGGCGCTCGCGGCCTCCGGTGACGGCGCCGGCGTGCTGGAGGCATTGGCACCTAGCTCGACCATCGCGCCGTTCTTCCCGGTCGAAGAGCGTGCCCAGCTCATCGCGCTCGCGCAGCGCCTCCCCGTGTCCGAGCGCGCCAGCACGGTCCGCCAGCAGCTCGACCGGGCGATTCGCCTCCCGAACGATCTGGTCCAGCTCCGCGCGCTCTCGCCTTGGACGCGCCTGCTAGTCCTCGTCCTGTGCGCCGTACACGGCTTGACGCTGCTCACCGGCTCGAGCTTCGACCCCGAGCACCTCCTCTGGCTCGGCGCCTGCCAGAGCGACCTCGTTCGCGGCGGTGAGACGTGGCGCCTCGTCACCTCCGTCTTTCTCCACGCGGGACCGCATCACCTGCTGATGAACGCTTTCTTCCTGGTCACGCTGGGCAACCTGCTCGAGCGCTTGGGCTCGCGACCGCTGTTGCTGGCGGTCTTCCTCGTTGCCGGCCTCGCGGGCGCGGGGACGCACGTCGCCTTCGACCAGACCAGCACGCCGCTGGTCGGCGCGTCGGGGGCCATCTTCGGGGTCTTTGGTGCCGCGCTGGTCGTCCTGTTTGCGCGACGCGCCGAGCTGCCCGTCGGTTGGTTCCGGCGACTGCGGCAGGTGATGGTCCTCACGCTGGTCTTGAACCTGGCGCTGTCGGTGGCCGTGTCGTTCGTGAGCCTCTCGGCGCACTCGGGCGGCTTCGTCGCCGGCGCAGCGGTGGCGGCGCTGTGGATGCGCTCGCCGGGCGTCCCACGGGTGCGTGAGTCGCGCGCCGTACTGTTGGTCGGTGTGGCCTGGGCGCTCGCGCTCGCTTTCACCGTCGTGCCGCTCTGGCGTTCGTTGCGCGCGGGCCCCGCCGCCGTCATCCCCATGCACACCGAGACGCTGCGCATCGACGGCGCCATGGGTCGGGCCTCGCTGCGCCTCGACCGTCCCGTGACCTGGCGCGTCTTGCCGGCAGGGGAGGGCGATCCCATTGGCCCGACCTGGGCCGGACCGTCCGCCGATCTTCTCCGCGTCGTGGTCCGCTGCGGCGCCCCGGAGGACATCGGCCTCGAGGACGGCGCGACCGAGTCCCGCCGCTCGAAGGACGGCGGCGGCGACATCGTCCAGAAGGTGCGTGTGTTTCCCAACGGCGCGGTGGTCCTGGCCTTCGGTCTGTCCGACGATCGCCGTGCCGTCGGTGAGCGACTCATCGCACGCGTGCTGGCGTCGGTCGTCTTGTCGAGCTGCGTCGGCCTTCCCAGCCTCGACGACGACTAAACCACGAGCGCGTCCAGGTCCCACTCTCCGATCGCGCGGACGTTCGCCTGTGTGCGCAGCGGATGCGGCGTGGGAGTGCGGCAGACGAGCCAGTGCTGTTCACCGTCGAGCGGACCCAGTGTTGCGGCGACCTTCTCGATGGCCGACACAAACCGCGGTGCGCGTACGTCCTCGGCCCATTTGACCTCGACCAGATGAACGCGGCCACCCCGCTCGAAGGCGAAGTCGACTTCGGTTCCGTGCGCGTCGCGGTAGAAATACAGCTTGGCCGCCGAGCCGGTGGACGCAATGCGGCAGTGCAGCTGCGCCAGGACCCACGTCTCGAACAGCGCGCCGAGCTGCGGAGAACGCACGAGCTGCTCCGGCGTGTCGATGGCGAGCAGGAAGCAGGCGAGCCCCGTGTCGCGCAGATAGACCTTCGGCGCCTTGATGAGGCGCTTTCCCACGTTGCCAAACCAGGGCTCGACCAGGACCGCGACGCCCGACGTCTCGACGATTGACAGCCAATCGCGCGCGGTCGTTGCAGCGATACCGACGTGACGTCCAAGATCCGAAAGGTTGAGGAGCCCCCCCGTTCGCACGGCCAGGGCGCGCAGAAACCGCTCGAAGTCGCGAAGCTGACCCACGCGCGCCAGCGAGCGCACGTCACGCTCCAGGTAGGTGGCGAGGTAGCTCGAGAAGAAGGCACGGTGGTTCAGGGTCCGGTCCCGCCACAGCTCGGGAAAGCCGCCACGGACGATTCGGTCGGCCAGAGGGGGCGTCGCTTCCTGAAGCGTGCCTCGAAGCTCGGCGCTCGACAGCGGCCCAAGCTCCAGCACCGCGCAGCGGCCGGCAAGACTGTCGGCCACCCCGCTCACGAGCTGGAACTTCTGCGAGCCGGTCATCACGTAGCGCCCCATACGGTGGCGGTCGCGCTCGATGGCGACCTTGAGGTGGCGGAAGAGTCCCGGCGCGTACTGGACCTCGTCGAGATGCAGCACGCGGTCGCCTGCCGAGGCGAGGAGCGCCGACGGATCCAGGTCGGCCGACTCGGCCACTGACGGGACGTCGAGGGAGACGAACTCCGCCTCAGGGAACGCTTGTCGTAGCAAGGCGGTCTTGCCGGTCTGCCGCGCTCCCGTGACGACGACCGCGGGAAAGTGCGCCGAAAGCTCGTGAAGGTACGGATTGATGGCGCGTTGAAACCACACGGCTGGACAATACAGCTTTCACGGCTTGATTGTCCAGCATCCGAGGCTCGACGCTCTACTCGAGACCCGAGACTGCCTCGGCTCCGAGCGCGGTCGCGTGTCGCTCGAGGCACGCGCGGAGTGCCTCAGGGTCCAGCGTCATGCCGTCCTCGGGCCACACCTTCAGAACGCGGAGGACGTTCTGCTCCAGCCGCGCTTCAAGCCGGCCCACGAGGCGGCCGCGATGGAGCAGCGGGCAGACGTACCAGCCGAACTTGCGCTGTGCGGCCGGCTTGTAGACCTCCCAAACGTAGTCGAAGCCGAAGACGTGGCGCACGAGCTCCCGATTCCAGATCAGCGGGTCCAATGGGCCGAGCAACCGCATGCGGTCGTCGGGCGCGGCGACAGGTCGGTCCCGGAAGCCTGCCGGCACGAGGAAGGAGCGCTTCAGGCCGGTGAGAGCGACGCGCTCGAGGCGACCCTCCGCCACGAGGCGCGTCGCAAGCCCGGAGGTGCGCACCGACGCCAGCATCGACCACCACGGACCGCTCGTCTCCGCCAGGAGGCCCGCCGCCTCGACGCGCTCGAGGAGGGCCCACGTGGCAAAGTCCTCGGTGGCCTCTGCCGCGACGACGTCCGGGAGCGCGCGCTCGGGGAGGTCGTACCGCTTGTCCTTGCCCGTCCGGTCTGAAACCACGACCTCGCAGCGCGTCCAGAGCACCTCGAGTGCCAAGGTCGCGGCCTTGGACGTGCCCTTCCAGCCGGCCCAGTCCATGGGCTCGATGCGGCCCCGGTCGGTCAGCGCTCCGGCGGCGAGCGGACCTCGCTCCGCGATCTCGTCGCGCACGGCCGCGATGAGCTCCGGCGACAGCTTGGTCATGCGCTCGGAGTGGCGCCACCAGGGCGTCTCGTGTGCCTGCGCGCGGTAGTACGGGAACGCGCTCGCCGGCAGCAGACAGCGCTCCTTGGCGAAGTGCTCGAAGGCGTGGCTGGGCAGCAGCGCGCGGTAGACGTCGCCCTTGCCGAGCCCATCGACGCGCGCCATCGCGACCAGGTCCGCGTTGGTCCCCATCGGGTCCAGCGGGTCGACCTGGATGCATCGCAGCCGCTCCAACACCGCGCGGACGCCGGCGTGGCCTACCGGAAACGCGGGTACCGCGAGCGCGTGGTGGCTGACCAAAAAGGCGCGCGCGGCCTCCGGGGTCACAGATACTTGCCGTAGTCCGCGATGAACTTGGCGCGCGCAGCGTAGTAGTCGAAGAGCCGCTGATGCTCGCGCTGGTTCTCCGCGACGCGCAAGGGCAGGACCGAGGCGGGGAAGTAGTCTCTGACGCCCGTGTCGAAGAGCTGAAAGTACAGCGTTGTGGCGACGTCTGCGCGCCCAATCGCGTCGGCGCGATCGGGCCCGATCGGCGAGTGGATGCCGCGCAGCGGCGCCTGGGTCTCGACCTCGGTGTAGATGGGCCGGGGATGAATGACGGGCGGTGTGGGGTCGAAGCCGAACTCCGCGATCCACGCGGGTTTGCCGTGGCTGTCCCGCAGCTCCAGATACCGCGCCGCCGGCGGCAGCGCGACTGCGCCCGTCGCGATGTCCCACTCGAGCTCGCCGACCTTGCCCGCGCCCGCCAACCCCGGAAGCTGCTCGTCGAGGATGACCCCAACGCGCGACCCGCCGTTCTGGGTCTCGGCCTCCGTGCCCGTCTTTGGAGTCGTGGTGCTCGTCCCGGTCGCGGTGAACCTCCCCTGGTAGCCGAGCGCGACCAGGCCTCGATCGTCGTCCGGCGTGGGCGCGATGGTCCTCCCGTCGGTGCGAGCGAGCCGCGCCGCGTTCACCCGGGAAAACAGCGCGTTGAGCGCCAGCACTGCCTGCGTGCGCTTGACGTCGTCTGTGAGATCCGGGGCCAGGTTCGTCTCGTTCTGGAGATCGAGCGGCAGCCGCGTCCCGGGTCCCGTCTTGGGCTTGGGAGTCAGGTTCGACTGCGGCGGCGGCTTGAGCAGGGCCGTGCCGGCGCCAAAGCTGAGGCCACTGAGGGTTGAGCGCAAGCTGCCACCGCCGGTCTGACGGGTGCTGCTCTGGTCGCTCGAGGTGCTGTTCGTCTGAGTCGCAGCGTGTGTCGTCTCGAGGGTCATGTTGGCCTATGCTCCCGTGTTGGTCCGTCCGCGGGAGCCCCTTCCGAAGCGTGAGCGCGCTCGTCGAAGTTTCGCGTGGGAACGCAGCGGCCTACGCGGTTTGGTCCTTGCCGACGTAGAAGTACGCCCGCAACCCAAACAGCGCCGCGGCGATGGCGCACAGCACCGCGTAGAGCACGAACGAGTCCGCGAGGCTCATGCCGCGGTTGGCGAGCGTAATCAGCGCGACCAGCTTGTTGCCGAGCGTGACAGTCAGGAGCCAGAAGCCCATGATGGTCGACTTCATGCGCTTTGGGGCCTGCGTGTAGGCGAACTCGAGCCCCGTGACCGACACCATGACCTCGCCGAGCGTGATGAGGACGTACGGGATGGCCTGCCACGCGACGTGCACGGAGCCCGGCGCGCCCGAGTCGATGGCCTTCTGCACAAACCAGATGGCCACGAACGACAGGCTGGTGAACGCCATTCCGACGGTCATACGCCGCAGCGGCGTGAGTGGCAGGCCCAGCTTCTCGAAGCCGGGATAGAGCAGGAACTTGGCGAACGGCAGCAGCAGCATGATCAGCATGGGGTTGAGGCTGGCGATCTGGCTCGACTTGAGCAGGATGCCTCGGTCGGAGCCGATCCACAGGTCCATCTGCCCGGCCTGCTGAATCCAGGAGGTGTGGTGTTGATCGAAGAGGGCCCAGAAAACGCTCACGAGCGCGAAGACGCTCACGACCCGCAGCACGGAGCGCGGCCCGTCGATGGTGGCCTCGTCGAATCGCGCGCGGGCGGGCCCGAAGAAGCCGGCGCCGCGCGTCGCCTTCCCCGAGACCCAGGCGCGGCAGGTGTGAATCATCACCGAGAGGAAGCCGTCATCGGCTGCGGTCTTCTGGCGCAGATCGAACAGCGCGAGCCCCGAGCCCAAGCCGCCCACGAAGATGGCGAGGTGGCCCCACCACGGCAGGAACTTCTCGAAGAAGAGGTAGCTCGCAAAGGCGGTGAACAGACACACGGCCACGCCAACGTCCAGCACGCCGAGCCGGCCGCCGGGCTTGGGCGGGGCATGGACGAAGTTGCGCCGGCCGAGCCAGAAGATGAACGTCGCGATGCCCATCAGCACCCCTGGCAGTCCGAACGCGACGCCCGCGCCATAGGCCGAGTAGAGCCATGGGATCATGATGGTCGCGAAGAATGAGCCGAAGTTGATGCTGAAGTAGAAAATCTGATAGACGGTTTCTATCTTGGAGCGGTTGCCGCGCCCGAACTGATCGCCCACGTTCGCCGAGACGCACGGCTTGATGCCGCCCGAGCCGACGGCGATGAGGCCGAGGCCCAGGAACATGCCGGTGAGGCTGCCGTCACCGACGGCGAGCACGGCGTGGCCCGCGCAGTAGAGCAGCGAGACCCAGAAGATCGTGAGGTACTTGCCGATGAGCCGATCGGCCACGATCGCGCCAATCATCGGGAACGCGTACACGCCGGCCTTGAAGAGGTGGATGCTGGCCTTGGCCTCGTCGCCCGCCGCGTCGCTGGTCATGCCCTGTGCGACGAAGAGGGCGGTGAAGTGGACCTGCAGGATGGACTGCATGCCATAGTAGCTGAAGCGCTCGCACGCCTCGTTCCCGACGATGTACGGGACGCCTGGAGGCCAGCCCGTCGTCTCGTGGTCGGGTTCGGTGCGAAGGGCGGTCTTGTCGAGGGTCAGGTCGTTTGCCATGGCGGCACCATGAACACGAGTGGCTTGCGCGTCAACGGGTGCTCGAACGCCAGGCGAATCGCGCGCAGCCACAGGCGGGTGGAGGGAGCTCCGCCGTACTTTGTATCACCGACGATGGGGCCGATCGCGTGCTTCAGATGCACGCGGATCTGGTGCATGCGGCCGGTCTCGAGCGTGACCTCGAGCTCGGTGCCCTCGGCGTGGGCCCCGACCACCCGCCAGTGGGTCGTCGAGGCCGCGCCGTTGGAGTCGACCCAGCAGCGGCCGGAGGCCCATCGGAGCGGCGCGCTGATGGTCCCCGACGCGCCGTCCGGAAGCGGTGGCTTGACCACGGCCCGGTAGGTGCGCTCGACCGCGTGCGACTCGAGCGCGACGGACAGCACGGCGGCCGCGTGGCGTGTCCGAGCAAAGACGAGTAGCCCGCTGGCGTCGAAGTCGAGCCGGTGGACCACTCGCACCTGAAGGCCGAACTCCCGCTGGAGCCGGTCGACGGCACTGTCGCCATGGCGCGCCGCGTCCGGCTGCGCGTGCATGCCGTGAGGCTTGTCGATGACGATGAGGCTCTGGTCGACGTAGACGGGTGGGAAGAAGGGCACGCGGTGGGCTAGTTGGCGTCATCGTCGAGCAGCACGGCCGCGGCGGAAGGCGCGGTCAGTGAGCGGCGGAGCCAGCGTGCCAGCTGAGCGTCGTCGGTCGCCGAAAGGAACCGCTGGCGCTCTGCGTCCGACACCGCGACGCCGCGCTCCCCGAGGACGTTGAGGACGGCGTACGTCAGTCCCGCGACGCGCCCCTCCTCGCGCCCCTCCTCGCGCCCCTCCTCGCGCCCCTCCTCGCGGCTCATTCGAAACAGCCTCTTGAGCAAGGGCGAACGAATCTTGGTGTCGTCATGCAGCATGAGCGTGGTCTCCAGGGCCTTGCGCATCGCTGCACCGAGGCCGTCCAGTATCAACGTAGTGTAGCTCTCCGTCCGTGCGGCGTCGAACATCGCGAGCGCCCCCAGCGCCGTCAGGAGCACCGGCAGGTCGCTGGCGTCCTGGCGGTGCGCCAGTCCTGAGAGCACCGCCAGCTGCGGGTGCTCCGCGGCGATCCGCGGGTCGACGACGCGCGGGATGTCGTCGGGCCCAAGCACCAGCACGTCGAAGCCGGCCGTGCGGCCCCCACCGGGAATGCGCGCCCGCGCCCAGCGGGCCACGCTGCGCGCCGGGCAGACGATGAGCAGCACGCTGTGGCAGCGATGGCGCAGCCGGAGACTCGTGGCATAGTGAGGCACGACCCACGGCTTGTCCGGGTCGCGCGAGAGCTGCACCTCAATCCCAACCGCGAGCGTGGGCGCAATGTCCTCGAGCAGCACGACGAGGTCGATGCGGTGCTCGGTGTTGAGCGGCGTCGCGTGGGCTGCCTCGCTGATGCGCACGGAGGTGTGGTGTGGCAAGGCGTACCCCAATGACTCCGCCATGAGCCGAGGCGCCAGCGCTGGCTGTGCTCGAAATAGGTCCGCGAGGTCGTCATGTCGGCTGGTCGTCGGCATGTGGCAGCGCAACGCACACGGCGTGCCGGCGCCCGAGCAGGTCGCGTGCATCGATTGGTACCCCGCCAGCCCCACAATGGGAGTCCCACGTGAGACTTCGAGTGCCATGATGGCACCCGCGCGGCCGTCAAGGGCCCTCACTGGTAGACCGCTGCAACGTCCCGATCACGTCCCGTGCGAGCCCGTGGGCCGCCTGGGCCAGTCTCCCGTCGTTCGTCCACAGCGCCTCGCATCCGTAGTGCTGCGCGCACGCCAGGTGCAGCGCGTCCGGCGTGCGCAGGCCAAAGCGCGCGCGCAGGTGGGAGGTCTGGATGTACGCTGTCTCCGGAAGCGGCAGTAGCTCCAACTGCTCGAGCGCGGCCTCGTAGTAGCGCTGCAACACGAGGTCACCGGTACGGAGTGGCTTGACGAGGCACTCGAGCTTCACGAGCGGCGAGATGACGAAGGTGTCCCGAGGTGCTGACGCCATGGCGTGCCGCACGCGGTCGCCGAAGATGGGGTCGCGCTCGACGGCGTAGATGACCAGGCACGAGTCGAGGTAGATCAGTCCCACGCCGCGCGCTCGCCCTGAATGCTGGCCTCGATCGCCTCATGTCCGCGGTGCAAATGAGCCGGTAGCGGATGGGCGTCGAGCCACTCCAGCCAGCGGCGCGCGCTGCCCACGGCCGTCCCTGGTGGCGCGGGCGTCGTCATCGGCACGAGTCGCACGACCGGCACGCCGCGGTTGGCGATGACGATGTCTTCGCCTGACTGAGCGCTCTTGATGAGCTGCGAGAGCTGGTTCTTTGCGACGAGCACATTGACCTGCATGGCGGTCCCTCCTGGCCAGGAAGGCGAGCAGCCCTGGCCAGATGCCGTCAATGACTCGCCCTCCACCCCGATCCCGCGGCATGGAAGTTGCGTGTTGCTGGCTTCGGCCGGCCGCGGAGGATGGACGTCGAACATAGATTGTCGCGCTGTTGGATCAGCGGCAGATGTGAGGGGTGGATCCGGAGGTCGTCCCGCGAGCGACGGGCTCGGACACCGCTCGCGGTCCTCGCGCGGCGCGAAGCGCGCCGAGCTGCGGGGTTCGCTTCGCGGTGCCCGAGCCCGCCGCTCGCGAATGGCCTAGTGTCTCGGCCGTCGCGCACCGGTGGGACTCGGCGTATGGTCGCCGTGGTTTGGTTCGAGATCGGTATCGTTGGGCTGGTGCCCCTCGCGGTCAGGACATGGCCTTCGGCGGCGGAATGACGGCCAGCGTTCAGATGCAGCGGCGTGTGGCCAGCGCATCGCTGCGCTGAATGACGATTTGCGTGACGCGAGCGACCAGACGGCGCGCCTCGCGTGCGATGCGGGCCGCCACGTTGAAGATCCCATCACTGAGGCGCTTCGGCCGTGCGTCGTCGAACTCGACGGGCAGCCCGACCTTTTTCAGTGCCGACAGCACATTGTACGCTATCAGGCAGAGGCGCCACCGTCCGGAGGCAGGAGCCGGAGGACGCGGCCCCGAAGTGCGGGGTTGCCGGCACGACCCTGCTTGTAGTGGGGCTTCGCGTCGATCTTGCGGCTTTCCGGCCTGTCACGAACCGGTTTCGTCCCGTTCCAGCATCGCGACGCGGATCCGCTGAT
>SXOX01000172.1 GCA_005776585.1 Pseudomonadota bacterium | reverse complement strand
TCAAGCTCGAAAAGCACGTCATCGACCGCCGCCTGCAGCTCCTCTTGGCCGAGGGCGTCCAGTTCCAGACGGGCGCGCACGTCGGCAGCGCGCCGACCTGGAGCGCGCTGCGCGCATCGCACGACGCGGTGCTCCTGGCGCTTGGCGCCGAGGCGCCGCGCCGTCTGGAGGTCCCGGGCCACGACTTGCCGGGCGTCGTGCTCGCGATGGACTTCCTCGAGCGCCAGAACCGGCTCTGCGCGGGCGATCCGGAGGTGGACCTGGACAAGAGCGCGCGCGGCCGCCACGTGCTCATCCTGGGCGGTGGCGACACGGGCTCCGACTGCCTGGGGACGGCGCATCGGCAGGGAGCCGCGTCGGTCACTCAGATCGAGCTCCTGCCCGCTCCATCGGAGGCGCGCAGCCCGGGCAACCCGTGGCCGCAGTGGCCCATGGTGTTTCGGACGTCGTCGAGCCAGGACGAGGGCGGCGTGCGGGAGTTCGCGCTCCGCACCGAGCGCGTCGTGGCGGGAGCGGACGGACGCGTCGCGGCGATCGAGGCTGTCGGCGTGCGGCTCACCGCGAGCGGCGGGCTGGAGGACGCGCCAGAGCATCGCGTCACGCTGCCGTGCGACCTGCTCGTGCTGGCCATGGGCTTCGTCGGGCCCCGTCACGCGGCGGCGCTCAGCACCGGCCTCGGCGTCGCGCTCGACCGGCGCGGCAACGTCGCGACCGACGGTCGCTTTCAGACTTCGGTGCCCGGCGTCTTTGCCGCGGGCGACGGCCAACGCGGCGCGAGCCTGATCGTGTGGGCGATCAGTGACGGTCGCGAGTGCGCGCGC
The DNA here is from genome assembly GCA_005776585.1 of Pseudomonadota bacterium. Classification (GTDB taxonomy): domain Bacteria; phylum Myxococcota_A; class UBA9042; genus SXOX01. The sequence continues at coordinate 12,526 of SXOX01000172.1, read as the reverse complement.
GCAGTCGATGGGTGGCTGACGGGTGCGCCGTCGCGCCTGCCGACGCGCGGCGTGCACCAGGCCTTCGGCGGTCGATAGATGCGCTCATCCCCTGCGCTGCGGGTGTTCTCCAACCCCAGCGAGCACGATGGTCTCGAGGTCATCGAAGATCCAGAAACCGCCGGCGCGAAGGCGAGCGGCACCGTCACGGTCCCAGTGGTTCGGTCCCTGCCACTCGCCACGTCAGCGGATCACCCGCACCGTCACCCCGAGGTCTCGCCGTGTCCAGGCGTGGTCGGCGGTGACCGCCGGGAGCGAGCGCGACTTCGCCAAGGCGAGGCAGGCTCGGTCTCCAATGGACAGCCCAAAGTCTCGCGTGACTGACGCCAATGCCGCGGTCGCCGTTGCGTCCGCCGACGTGAAGGGCACGACCTCGAGCGGCAGCTGGGCCAGATGCCGCGCGACCTCGACGGCGTCATGTCCGTCGCGGACGAACCGTGCAAGGACCTCCGACAGATTCACCGCGGAGATGCAGGCCGTGCCTAGAAGCGTGGCGACCTGCTCGTGCCCGGATTCGCGAAACAGGAAAGCCAGGAGCGCCGAGGCATCGAGTACTGTCACTCGGCAGCCGCTTCGACGCGGCGCGCCGCAAGCAGGTCATCGACGACCCCGGTGGGCATCTGAGCGCCATAGAGTGACGTCACCCAGGCTTGAATGAGCTGTGGCTCGGGTGAAGGGTTCTCCGGCAAGCAGACAGCGGTGAGGATGGCCCGTGCCTCGGCCTCCATGCTGCGGCCGGAGCGCGCGGCGCGCAGGCGAAGCCCCGCGTGGACGTCCTCGGGGAGATTGCGGATGTTCAACAGCGCCATGTAGGCAGTGTAGGCAGGCGCCTTCGGTCCGTCAACGCGGCCAGAACTTAGCGCTCGAGTCCACGCTGGTCGGCCTCGCGCTTCATGCGCCGAGGCCCTTGGCGTTCGGAACAGCGGGCCAACTCGGCGAACGCCGCTCGGAGGCCGTCGCTCTCGGTCAGCCACACGAGGTTCACCGCGATCATCACGCCCGAGAAGTAGACGAGGCCCAGCACGACGGCGATGCCCGCATGGAGGGCCATCATGCCGAGCACGACCCACGGGCGGAGCCGCGCCTGGAAGACGAGGAACGGGTAGCTGATCTCGGCGACGAGCGTCAGGTGGGTGAGCACCGCGCCGAGCCAGGCGTGTTGCGCGAACCAGTCCGCGAGGGCCGCGCTGCCGAACTCGGGGTTGACGAGCGCGCGCCAGATGGCGTCGCCGCGCCACCAGTGGTCGAAGCGGAGCTTGCCGAGGCCGGCGTAGGCGTAGAGCACGAGGAGCTGGAGCTTGAGCAAGCGGCCGACGACCGAGGCGCGCTCCGGGACAAGGAAGTCCCAGCGACGGTGACGGGCATCGAGCGCGTAGTGGCGGCCGATCGGGGCCAGGACCAGAAGGAACAAAGCGCAGCTCACGACGCGGTCGGCGCCGTAGACCGCGTTCTGGTTGCGGAAATAGAGCGAGAGGTGCAGCGCCCACACGACGAGCTTGGCCCAGCGCGTCTGCCAGCCGAGCAGCAGGCAGCCGAGGCCCAAAAGAAACACGGCGTAGATCGCATGGACGGCCGTGTCCGAGCGGAGATGGAGAAACACCGAGCCGAGGAACGGGGTCTGAATCCAATGTGGCGCCAGGTGCAGCGGCGCGAGGCCGTTCGGGCCATAGAGCAGCGGGACGTGAGGCCAGAGCAGCGCGAACTCGACGAGCAGGCAGAGCGACAGGCCGATGCGCACGCGGTCGAGCGCGCGGAGGTCGGGGCTGCCGAACCAGAAGCGCTCGGAGCGGTCGGCAAGGGAGGTCAGCCACCTCATGGGCACGTCCAAGGCCCGAGCGTCGTGCGCCGCGTCGTGTCGGGGCCCCATGGAACGGCGCCCGCTCGGACTTCGGCGGGCGTGAGCTCGTCGGGCGCGACGAGCTCGAAGCCAACCGCGCTCGACGGCGTGAGGCCGGCACAGAAGGTGGCCACGAAGGCCGCGACGTGGGCCTCGGTCGGTGCCTCGTCGAGTGGGCCGAGCATCGTGAGCAGGCGCGTGCGGGCGGGGGACAGCGCGCCGTGGCGGAGCCCGAGGTCCTCGCGGAGCGTCTGACCGTCGGGCAGGTGCACGACGAGGAGGGTCTTGTGGCCAAACGACGAGGGCGCGAAGTAGTCCCACATGCCGTGGAGGCCAAAGACGCGGCGATAGGACTCGAACAGCGGCCGCACGCGCTCCTCGGCGTCGGACTCGGGCCACGAGAAGGCGATCATGGCGACGGCGTGCCACGTCGCGAAGAGCTGCAAGAGCAACCGGCCGGCGCGCGTCATAGCCGAGCGCGCCTCAAGAGCGGCAGGCAGGCCAGGAGCCCGAAGGCTTCGAGCGCGAAGACCGCGGCGTATGCGGCGGGGGTGGAGCGGACGACGTCCTCGGCGACCGACTTGACGAGCCCGCCGCCGAGGCTGCCGAGCGCGACCGCGAAGCCGCCGACGGCGCCCCAGAGGCCCATCACGGCGCCGGCATCGGCGGGGGTGGAGAGCGCGGTGAAGGAGAACGAGAGACCGACGTTGTAGAGGCCCTTACTGATGCCGAGGAGCAGGACAACTGGCGTGAGCATCGGCGCCGACCGCCAGAGCGCGGAGGCGACGAGCAGCAGGAAGCCCGCGGCGCCGCTGAAGCACGAGATGGCGAGAACGCGGCGGGTGGCAAACGTCGGGAACAGCGTTCCGGCGACGCCGGCCGAGGTCATGGCGAGCAGCAGGCCGAGGCCGAACGTGACGTTGAAGCCCGTCGTCTGCGCTGCGGAGAGACCGAGCACCTCGCCGCCAAAGGCCTCGAGAACGAACTCCTGGAGGAAGAACGAGAAGTCGGCCAGGAACAAAAACGCCAGCAGAGCGCGGCCGCCGGAGCCCAGCGTCCGCTCCACGACGAGCGCGCGCAGCGGGGTGGGTTCGCGCGGCGGCGCGGGCGCTTCGAGCCCGATGGTCCCGAGCCAGCAAAGCCCGACCGCCAGGAGCGCCATCAGCACGCAGGCGCGCGTGACGGCGGCGAGCGATTGCTCGGAGCTGACCGACTCATCGGGCAGCAGCGCGCGAACGAGCAACCCGCCGACGATGAAGCCGGCGATCGCGACGATCCAGACCACGTTCAGGCACCGCCCGCGCTCGGCCGGGTCGGCGACACGATCGACGATCAGCGCGCTCACGAGCAGGTTCGCGGCCTTGAGCCCGAAGCCGAAGAGGCCAAACAGCACGGCGGACGACACCAGCGCGACGACGCCCGAGCCCATGCGGTAGGCGACCCACGGCAGCACCGGCACGGTCAGCCCCGCGATGAGCGTCCAGAGCCGGATCCAGGGCACGCGGCGGCGGCCTCCGAGGGGGACGCGATCCGAGAGGCGGCCGGAGACGAGCGCGAGCGGGCTCGTCAGGTGCTGGAACGCGAGAACGACGGTGACGAGCCCCGCGGCGAGGCCGACCTCGACGATGAGCACCCGATTGAGCACGGCCGTCGTGAGCAGGATGAGGAGCGAGGCGCCAAAGCGCACGAGGCTCAGGCGGGCGAGCTCGAGACGGGTCATCGCGCGAGGGTGGCACGGCAGGGGCGGAGCCGCTACATTCGGCGGCATGGTCGACACGCTGCTGCGCGGGCATCGCCGCTTCCTCTCCAAGCGCGCGGGCAGCCAGCGCGACTTCCTGACGCGGCTCGCGAGCACCCAGCAGAGCCCAGGCGCGCTGTTCATCGGGTGCTCGGACTCGCGCGTCATCCCGGAGCTGCTCACGCACAGCACACCGGGCGAGCTGTTCGTCGTACGCAACGTGGCCAACCTGGTGCCGACGTTTCAGAACGCGGACGCGAGCGTCGGAGCCGCGATCGAGTACGCCGTCGGGCATCTGAAGGTGCCGCACGTGGTGGTCTGCGGTCACTACGGCTGCGGGGGCGTCAAGGCCGCAATCGATGGGCTCGACCAGCTGTCGTCGATGCCGAGCGTCGTCGAGTGGCTGGCTCCCGTAGCAGCGACGGTCGAGGCGCTGCCCGTGACCGACACTGAGACGCGATGGGACCAAGCCGTCGAGGCCAATGTGCTTGCGCAGTTCGCGAACCTCTCGACTTTCACGGCCGTCGCGCGCGCGCTGGAGGCCGGGACGTTGGAGCTCCACGCGTGGGTCTACGACCTCTGGTCGCTCGGCCTGCGCGTCTACGACGATGAGCGCGCGGCCTTCGTCCGCTCACACGAGCTGCTCGACGCAGGTTGAGGGCTCTTCCCCCCGACACGGCGCCGTGCTAGTGACGAGCCATGCCGCGTACCCGCGAACAGATGGCCATGGCCGCCGCCCGAGAGCTCGAAGACGGCGCGATCGTCAACCTCGGCATCGGCATCCCCACGCTCGTGCCGAACTACCTGCCCGCGGGGGTCGACGTCTGGTTCCACTCCGAGAACGGCCTGCTCGGCATGGGCCCGTTCCCCACCGAGGCGGAGCTCGATCCGCAGATCATCAACGCCGGCAAGCAGACGGTCACCATCGTGCCCGGCGGCTCGGTCTTCGACTCGGCGATGTCGTTTGCCATGGTGCGCGGCGGCCACGTCGACGTCGCGTTCCTCGGCGGCATGCAAGTCTCCGAGCGCGGGGACCTCGCCAACTGGATGGTCCCCGGCGAGCGCGTCAACGGCATGGGCGGGGCCATGGACCTCGTCAGCGGCTGCAAGCGCGTGGTCGTCATCATGACCCACACGGCCAAGGGCGGCGGGCACAAGCTGGTCGGCGAGTGCACGCTGCCGCTCACGGGCCTGCGCTGCGTGCATCGCGTCGTCACCGATCTCGCGACGGTCGACATCACGCCCGACGGCTTTCGCCTCGTGGACATCGCAGAGGGTCATTCACTCGACGAGGTGCGCCGGCTCACCGGTGCGCCCATTGCTGCGTAGGGGTCACTCATGGGCAAGCTCATCGGCATCGTCGCCATTCTCTACGGCGCATCCCTCGGTGTCCTCGCCACGCTGAAGGGCTCGGCCGTGGAGCAGACCGACCCGGGTGCCAGCAAGGACGAGGAGTCGATGATGCATTGGGCCAAGGTCCGCGGCTCCCACGCGTTCGCCCACTCGGAGTACAAGCTCGGGTTCATCATGGGCGACGACATGCGCCAGATCGACTTCCAGTACGAGCGCGCGCTCAAGGCCTATACCGCCATCGTCAAGGAGGGCCGCGGCGCCAAGCTGAACGGCGAGTCGGCGCGCGAGCAGCTGGAGAGCTTCGCGAGCTACATTCAGTCAGACACGAGCCACTATGCGGGCAAGATGGACACGATGCGGCTCACGCTCCAGGTCGTCGGCGGAGTCCTGCTCTCGGCAGGCATCTTCCTGCTGTTCGGCTACCCCAAGGCCGGCGCTGGCCTGCTCGTGTTGGGCGCCGTGGGCCCTCTGCTGGTCGGGGTCGTCAAGCAGCCCTTCCCGGCCGAGCCGCTCTACCTCACGGGGCCGGTGCTCATCCTCGCCGGTCTCGCGTTCTTCGGCCGCAACAAGGACGGGGGTTCCCAGCCTCCGCCGCCGCAGCACCTCGGCCGGAGCACGCTCCAGGGCCCGCCGGTGCGCAAGCGAAGCTAGCTCGGTCGCAGATGTCGTCACTCGGCATTACCGGTGTCGCCGGCCTCGGTCACATCGAGGTCATCTGCGGGAGCATGTTCTCCGGCAAGACGGAGGAGCTCATCCGCCGATTGCGGCGCGCGCAAATCGCCCGCCGGCGCGTCCAGGTCTTCAAGCCGCGCATCGACGATCGGTACGTGCAGTACGCCATCGCCTCGCACTCGGACCTGCGCTTGGAAGCAACGCCGGTGGACCAGCCGGCCGAGATCCTGAAATTGGTCTCCGATCGCACCGAGGTCATCGGCATCGACGAGGCCCAATTCTTCGCGCCAGACATCGTCTCGGTGTGCGAACGGCTCGCCAACCTCGGCAAGCGGGTAATCGTGGCCGGGCTCGACCAGGACTATCTGGGCCGGCCGTTCGACCCCGTGCCCGCGCTCATGGCCGTGGCCGAGTACGTGACCAAGACGCTCGCGGTGTGCAGCCACTGCGGTGCGCCCGCCAACCGGAGCCAGCGGTTGGCCGCAGCGCAGGCGGAGTCGAGCGCGCGAGTCGTCGTCGGCGCGGCGCAGACGTATGAGGCGCGCTGCCGCCGGTGCTTCGAGCCGGAGCTCGAGAGGCAGCTCCCGTTGACCGAGAGCGCGGGAGTCGAGGCCGTCGACCCCGCGTAGCCGCTGCACGGCATGGCCAAGCGAATGCGATCGCGTCGTGTTCGTCCCCAACGCTTGCGGCGTCCTCGCCGGGCTACTCGCCGTCACCGCGGAGGTCCAGGAGCATGCGGCGCGCAGTGCACAGGTCGACCGCCACGTTCGCGAGGGGGTCGGCACCGGCCGGGCCGTGGGTCGCGATGGCGAAGGCCCGGAGCCCTGCCTCGAGCTCGGTCCAGCGCGTAGCGCAGTCGGCCGAGGCCCGTCGATAGTCGCCGACGTGCCGCTTCATCAGCGCGCGTTGCGTTGGGTCGGGATCGCGCGTCGGGTGCGCGCCGGCAAAGTCGGCGAGATCCCGCTTGGCCGAGGCTGCGAGTTCGGCGCGCGCGGTCGCGAGCTCTTGCGCGGTCCACGCCGGCTGAGCCCGCGCGATCACCTCGGTGACGAGCGTGACGAAGGCGTCCAGCACGCTGGCCTCGTGGGCGATCCCCATGCGCACACTCAACGAACCCTGGTGGTACTTCAGCTGCCCGCGAGCGTTCTCGGCGGTCCTCAGCAAGCGCACCGTGGTGCGCAGCGCAGCGAGAGCGCGCACGCTCGGAGGCGTCAACTTGGCCGCCATGGCGTCGAGTGTGGCGTCGTGACGCGTGGAATCGACGCCGAGCCGAATCCACGCGCACCGATTCAGCGCATCATCGGCACGGGCGACGTCGTCGCAGTAGGCGAGGGCCTTCGCTGCGCTGGTCCCGGCCTGCCGTTCGATCGCGCTCACGAGCGCGTCCGCTTGCTGGCCCTGCGGATTCGAGGAGCCCTTGACCGCTAGACGAGCCTCTTCTCGCGCACGGTCGAGGTCCCGCGGGGTGCCCTCGCCGTTGGCGGCCATGAGCGCGAGCATCTCGTGGTCGCCGACGCGGGCGTAGCAGGCATGGGCGGCTGCGAGGTCCACCTTGCGGTCGATGCCGTAGTAGAGCGCGTCGCATGGCGGCGGCGGCTCGGCCGCGACGGAGTTGGACATGGCAAGGGACGCGACGAGCGCGACGAGCCAGGTCGAGGGGTGCTGAGGGGTCATCGCGTAGGGGTGTAGCGTTTCGCCGGACCTTCGGCAACGTCGCCGACGCCGGCCCGCCCCTCACTTCGCGCTTGAAATTTCGCGAGGCCGCGTCCATCGTGCGGCATGCTCGACCAAGGCTCCCGCCTCACCCCTTTTCCCAACGGCTGGTACCTCGCGGAGTTCTCGCACCTGCTCAAGCGGGGCGACATCAAGGTCCTGGACCTGCTCGGCCGCCAGGTTGTCGTCTTTCGCACCGAGGACGGCGAGGCGCACGCGGTGGACCCGTTCTGCCCGCACCTCGGCGCGCACCTCGGGCATGGGAGCAAGGTCGTCGGCACGCAGCTCCGGTGTGCGTTCCACGGGTGGGGCTACGAGGGCAAGAGCGGCAAGTGCGCGCACATCCCCAATGGCGACCCGATCCCGCGGCAGGCGCGGCTCACGCAGTGGCACATCCACGAGACCTCCGGCATGGTGCTCCTCTGGTGGCACGACCAGGGCGCCGCACCCAATTGGCAGATCCCGCTGCTCCCGAGCTTCGAGGGCGCGTGGTCGGACTGGGTGCTGGACGAGTGGACGATTCGCGCCACCATTCAAGACGTGAGCGAGAACGACGCGGACACGTCCCACTCGCCGCACATGCACGGCTTCACCGACGAGCGGCCCAATCAGTCGATGGACGTCGATGGCGCGTGCTTCACCTGGCGGCTGCGCATGCGGCCCAACCTCACGCTGCTCGGCCTGCCCTTCGAGGTGCCACTGCCGAAGCACGTCGTCAGCGACATCACGAGCCGCCGGTATGGCCTGGCCATTGGCTGGATCGACCAGGACTTCCCGCTGGTGGGCGGGCTCAAGATGCGCACGCAGACGCTGGCCACGACCACGCCAGTCGATGAGTCGCGCGTGCGGCTCAAGATGCTGCATCGGGTGCAAAAGACGGCGTTTCCGCCGCTCACGGCCATGTTCAAGCGCACCTACAGCCGGCTCTTTCACCAGACGGTGAACGAAGATATCAGCGTGTGGCAGCACAAGACCTACCTCAATCGGCCGGTCGCCTCGAAGTCGGACTGGGGCATCATGCAGTTCCGCAAGTGGGCCAAGCAGTTCTACAGCGACCCCGACGCGCACGCGGCCGCCGAGGAGAGCATCAGCGCGGCATAGCGGCGAGCTTCCGGAACACTAGCAGGTGCCCCAGGATGGCGGCCTGGACCAGGACGAGCGGGATCCAGATGCCGGGGGCGTAAAACACGACGACGTTGGGCACATCCGTGTGAAACAGACGCGTCGGGCCGGGCACCGAGCCGATGGCCAACGTCAGGATGGTGAGCAGGAGCCCCACGCCAAGCACGGACCAGGCGAGGATCAGGCCGCGGGAGCCCCTGCCCTTCAGGAGCAGCAGGCCGACCACTGCGGCGGAGAGCCCGGTCACGATGTCGAGGTTCCAGCCGACATAGGTCATGCGCTCAGGGAGGAGCCCGTCGGTGTGGAGCGCGTGCAGCGCGACCTCGACCGGAACGCGAAACGCCTGAAAGCCGACCAACACCGCCATGGGGAGGCCGTCGGCGAGCCGTCGGCCCACGCGCGAGAACGCCAGACCTACCGTGAGCGCTGCCGTCGGGACGAAGACGCGCAGCGGCATCGGCGGCATGACGTCGAAGCGGGCGAACCAGCCCTGGACGCCAGCGAGCCACGTCAGCGCGAGCCACGCCGTCGCGAGGCCAGCGGTGATGAGAGCGGCGCGCGCCGTCTCAGCGATCGTGGCGCCGGTCCGCGGCCACGCACGCGCCACGCCAAGGACGAGCAGCCCGGCCAAGCCGAGCCCGAGGGCGATGATGAGCGTCGTCGCGAGTGGTCCGGGCATGCCCATCCCTCAGTCGTGCGGCTGGAGCTTCCATTGCATGGCTGCGCCGAGCATCCCGGCGCGGTCGCCGAGCGTCCCGACCGTAATGACGACGCCCGCGACGACTCCGGCGAACGCGCGGGCGTGAAGCTCCGCCCGGGCCGCGGTCTCCATGAGCGGCCAGGTGGCCGCGACGCCGCCGGCGAGGACGACGCGCTTGATGTTGAGGGCGTTCAGCAGCCCCGCGAGCGCCTGACCGAGCGCGCGACCGGCGGTCGCAAAGTGACGGCGGGCCGTGGTATCGCCGGCCTGAGCGGCGCGCGCGAGCTGCTCGGGGACGTCGGCCGCTTCGGCCTCGACGCCAGCCACGGGCTCAGCGCGCAGCATGTGACGCAAGCCGACGACCGACGGGTACATCTCCAGGCAGCCGCGACTCCCGCAGCCGCACGGCGGGCCATTCGGGTCGATGGTGACGTGACCGAGCTCGCCCGCCATCCCGGTCTCGCCGCGCCAGAGCGCGCGATGCAGCACGAGCGCGCCGCCGACGCCGGTGCCGAGCGTGAGGCCGATGAGGTTGGGGTAGCCCGCGCCTGCGCCAACGAGCGCCTCGCCGGCGATGACGCAGTTGGCGTCGTTGTCGCAGAGCACGTGCCGCCCGGTCACGCCTTCGAGGCGACGCTTGAAGGCAAAGTCGCGCCACGCCGGGAAGTTGGGCGACACGGTGAGCGCGCCGGTCTCCGAGGAAAGCACGCCAGGCACACCCACGCCGACGGCGACCGCCTTGCGCTTCGGATCGACAGCGTCAATCACACGCTTCAAGCACGCGAGGATGCCGTCCTCGGTGCGATCGGCCTCACTCAACGGCACGACCTGCTCACGCTCGACCTGGAATGTGGGAGTCACGAGCCCCGCCTTGATGCGGGTCCCGCCGACGTCGATGCCGACCCACCGCTTCATCGCGCGCCGGCCTCGATCGCCGCCTTGGCCGCGCGTTCGTCCGCCTTCTTCTGCTTCATGCCCGGCCGCACGACGAAGATGGTCACGAGGATGCCGATGAGCAGCAGCCCGACCAGCCCGTGGATGGCCATGGCCTTGCCCTTGGGCGTGACCTGGCCTGACGCAAGGCGCGTGACGCCGAGGTAGGTCATCACGTCGAGCACGATGAGGCCGAAGACGAGCGTGAGCTTGATGTGGAAGCCCGCGCCCTCGAGCTTGGCGTCCAGCGGCGCCCAGCCGTACTCGTTCAACATGAGGAGCCCCGCCACGAGCGTGAGCACCGAGCCGGGCACCGCGACCGCGTAGTAGAGCCGCTTGAGCATGACGCCGACAGGCGCCTGGACCTCGGGCGTCTGCTGGGCGTGCCAGCCCAGGAGCCGCGAGACGAGCATGAGCCCGCCCACCCACATGACGAAGCCCAAGACGTGAAACACGAGAAGCCAAGCGTGCATGAGTGTCCTTTCCCTGTGGTCGCGCTAGTCGAGCGCGCTCTCGAAGCCATAGCCGAGGAGACGGTTGTGGTAGTAGAGCACGAGCTCCGGATCGCGCAGATGAACGCGGTCGGCCTCGCGGTCCATCGCGCGGCGCGTGTGGTAGGCGCCAAAGGCGCGCAGCGCGTGGTCGAGCACGCGGTCGGCGCGGTCGTCTCCGGGGACCTCCAGGCGCGGATCGAGCTTGAGCTTGCCAGCGCGCACCCGTGAGCGGGCCGCGTCCAGCACGCGCTCGAGAACGGCGATGACCTCGGTGACCGCAAACCCGACGACGCCCGAGCCCTCCCGCAGCAGCCGATAGACGTCCGCGCCCGGCTGCGAACGACGCACGAGCTGCCACGCGGCAAAGGCGGCCAGGTTGGTGGCCTGCACGCAGTTGGTGTCCTTGAACTGCTGCCCGATGGCCGTGGCGAGCTCGGTCGTGTACTCGCGATCCCGCTGCTCGTCGGCGACGACGGCGCCGTCCTCGAGCACGTACCGCCGGGTATCGACGGGCCGCCCCTTGGGGTCGAGGCTGCGGCCCTGGAAGTCCACCGGGTTGCCGAACGGGTCGAGCGGCTGGCCGAACGTGAGATAGATGCGGGCGTCGAGCTTGAGCAGGTCCTTGACGAACTGGACGATGCGGTCCCAGCGGCTGAACTCGTCGTCCAAGATGATGTAGCGCGACTTGCCGACCTCGGCGAGGTGATCGCGCACGAGCGTCTCGGCCTCGAGAACGAGCCCGTAGCTGAGCGTGCACGGCAGTACATAGACGTTGGGGTTGCGGCTGCCGGCGCGCAGGTTGTTCTGGTAGGCCATGAGCCCGGTGCCGAGCAGGCCGCGCTTGAGCTTGGTCTCGACGGCGCCCGACCGCGAGCGAGTCCCACCGGGGAAGAACAGGTTGTGGTAGCCGAGCTCCAGCGAATACGTGGCGTACTCCTTGAGGACCTCCTTGTAGAGGTCGCACTTCTTGCGGCGATCGACGCGGTAGGCGCCGAGGTTCGACATGAAGAAGCCCAGCAGCCGATTTGTGAACAGATTGAGCCCGGCGCCGTAGAGCAGCGGCGGCAGCCCCATCAGGTAGGCTGCGTAGCCCATGATGAGGCTATCCATGTTGGAGACGTGGGTCGGCACGACCACGACGGTGCCGAGGGTCGCCAGCCGGCGCGCTGCCTCGGACTCGCCGCGGACCAGGATGTTGTGCTGGAGCTCGAGGCTAGCCTTGGGATCGCGCAGCAGACGCCGTGGATCGAGCGAGTTGAGCAGGAGCGCCATGCCGGTCGGCAGCGCACGGGTGGACATGGCATAGACGCGCGGGTCGAAGTGGCCCATGACGTCAGAGACGAAGCGCTCGGTGATGGCCTTGATGGCGGCGCGCTCGGTGGCCTCGGACGCGGTGACGAGCTGCCTGGAGAGGTCGCGCCAGAACGCGAGATCCGCCGTCTCCCAGGCGTACCGGTCACGCGCCTTCTCGAGCCGCACGCGTTCCTGGTAGAGCGTCTCCTCGATGACCCGGCGGGGCGGTCCGAGGCGGCCGGCGAGGACGCGATTGGTCACGCGCGCCGTGACCTCGGAGAGGGCCTTCGGCTGGTGCTCCTTGCGCATGCGGCGCGACCGTAGCAGAGCCGCCGGGGAACTCCAATGGCCTGCGCGGGCCCCCAATCCCGCGGCAAGGAAGTTGCTTGTTGCTGGCTTCGGTTGGCCGCGAATGATTTGCGTCGACCATAGACTATTGAGCCGTTGGATCGGCGGCAGATGCGAGGGGTGAATGCGGAGGTCGTCCCGCGAGCGGCGGGCTCGGACACCGCTCGCGAATGGCCTAGCGTCTCGGCCTTCGCGCACTGGTGGGACTCAGCGTGAGGTCGCCGTGCTCTGGTTCGAGGTTGGTGTCGTTGGGCTGGTGCTCGTCGCGGTCAGGACATGGCCTT
>SXOX01000171.1 GCA_005776585.1 Pseudomonadota bacterium | reverse complement strand
CTCGTAGACGACCGGTCGTCGCGCGTCTCCAGTCCGCAGAAAGTAGCCGTGGAACGAGTGCGCGCCCCGCTCGACGGGCACCGTCTGGGCCGCGGCGGAGAGCGCCTGGCCGAGCACCTGGCCGCCGAAGATGGCGCCCCAGCCAAGATCCTGGCTTTGGCCGCGAAACAGATTCTCCTCGATGCGTTCGAGGCCAAGGAGAGAGACGAGCTCGTCGAGGACGCTGCGCATGGCGGGGGTATGGCGCCGCAAAGCCGACGCGTCAACTTTCCGGTGGGGCTCTGCGCGGTTCCCTACTGCGACATCACGTAGCTGTTGCCGGTCGACATCTCATACTTGAGCAGGCCGTACTTGATGACCAAGTACACATGGTCGTTGTTGACCGGGTCCATGGCCAGCGCGCCGTAGCCCATGTAGTTGCCGTTGTCGATCGCCCCGTGGGCGCCGGTCTCCCATGGCGGAGCGCTCTCGATCATCTCGCCGGGCGCAGTCAAGAACAGTGACTGTCGCTTCCCTGTGACGAGATCGACCGCGTCGGCGAGGTACGACTGCACGCCGCCTGCGGTGATCATGAGGTTGCGCGTCGCGTCCCAGAACAGGGTGCTCTGTCCGGGCGTCGAGACCACGGAGCCTGCCGGCGCGGCGAGCTCGGTTCGCTGGCCAGTTACAATGTCAATGGCCATGAATCGCTTGCCGATCTGCAGCGTCGCGTAGAGCTTGCCAGCGTGGATGGTGAAGCCCTCGAGGTTGCTGTACTGCGGAGACGCCCCGCCACCGACCTCGCCCATCGTTCCGTTCCAGCGCGAGACGACGGTGCAGGTGCTGCCATCGGCCGAGATCTTGACGATGCCGTTGCCCTCCGCGTTCTGGTTGCGGAAGCCCAAGTAGAAACTGCCGTCGGTTCCCATGGTGAAGGCGTGGTGCTCGAGCTGGACCGGAATGAAGCCGCCGAAGAACGTCGACTTCGGGCGCGTGGAATAGCACTGGCCGTGGGCGGGCGCGACGGCCGCTCCCTCGAGCGCTTGCATCCACACCAGAGAGCGCGCTCCCGTGTCCGGATCGACCCGGGTGATCTCCTGGTTTCCGGCGCGGCTGCCCCAGACGTACAGCTTGCCGTCGGTGCCCAGCTCCAGGTCCCACGCGCCGGGAAGTGTCGTCGGCTCCAGGAGCAGGACCCCGACGGAACGCTGAGACTCGTACCCACTGCCGTACATCTCATAGGTGGACGTGGGCGTCGGGTAGCGCCCACTGACGATCCGGCGTGCACCCGTCTTGATGTGGTAGCCCACCACCATGCCGGCGCCCTCGTACTTGGGATCGGTGAAGTGTTTGGTCGCAAAGAGCTCGCCGTGCTTCGATGAGTAGACTCCGCCTCCGTTGAAGCTGTGGGTCATGTGGGTGAAGTGCGGGCCGGCGCCCATCGTCCACCCGTCCGCCCACGACTCGGACTGAGGCTGACACGCCTGATTGCCGCCCATGTCGTAGACCGTGATGTCGTTGAGCGTCGCTCCGTGCCGACGGCAGCGGCAGTCGACCTCGAGCGCGGTCTTGTACGTGACATGGTCGATGAAGCTACACCCGCGATGAGCCATGGGGGATGCTGCGTCACTCAATGACGTGGTGCACACGGGCTTGGTCGCGTTGGTCTGGTCTTCGTAGGCGCAAATCTGACCGTTGGCGCACATGGTGACGACGGCGCCGCTCGGGTTGCCGCACGAATCGACCTTCTTGATGCCGCTCGGCTCGTAGAGGAAGTGCTTGCCAAAGCAGACGACGTTATCCGTCGGTACGCACGCGCACTGAGCATCGCCGGCCGTCGCCTCGTCACAGCGCTTGCCGTTGGCGCAGGTCGAAAAGACTCCGAGCGCGTCGCCGCACCCATTGGTGAGCAGCACCTTGAGCGGATCGGCCGGGTCACATACACGCAGCTTCTGGTCCGCGCACGTCTTGAGAGCGACGCACTCGGCCTGACCCGTGCTGTCGTCGCAGGTGGCCACGCCGCAGGGATACGTACTGCCAGTCAGCGCGCCGCAACCGTCGACCCAGTAGACATGGCCAGGGTCGTCCTTGACGCACACGGTGCTGACGTTACCACCGCAGGCATCCACTGGCGCACACACGGCCTCACCGCCGCTGTCGCTGCACGCATAGCCTTTGCCGCACGGGATGGTGCTCGCCTTCACCTTGCCGCACCCGTCGAGCCACTTGATGACCGCCAGATTGGTGGGATCGCAGAACTTCTGCCCGGCGCCGACGCACGGGTTGGGGTCGGCGCAGTACGGACTCCCATTGCCATCAGCGCAGACGAAGCCAGCTCCACACGGCAGCGTAGACCCAGTGAAGGCGCCACAGTGGTCCTTCCAGTAGATGTTCCCGGGGTCGCTAGGGTTGCACGCCAACGTGGCGTTTCCGCTGCAAGAGTCCGAGCTGGCGCACTTCGGGGTGCCCGAGGCGTCGTCGCAGACAAAGCCACTTCCGCACGGAATCGTCGATCCGGTGAGCTCGCCGCAGGTGTTCTTCCAGTAGATGTTGTTCGGTTCGTCCTTGTTGCACACCATGGTCACGGTGCCGCCGCAGCCGGCCTCGAGGAGGCACGCCGCCGCGCCGCCAGATGCGTCGCACGTGGAGGTTGCGCCACAGGAGAAGCTCGCGCCAGTGAGCTGACCGCACGCGTTCTTCCAAAAGACCTTCTTTGGGCTTCCCGGATCGCACACCTTCAGGGCGTTTCCAGAGCAGGGGTCGACCGGAATCGCGCACTCCGCCTCGCCGCTCGCGTCGTCGCACTTCGACGTCCCGCCGCACGGCAGCGCGTTTCCGTTGGGCTTGCCGCACTTGTCGAGCCAGAAGACCTTCGACAGGTCCTTCGGATCGCAGTACTTGGTCGTGTTGCCAGCACAGCTCGGCGCAAGGGAGCACTTCGCGGTCCCATCCGAGTCGTTGCACACCGCAGTGGCGCCACACTTGGACGCCACCTTGAACGGGACACCGCAGTGATCCTTGAAGTACGTCGCGTAGGGATCCTCGGCGACGCAGACCGTGCCGGCGACCCCTGCGCACGGGTCGGGGGGCACCTTGCAGGTCACATAAGGGCCGCTGTCGTCACAATAGCCGCCAGCTCCGCCGCAGGCGGTCGTCGTCGCCGCGGGCTTACCGCAGTGGTCGAGCCAGCTGATCACGTTCGGCTTCTTGGGATCGCAGACCTTGGTCTTGGCTCCACCGCAGGCGTTGTTGGTCACGACGATGGCTTGCCGCAGCGGCTTGCCGTCCACGCCGAGGAGCCACGGGTCGGCGGCAGTGAGTGCGCCATCGGCGGGCAGGTCCGCGTGCAGACCAACCCAGAGCGTCTCCACCGGCTTGACGAAGCGCGTCAGCCCGACTTCGAGCCCTATCTTGGGGCTGGTCAGTACGGCCACCGAACCCAGCAGGGCGCCGGGAGCCCCGGCCTTGTCCTCGTAGACGGCGAGCCACGCGGGGAGCTCATCGAGGTCGACTTTGGCGACCTTGATCTTGTAGCCCCAGCTCACAAGCGTCTGGTCGGCCACGTCCAGGACGTTCTCCGGCGGATAGGTCGCCGCGAAGGTCGCCGTCACCGGCTTGCCAGCCAGGTTCAGGATCGGCTTCTTGAGGTCGGCCACGTCGCCCGCGAGCTCGTACAGCGCGCCGGTCAGCGTGACGGGAGCCGAGGCGCGCGGCAGGTTCACCGACACCGGGTAGCTGCGTGAGTTCTTGTCCCAGATGCGCTCGGTTCCCACGGTGGCGCCCGCGGCGTCGGTCACGACGAGCTGGGCCGGCGCCTTCGCCAACGAGGCGGTCACGGAGACCTTCGGAGGGCTCTTCACGATGGTCTGGTCCGCGATGACGAGCGTGTTGAGGTCGACTGGCGGGAGCGTCACGTCGAGCGTGGCGACTACGGGCTTGCCGGCCTGGCTCAGCATGACGGGGTCGTCTCCCGTCGTCACCGCGTCCTTGGCCGTAAAGGCACTGTCCGCGGGCACGTCATGGTGCACCGAGACGCGCAGCTTGAATCCGCTCAGCGATGCCAGCGTCCCGACCGGCGGATCCAGCGGGACCGCGATGGCGTCATGCGTGCCCTTCTTGAGGTACACCTTGCCCGCGAGCTTCTGGCTGCTCGCGAACTCGTGCCACACCGCGACCCAGCCGTCGGCGCCAAGGCTGGCCTGCTTCACCGTGAACTGCGCCGGGTCGGCCATCTGGCCGCCCTCGGCCTGAAGCGCACCGACCGGACCGATAGCGGTGTCTGGGACCGAAGCTGTGTCGGCCGATTGGCCGCTGTCGACTGGCACGCCACCGGCCGGCGTGTCCGTGCCCGACGGTGAACCGCAGGCGGGCGCGCCCAAGGAAAGGAAAAGGCACACCCCGAGGGAAGAACGGAGGATTCGAGCGATCACGGGAAACTCCAGCGGTGGAGGGAAAAGGCTAGCGGTTCACGGTAGCCAGGACCCTGCGGGAGCGCAAGTTTCGGCACGCCAGAGTCCACCGAACAGGCCGCCGCCGAGCTTGGTCAGGCGGTCGCGCCTTGCTACGCTCGCGACCGCATGCCGATGAGCCTCCACCAGCGCGCTCTTACCTTGGACGCGACCGATCCTCTGGCGCCGCTGCGGGCGGAGTTCCTCTTCCCGCGCGCACCGGATGGCTCCGACGCCCTGTACTTCGCTGGCAACTCGCTCGGGCTCCAGCCGCGCCGTGCGCGCGAGTACGTCCTGGCCGAGCTCGACGACTGGGCGCGTCTAGGCGTCGAGGGCCACGTCCACGGGCGACACCCGTGGCTGCCGTATCACGAGCTCGTGACCGAGCCGATGGCGCACCTCGTCGGTGCGCTCCCGAGCGAGGTCGTGGTGATGAACACCCTCACGGTCAACCTGCACCTGCTGCTCGTCTCGTTCTATCGGCCAACGCGCGAGCGCTATCGCATCGTCATCGAGGGCGGCGCGTTCCCCTCCGATCGCTACGCGGTCGCGTCGCAGGCGCGCCTCCATGGCTTCGACCCCCATGACGCGATCGTGACGCTGGAGCCGCGCCCTGGCGAGGACTTGCTGCGCACCGAGGACATCGTCAGCTCGCTCGAGCGGCTGGGTTCGAGCGTCGCCGTCGTCCTGCTGGGCCAAGTCAGCTACCTCACGGGGCAGGCCTTCGACGTGCCGGCCATCGGCGCCGCTGCGCGGTCCATTGGCGCGCGCTTTGGCCTCGATCTGGCGCATGGCGCCGGCAACCTGAGGCTGTCGCTGCATGACGACGACGTCGACTTCGCCTGCTGGTGCTCCTACAAGTACCTCAACTCCGGCCCGGGCAGCCTTGGCGGCGCGTTCGTCCACGCGCGACACCTCGGCGACCCCTCCATGCCGCGGCTCGAGGGCTGGTGGGGGCACGACAAGGCGACTCGCTTCCAGATGCCGCGCACGTTCGTGCCCATTCCGACGGCGGAGGCCTGGCAGCTGTCCAATCCGCCGATCCTCCCGCTCGCGGCGCTCCGGGCCTCGCTCGAGCTGTTCGACCGCGCCGGGCCGCTCGCGTTGCGCCAAAAGAGCGTGGCGCTCACCGCTTTGCTCGAGGAGGTGCTCGCGCCGCACGCCGCACGGGCTCAGGTCCTCACGCCGCGCGAGCGCGACGCGCGTGGCTGTCAGCTGTCGATGCGCGTCACGTCTGGTGCCCGCGCCGTCGTCGAGCGGCTCGGCGCGCGCGGCGTCATCGCGGACGCGCGAGAACCAGATGTCGTCCGTCTTGCGCCGGTTCCGCTCTACACGCGATTTGCAGACCTGACCGCGCTCGGCGACGTGCTGTCCCACGTCCTCTGAAGTCGCGCCCTACTTTCGTTCGCCGGTCGTAACGACGCCCGCGGGCTCCTTCGCCAAGAGCGCCTCCGCGGCCGTCGTCTGGCCGAGCAGCGTCATTCCAAAGAAGGCACCAACGACACGCGCCGTCACGGCCCGCGCCACCGCGTTGTCCAGGTACGCGAAGGCGCTCTGATCGCCGTTCCGCTTGCCTTGGCCGCAGCCGTCCATGAAGTCGGGTGCCAGCCCGGCGATGTCGGCGACGGAGTGGTGTCCCGCGTCGGCGATCTCCACGAGCCACGCCGGCGGGTTGGCGTCAGCGAAGTTCTGGCGGATAAGCCCATTGCCAAACTCCGTAATCGCATGATCCTCCTGGGCCAGGACGAACGCGACGGGGACATGGATCTTGGCCAGATCGACCCCGGGGATGAGGGGCTGCGCCATCGGGACCGCGAGCGCCATGGCCGCCTTGGGCCGGGGATCGTCCATCGCCAGCTTGCCGGTCGTGACACCGCCGAAGCTGTGGCCCAGCGCGCCGACCCGCGTCGCGTCGAACTTGCCCCGCAGCGCCGCGGGCACGCTCGCGCTCTTCGCGTCGAGGACCGTGTCCAGCACGAACTTCATGTCGTCGGTCCGCGTCTGGAGGAAGTCGGTCGAGATGGCCGCCGACGTCCCGGTAAGCCCCTCGAAGACGGTGTTGCCCGTGTGGTCCGGCGCGATCACGGCGATGCCGTGGCTGGCCAGGCGCTCGACGACCGTCGTCGACTCGAAGCGCACGCACGTGTGGCAGTGCGAGAATGCGACCACGGGCCAGCTGCCGGTCGCCGCGGGTGCGGCGTCGAGTGCCGAGCGGGTCCTCGTGCGCACACACGCCGGCGCCTTGGCCAGCAGCCCGGTCAGCGTCGCGCGCTCCGTCGAGCCCGCGGGATAGAAGTCGGCGAGGCCCATGCCCGCGTCCGCGGCCGCGCGCGCCGACTCAGCCGCCGGATACCAGAGCGTGACACGCAACGTGCGTTTGCGCGCAGCGTCGGTGAGTAGCAGCTCGGCGTGACCAACGGGGAAGGGGCCGTCGGTGCGCCAGTCGGTAGCGGGCGCCGTGACCTCAGGCACGTCCGCGCCGGTGTCCGTCGCAGCGCCCGCGGTGTCTGTCGGTGCGTCCGCGCCAGTGTCCGGTGGCACCGAGGCCACCTCGACTGGCAGGTCCGCCCCAAGCGACAGGGTGTCGCTCGCGGCAGCGCCGGGCGTCGCCGTCGACTCCGCACAGCCCATCGAAGCGACCCAAACCAAGACCGTGACCGCGACTGCTCTCGACATGGCGGCACAGTACCGGGGTCGCTCGAAACAGCAACGTCCCGTGCCCGTCGGGGGGCTGGTGAATATTTCCCCACACGGGGGCAAATCTGCCGATGCCGGGTCGGCCGTGCGCCGCGCATGGGCGTTGTGTCCTGCGTTTGGCGCGTTGGCGCGAGGCTTGCCATGGAAGTCCTTGCGTCGCGGCACGATCGCCGCGTTGACCTCGGAGGACCTCGCATGAAAGCACTGATGACCTTCTGTCTCTCACTGGTGGCGCTCTCGGCGCACGCGACATCGATCGACGCCGTCACTCCACAGGACGCGGGGCCGGCCCAGGACGTCCCCCCCTTCCCCAAGTGCACGACAAGCGCCGACTGCGGCCCCAACGACTCGTGCCAGGGCGGCCTGTGTCTCTGGGCGGGACCGCCCTGCAAGGTCAAGACGGACTGCACCTTCGAGAAGGGCGAGGGCTGCAAGGACGGCCATTGCCAATTCATCGGGCCGCCGTGCAAGACCCAGAAGGACTGCTTCTCGGGCGAGTATGCCTGCAACGACGGCTTCTGTGAGTGGGTCGGGTGCACCTCCGACGCCGCATGCATCGACGGCATGCTCTGCGACCCGACGAGCAAGATGTGTGTCGCCAAGGCCTGCGCGTCGCACGCGGACTGCCCCGCGGCCGGGACGAAGTGCGTCTACGGCGCGTGCGGCGTGCCGTTGCCCGGGAGTTGTCAGACCACGCCCGACTGCGGAGCGTACGCTGTTTGCGAGCTCAACCCCAACGGCGGAGGCGGCTCAACCCCAGGCTCGGTGGACGCCGGCTCGTCCGCGGCCGATGTCGCGCCGGGCCCGTCATTCGACCCGTGGGGCCTGTGCCTCATCGACGTCCCCGCTTTGCCTGCCGACGCGACGTGCGCGGCGCTGTGCGAGACCCTCGCGACCTGTGAGGCCGAAGCGAGCGTCCCCGCCGGTGCCGACGCCGGAACCGCCGCCCAAGACGTCGTGGCCATGCCGGATGCCGCGCTCCCAGGACAGAAGCCCGCCCCGATCGTCGACTACAAGGCATGGAGCCAGAAGCTCTGCGGCGCGCGCTGTGACTTCGCCCAGGCCCGGAAGCTCGCGACCGCCGCGATCGCCGACTACGCCGCCTGCGCCGAGAAGAACAAGGACTGCAAGGCGCTCTTGGCCTTCTGTGTTGCGGAGCAGCAGACGCTGATCGCTGCGCTCGAGTCCCTGCCCGCGACGCCGCCCTCGGAGCTCTTGTCCCCGCCCGACGTCGATCCGCCGCCCACGGGTGCCGAGACACCCCTCTCGTGGGGCGACACGGCCGGCGGTCAGCTCGACGCCGCCACCTCCCGCCAAGGCACGAGCGCCGACGCGAGCCCGCCTCCGGGTCGCGCCGAGAGTGGGGGCACCGATGTCAGCCCCGGAGGCGACGCGACCATCACCGGCGACGCGGGCACGACCAAGGCACCGTCCGGTGGCGGCTGCCAGTCGGGACCGCCGGGTGGAGCCGGCTGGGTCGCGGCCGTGGCTCTCCTGCTCGCCCTCGGCGCGCGTCGCCGCCCTATCGGCTGAGCCGCGCGACGCACTCGACGTGCGGCGTCTGCGGGAACGCGTCCACCGGAGCGACCCACTCGACCCGATAGCCCCGGTCACGCAGCCCGCGGAGGTCGCGGCAGAGGGTCATCGGCTCGCAGCTCACGTACACCACGACCGACGCCCTACTCGCCGCGATGGCGTCCAGGCAGGGCGCCGCGCCGTCGCGCGGTGGGTCCAGCAGGAGCGCGTCGGGGTGTCCGAAGTCCAGCGCCGCGCCCGCCCGGAGCAGATCGGCGCGCCGCGCGTCGACGTCTAGCGCCAACTCCTCGAGCCGACGCACGGCCTGCCGGTCGACCTCGTAGGTAACGAGCGCATGGCCTCGGCTCGCGAGCGGCAGCGTGAAGGTGCCCGCACCCGCGAAGAGCTCGACGACCGCACGAGCCGTCCGTGGCACGGCCTCCAGCACCAACGCGACGAGCGTGGCCTCGGTCTCCGCGTTCGGCTGAGCAAAGACCGTGGCGGGACCGTCGACGTGAACGGTGCCGTCTGCGTCCACCAATACGTCCAAGTTGCCGTCGGGGCGCCCCGTGACCGCCGCGCGAATCTCGGGCAGCGCGGCCTCGAGGCGGGGGTCGAGCACCGGGCACTCCAGGACGTCGAAGACCCGCCGCGTCTGCCGCGCCCGATACCCGAGCACTGGCCCACGGTGGCCCAGCTTGGCTCGCCGGCGGTAGCCGAACGCCTGCGTGCCAGACGCGATGGGCCGCACGATCGCCTCCGGCGCGATCCGTCCGACCTCTCGGCGTACGAGCGACTCCTTCTCCCGTCGCTGCGCCGCCTCGGTCAGGTGCTGCCACGCGCACCCGCCGCACTCGCCCGAGCGCGCGTGTCGACAGGGCGCCTCGCGACGGTCTGGCCCGGCCTCGAGCACCGCGGCCACGATGGCCTCAACGTAGCGCGCGTGCTCGGTGACGATGGCGACCTCGCAGCGATCGCCCGGCGCCACGCCTGCGGTGAGCACGACCTTGCCGTCGTCGAGTCGTCCTACGGCCTCGGCGCCGTGACCCATCGCGGTGAAGCGGACGATGTGTGTCGAACCAACGCTCACGGGCGCTCGATGTGCCCCTTCCAGACGAGCCTGGGGATGACCGCGCAGTCGCATTGCCAGGACTTCGGCAGCGACGGACAAGCGATGGTGGCGATGGCCCGATGGCCCTCCGTGTTCGGGTGGATAGGGTCGAAGCTCCGGAGCTCGCGCTTCAAGAACCAACGCGGCACCTCCGCGGCGCGCCGAGCGGCGGCGTCGAGGTCCGCGTGTCGCGTCGCCATCGCCTTCTTCTGGCCCAGCGCCTTGCGCAGCAACGCGACATCGCGCGTCTTGGCGTCGGTCTGGCGCAGCGCGGGCGCATCGAACAGGTTCACCCCGACGTCCGGAAGCTCGGCCGCGGTCCAGGCCGGCGCACCGCTCTTGCCGAGCGCTTCGGCTCGCGAGAGCCGCCCGAGTACGAAATCCACCACCCGGCGCGTCTTGTCGAAGGTCTCCAGGGCGCGCAGCCCCTGCCACCGCCGGTCCTTGTCGCCACCCCATGGCGTCACCGACAACGCCACGACCTTGACGCCCCGCCCGTGCGCCAGCGCAAAGAGATCCGCCGTGTGCTGAATCGTCAGCTCCGCGTTGCCGATGCTGTTGAGCCCGCCGCTCGCGAGCAGCCAGTGCTCGACGCCCTTGTCACTGAGCCTCAGGCCCCGATTGTCGATGACCTCGCGCTTGTACTTCAGCTTGAGGTCCACGGCCCCAAGCCCGACCTCGGAGAGGTTCTTCACCTCGATCGCCGGACACGCGCCACCGATGAAGTCCGAGAAGCTGCCACTCGGCCACGCGCCAATCGAACCGGCGATGACGGCGACCTTCACCTTCTTCTCCGGTTTGCGATAGCGCCACGTCCCGGGCGGCGCGGCCATGGCGACCGTGGCCCAGGTGACCAGAATGACGACTCCTAGCGCTCGGCGCATCGCTTCCACTCCCCGAGGTTGCCAGCGGTTCGGCGACACTCTCGCGCCGCCTTGACCGCTGCTTCATTGCCCGCGGCACGACAGGCCGGCACGCAGCCAGTGACATACGCCTCGCGCGCCGTCGCGACCTCGTCGCGCCACGCCCCGAGCTCCGAGGGGAGCCCCGCCGCGAGCGGCTCCGGCAGCGCACGCCACGCTGCCTCCAGGCGCGCGGCCTCGGCCAGCACGATGGCGTAGGGTCGCGCGCAGGCCTCGACGCACTCCGCCTCGGGCGCGCCACAGCCGACGAGAGCCCACGCCAACAGCACGGCACCACGGGACTCGGAGGTTGCGACCGCCACGGCGCGCGCATGGTGTCCGAGGTCCTCGGCCGTTGCAACGAGGGGTCCGCCGTGCCAGCATCCGCCCGTGCGTCTGCCACCCCGTCACCGTCTCCTCGTGCTCGCCGCGCTGCTCTGGCTCGCCGCGTGTGACCAGGACACGCTGCGCCCGGTGTGGATTGGCACCGTCTCACCGACCTCCGCGCGCGCCGGCGAGCTCGTGCACCTCCTCGGCCACGGTCTCGCCTCGGCGACGCCTGCCAGCGCAGACGCGGGCCTCGCGACGCCGCAGACCGACCAGGTGCTGGTTGACGGCCAGCCCGTGGTCATCCGGTATCGCGCGGACGACCGCGTCGACTTCATCGCCCCGGCCCTCGCCGCGGGCCCTGCGACCGTCATCGTC
Organism: Pseudomonadota bacterium; assembly: GCA_005776585.1. GTDB lineage: Bacteria > Myxococcota_A > UBA9042 > SXOX01. Next base: position 27,889 of record SXOX01000171.1, on the reverse strand, counting down.
CTCTCGGGCGGGACCGCCAGTAACCCAGTGACCCTGTGGCTGAACCCGCCGCTCCCCGCGGACGCCACCGTCGTGCCGTGAACCGCTAGGCCGCGCCGTGCTGTACGTCCAGATCGATCCGTTCAACCCCGACGTGTGGCGTCTCGACCCCGTGCTGCGCTCCATCCAGCGGGGCGGCCTCGGCGTCATCCCGACCGACACGGTCTACGCCTTCGTGTGTGACATCGGCAGCAAGACCGCCATCGAGCGCCTCTACGCCCTCAAGGACCTGGACCCGCGCAAGCCGCTCTCCATCCTGTGCCGCGACTTCCAGATGGTCGCGACCTACACGCGCGGCTTTCCAACCAGCCTCTATCGCACGGTGCGTCGCTGTCTTCCGGGGCCGTACACGTTCATCCTGCCCGCCTCGAGCCTCATCCCGCGGCTCATGCTGCGCAAGCGCCGTACGGTCGGGGTCCGCATCCCGAAGGACACCGTCTGCGAGGCGCTGCTCGAGGACCTCGAGCGGCCGCTACTCTGCACGAGCGTCCGGATGCCCGACGACTCGCCGTGGAACAACCCGGCGGAGATCGAGGACGCCTACAAGTCTCAGCTCGATTTCGTCGTCGATGCCGGCGAGCGCCTGGCCGATCCCTCGACTGTCGTCGATCTGTCGGAGGACGAGCCGGTGGTCCTCCGAAAGGGCAAGGGTGATGTCTCAATGTTCGAACCCTAGAAACCCTAGAAACGCCCTCGTCGTCATCGCCTGCGTCTTGGGAGGAACCATGGCCATTCCGAGAAGGACCGTTGCCGCGGGCCCGCTCCCCACCGAGCAGGCGCTGGGGCCAGTGGCCACCGCGCTGCGGGGTCGTCTTCCGGCCACGCTGAGCGCTTCCAAGGCCGTCGAGTTCTCCGAGCGCGTCTTCGCAGACTACCGCGACGGCCGGCTGTTGCCGGCAGACCCGTTTCACATCGCGGTGTTCGACGACTTCGTGCTGGCCACGCTCGCCCTCGAGCACGCCACGGCGCTCGACGACCCGACGTTTCGCGAGCGCGTCGCTCCGGCGCTCTGTGAGGCCTACTTCCACCTCGACGCCCTCGCGACGGCCGTGTTCACGGCACGCGCCCACGAGGCGCTCGTCTCGCCCGTCATCGAGCGCATGTCGCCGGAGGCCCGCGTCGAGGCCCGCGCGCACCTCGCGGCGTCGAAGAAGCTCGTCCCGTGGGCCGCCGACCGCTTCCTGGCGCAGAGCGACGCGTGGCTCAAGAAGCACCCCGGCGACGTCCTGGTTCGGCGCTACCGCGTGCGCTTTCATGACCGCCGCGTGGAGCTCCCCGCGCTGATGGTCCACTCCCTGCGGCTCACGGAGGTCGCCGAGGCCGATCCCGACGTGCAGCTGGAGGCGCTCGCCGGCAAAGTGCTGGTCGGCGTCGCACCCAAAGACGCGCTCGCGGCGTTCCAGAAGGCGCACGGAGAGCTCTTCGAGCGCATTGACGCCGTCATCGACCGTCGCGCGCGCATCGAGGCGCTCGAGGCCGCCGACGCGGAGGTCGCAGCCAAGCCGTCGGCCCTCGCCGAGGCGCGCCGGCTGCGGGCCATGCTCGCGCTGCACCTGCCCGGAGCCAAGGCGCTCGCGTCGGCGGCCCGCGCGGCGGAGGAGGCGCACCCCAAGAGCGGCGATGTGCGCCTGTTGGGGCTGTTGGAGCTGCTCGAGGCGGGCCAGCTCGAGACCGCCGCACGGCTTCTGAAGGCGCCCGAGGTCGCCACGCTCGAACCGCAGGACCCGTCCATCGTGGGTGCGCGTGCGGTCGTGCGCCTGCACGCGGCCATCCAAGCGGCGCTGCGCGGCGAGCCGACCGAGGCGCGCCAGCTCGCGACCGCGCTGGAGCGCGACTTCGCGCTGTACGCCAGCGTCGACCCGTTCACCGCGCGCTTCGGGCAGGCCGTGGCCAAAGTCGTCACTGCGACGCTCGCGGACGCCGCCGTCGCGCGCGCCCTCGAGTCCCATCGCGGGCTGACCGATCCCGCCGTGCGCGAGCTGGTCCTGCCGCTCGCCAAGACCGCGATCGTGGGCCTCCAGGCCGACTTCGGCGCGCGCCTCGACCTGCGCCGCCTTGAGCTCGTGCACCAGGTCTTCGTCGAGGGCGAGAAGGTCTTCGATCGGCTGGAGTCCGTCTCCAAGGCCCTCACCGACGGCGTGGGCGCCGATGAGCGCAACGCCGCGGAGTGGTTGGTCGCCTTCGCGCACTTCGTGGCGGGCCGCACCGACGGCCGCGAGACCGCGCTGGCGGTGGCGCTCCGTGGCGCCGACGCCCTGCGAGGACGCCTCGCGGCGTGGCGCGAGGAGCGCGCGGCGGGCAAGACGAGCGCACTGTGCCCCGATGGTGGCTGCGTGCCCGTGGGTGCCGTCTATTCGCTCATCGGGGCCGTGCGCAACCAGCGCGTGCTCGACCTGCCCGCGGACGAGCGCACCGACTACGCCAAGCGCACGGTCGCGCTCATGCGCGAGGGCGTGCGGGTGCTCACCGACCGCGGCGAGCGCTTCTCGGACGCGGCCGTGCAGCTCGGCACCCACCGCGCCTTCGCTCTGGCGGTCCTGCGGGACGGCGCACAGCTCATCGCGTGTCTCGAAGATCTTGGCGATCATCACCGGCAGCACCCGGCGGTCCGCCACCTGACCGCGGCAGCGTTCGCGCAGATGAACCGACCGGACGACGCGCTCGACCTCTTCGAGCGTCAGGCCGCCGACGACGAGGTGGCACCCGCGCTGCGCTACGACGCGCGTCGCTGGGCCGCATTCCTGCGCCTCGCCAATGACGACCGGAAGACTGCGCGTGAACACGTCGCAGCCGCCGCGGCGCTCGAGCCGAAGGTGCGTGCCTTGGGCCAGCGCCTCGACCGCCTCTTCATCGTGCTCGACGGGCGCGTCTCGGTGTCCTTTACCTGGTCTGCGCGTCGCGGCGTCTCCCCCGAGGTGGCCGTTGGCGGCGCGCTCTATAGCGTCCTGCCGTCGCCTCTGGAGGACGCCAAGGCGGCGGAGCTGCTCGCGCCCTGACTTTCGCCCGTCTGCGAGAGTGCTATCCTCCGCGGCTATGGCCAAGCTCGTCCTCACCTGCCTGCGTGGTGCCCGTGCCGGCGCGCGCTTCGAAGTCGTCGAAGCCGACTGTCCTGTGACGATGGGGCGCCGTCCGGACAATACAATCGCCTTCGATCCGGAGAAGGACTCCAAGTCCTCGGGGCGCCACGCGGACATCCGCGTCGTCGGCGGCCGCTTCGTGCTCAACGACCTCGGCTCGACCAACGGCACCTTCGTCGTCCATGGAGGCGCGGAGACCCGTGTGGCCGGCAGCGTCGCGCTGGCCGACGGCATGAACGTCGAGCTCGGCAAGGGCGGGCCCGTGCTGAGCGTGCGCCTGGACCTCGACGACGGTGCCGAGGTCCCCAATACGAGCTTCGTCGACGTGGGCTCCCTCCCCTTACCCGAGCCCCCACCCCCAGCGGCAGCACCCGGTGCCCGCACGGCGGTCTATCAGGCCATGATGGTCGAGACGGCCAAGAAGTCGGCCGCGCCGCTCAAGTGGATGATTGGCATCATGGCCACGCTGCTGGTGGGCAGCGGCGTGGGCTTTTACTTCTATTGGCGCTACGCCGAAGACGAGAAGGACACCCTCCGGCGCGAGCAGGAGGCCACCAAGGAGGAGCTGGGACAGAAGGCCGAGCAGCTCGAGGCCGACCTCGACAAGACCAAGGAGAAGCTCACGGAGGCGCAGGGCTCGCTCAAGACCACGCGCGACAACCTCGCGGGCACCTCGTCCAAGCTCCTCGACCTGCGCGTCGAGTACGAGAAGGCCGAGGGCGACGCCAAGAAGAAGCTCGAAGAGCAAACCAAGGCGTTGGAGAAGACCAAGACGGAGTACGAAGCACAGCTCAAGAAGCAAGAGGAGGCGCTCAAGGCGCTTGAGCAGAAGGAGCAGGCGTCTGAGGTCATCGCCAAGAAGTACGAGAAGAGCCTGTTCATGCTCATCGCGGTGCGGCCCGATACGAAGTCGATGTTCGGCTTCTGCACGGCGTTTGCGGCGCACGCGCGTGGCGTACTGGCGACCAACGCCCACTGCGCCCGCGCCATGACCGACATGAACGACAAGGGGCTGTGGCTCGTGGCGCGCATGAACCGCAGCCCGGAGAAGACCTACCCCATCAAGCGCTGGAAGGGCCACGCCGACTACAAGGGCAGCGCGTTCTCGACGGACGTGGCCATCGTCGAGATCGACCTGCGCGGGGACACCATGCCCGCCGTGCCCGCGCTCGCGCCGTCAGAGACGCTGTACGCTTTGGCGCCGGGTCAGGCCATCTACACCATCGGTTTTCCAGGGAAGGTCATGAACGAGCAGGCGCCCGCGGCGGACTTTCGCGCGGCCGTCATCTCCCGGCTGACCAACTTCCAGAATCAGCCCGGGACCACGACCACGACCCGCATGGTGTGGCACTCGGCGCTCACGAGTAAGGGCACCTCCGGCTCGCCGATCTTCAACGCCAAAGGCGATGTGGTGGCCGTCAACAACGGCGGGCTCTCCGCGCGCTCGGTCAACGTGGCCGATCCCGTGACGGGGGGCAGCAACACCGAGGTCGCCTACGACGCGACGGGTCTCAACTTCGGTGTCCGTGCCGACGCGCTCAAGGAGCTGCTCGACGCCTCGTGGTAGTCGCCCTCGCGGGAGCGGTGCTGAGCGTCGCCGTCGCGGTGCTCGCCGCGACGTTCTTCGGCTACCCCCTGGTCGCTGCGTGGCTGGCGCGGCGGCGCCCGACTTCGGACTGGCCGATGGCGGAGGCCTGGCCACGGGTGCTCGTGATCGTCGCGGCACGCAACGAGGCGCGGCACCTCGAGGCGCGCCTCCAGAACTTACTTGCGCTCGACTACCCCAAGCAGCGGCTGAGCCTCGTCGTGGCGTCCGATGGCAGCACCGACGATACGGTCGCGATCGCGATGCAGCACGTGGCGGTGCTCGCGCTGCCCGCGCCGGTCGGCAAGACGCAGGTGCTCATCGAGGCGGTGCGGGCCCATGGCGCCGGCGCCGACGTGCTCGCCTTCACCGACGCGACGGCCGAGTGGCCCGCAGACGCGCTCCGGTGGCTCGTGGCCCCGCTCGCCGACCCGGCCGTCGGCGCCGTCAGCGGCCTCGTCCGTTACCGATACACCGATACGACCATCGCGCGCGGGTTTCGCGCCTATCAGCAGGTCGTGGTCCCCTCCCGAGCGGCGGACGCCCGCGTGGGCTGGACGACGTCTGTCTCCGGCAGCATCTCGGCCGTGCGCGCCGCGCTCTTCGAGGCGTCTCCGCCCGAACTGTCCTACGATCTCATGCTGCCGGTGCTCGCCGCGCGCCACGGGCTCCGGGCCGTCGTCGAGCCGCGGGCCGTCTCGTGGGAGTCGGCGCGCAGCAGCCGCGCCGCGGAGCTCGAGAGCCGCATTCGGCTTGCCGCCAGCGCCTATGCCTTCATTGCCTGGACGTGGCGTCATCGCCGCGGGCTACCAGCGGTTTACATAGTCCAGCTCGTGGGTCAGAAGATCGCCCGCTGGCTCGCGCCGCTCGTGGCACTCCTGGCGACCGTCGCTGCCGTCGCGCTCGCCGCTGCGGGTGGAAGTGTCTGGCCCGCGGGCGCGGTCGGACTCGTCGTCGCGCTCGGACTCCTGGGTCGTCCCGCGCCGCTACACTTTGGGCTGGTGGTCGCCTTGGCCTATGTCATCGGCCTCTGGAGGTACGTGCGCGGCGAGCGGATCGTGGGCTGGGAGCCCGAGTCGCAGCGCTAGTACCGTGGGCCGACACCGCGGGCCAGCACCGTGGGCTACACAGAGAACGAGGACCCGCACCCGCACGTCTTGGTCGCCTTGGGGTTCTCGAAGTGGAAGCCCGAGAACTGAAACGACTCCACGTAGTCGACCTTGGTCCCGTCCAGGTACTGCCAGCTCATGGGGTCCACGAAGAGCTTGAGCCCGTGCTGGTCCTCGACGAAGTCCCCCGGCTTCTCCGTGTTCTCGAAGTCCATGTCGTACGAAAAGCCGGAGCAGCCGCCGCCCACGACCATGACCCGGAGGCCATAGCCCTGGAGGTTCTGCTTCTCGGCCATGTCCCGAACCTTCTGTACGGCGATCTCAGTGAGCATCATGGGTGCGTTCTCCTTGAATGGGGCGCCTCGCCCGTGGATGGCAAGGTAGCGCCGATTGGGCTTCTGTCAATCAGTTCCATGCCCGAACAGGTCCAGCTGCGCCGCCTGACCGGGGCGACGGAACGTGCGGGCAGCCGTCGCCGGTGTCGAGACCAGGTGCTCGTCCGGGAAGCCGAGGCGCCGGGCCGCGCCATGGAATAGCGCCCGAATCGCCTCCCAATAGTTGCCGGTGCCGCGCATTCGCAGGCCAAAACGCGACTCCGACCGCTCTCCGCCACGACAGTCCTCGATGCGATGCAGGATGCGCTCGGCGCGGTCGGGGAATGCGGCGCGAATGCGCTCCTCGAAGATGGCGTTGACCGGGCCCGGCAGCCGGACGAGCGTGTAGCCAGCCCAGCGCGCCCCGGCCTCGCGAGCAGCCTCGAGCACGCCCGGGATGTCCTCGTCGTTGAGCCCTGGGATGATGGGCGCCACGTTGACGCCACAGGGGATCCCGGCGTCCGAGAGCGCCCGCAGCGCCGCGAAACGTCGCCGCGGGGTCGGCGCAAAGGGCTCGACCTTGCGCGCTTTGATCGGGTCGATGTAGGGGATGCTCAGAGTCACACCAACAGAGGCGACCGCGTGGAGCCGCGACAGCAGATCCACGTCACGCGTGACCAACCCGCTCTTCGTAATGATGCCGCACGGGTTTCGGTACTCCAGCAGCACCTCCAGGCATTGCCGCGTTAGGCCGTAGCTCGCCTCCAGCGGCTGATAGCAGTCGGTGTTGCCCGACAGCATCACGTACTCGCCCATCCACTTGCGGTCGTCGAACGTGGCCCGTAGTAGCGCCGCGGCGTCCGGCTTGACCACGATACGCCGGTCGAAATCCGTGCCCGCGCCCAGATCGAGGTACTCGTGCGAGGGACGGGCGTAGCAGTAGGCGCATGCGTGCATACAGCCACGGTAGGGGTTGAGGCTCCAGGTGAAGGGCAGGTCGGGGCTCTCGTTTTTGGAGAGGATGCTCTTCGAGTGGTCCTCGTACACCTTGAGCTCGACGCGGGGCGGGGGCTCCTCGTCCCAAAACAGGTGCCCGCGATGAAACGGGTTGGGCGGGTTCTTGACCGCGCTCAAGACGCTGGACGGGCGTTGGGGACTCTCGCTCACTGAACCGATGTTTAGCCATCGTTGACGCGCCGGTCAAGCGCTGTTAACCTCGCATGCCTTACGGCCACACGCTCGTCGCACACGAGAGGTCAACCATGCGCGCCCGTGCCTTTCTCACCTGACTCGCGTTCACTGCCCTCGCGTGCGCGGGCTCCGAAGATACCACGACGCCGGTGGCCGCGGCACCCACCGTGACGATCCCGGAGGGCATCGATGGCATCGTCCGCCTCGCGCGGCTCGACGGCGCGCCCCAGAACGTCCTCTACGGAGGCCTCGTTACGAGTAAGGGCCGCGCGTATGCGTGTACCGGCGCCAACGGCTTGGAGATCGCGACCGCCGAGCCTGGCAAGCTCGCGATGGAGGTCTTCGAGGGCAAGGGCCCGTCGGGCAAAGGCTGCCGTCAGGTCGCCCGTGCGTCAGATGACACGGTCCTGTTCACTGGACAGGGCGAAGGAGGTGGCGCGTGGGTTGCGGCGTTGGACGCCACGGCACATCAAGCCGCCGGCGCGCTGCCCATCACCGCCCAGGCGCAGGTCAAAGACGGCGTCGTGGAGGACCTCGCCGCGACCGCCACCCACGTCTTTGCGGCCGCCGGCAAGCTGGGCGTCATCGTGTACCGCCGCGACAAGGCGGCGCTCACCGAGGTCACCCGTTTTACTTCCGGCGTCGCCGACGCGCTCGGCCTCGCGCTCGCTGGCAACACGCTCTATCTCGCCAACGGTCGCGAGTCCGTCCTTCGGGTGGATATCACGGAGCCCGCCAAGCCCGCGCTCGTCGAGGACATCGCCACCTACGGCACCGCGCGCCGACTTCGCGTCCTCGGTGACCGGCTCTACGTCGCGACCGTCAACGCGGGGCTCGAGGTCCACGACCTGTCCAAGCCCAAGTCGCCTCGTCTCGGTAGCTGGGCCACGCACGCCTCCGCGGTGGACCTCGACGTGCAGGCGGTCGTCTCGGCAGACGGCAAGACCACGCAGACGCTCGTCTGGGTCGCCAACTGGGAGGACGTCTCGGTTATCGACGCGACCGATCCCGGCAAGCTCGTGCTCGTCGGAAGCGAGACCTTCCCCAACGAGCGTGGCGCGCTCGAGCATGTGGTCAACGTCCAAGCGGGTCCCGTGAGCCCCGTGCCCATCGCCTACGTCGCCGAGTGGTCTCACGTCTGGAGCCTCGCCTACGTGGGCGGCCGGACAGCGCCGGACGTGCGCATCAATCGCTCGCGGGTCGACTTCGGCATCGTCGCGGCCGGCAAGAAGCGCGGCACGCAGCTCCTGGTCTACAACTTCGGCACGGCGCCGCTCACGCTGTCGAAGCCCACGCTCGACAACACCGCCTTCTCCGTCAACGAGGACGCTGGCAAGTTCCCGCTGACCATCCCCGCGCCCGCCAAGGGCACCAAGGGCACGCCCGAGTTCGTCGAGGTCGCCGTGAGCGCGACCGACCTCACTCCCCTCAAGGGTACGCTGACGTTTACGACGAACGACCCCGATGAGCCCACGCTCGCGCTTCCGCTCACGGCCAATCTGCTCGATGGGGTCCAGGTCGGCGGTCCGTTCCAGCTCGATCCGGACCTCTACTACCAGGAGTACAAGACCGGCAACACGACTACGGTGAAACAGTCGTTTGGCGGCAGCGTCGTGCTGATGTCGTACTTCGCGACCTGGTGAGGTACCTGCGGCGTGGAGTTGTCACGCATGCAGAGTGAGCTCGATTCCAAGTACGCGGGCAAGCCCGTCCATTTCGTCGGCGTCGCCATACCTGGAACCACGGCACCCGAGATCGACGCCTTCAAGAAGAGCTATGGCATCAGCTTCGACGTGTGGATCGACGTCGACTCCAACTTCAAGAAGCTCGTGCCGCCCGGCGGCGCCGACTTCCCCATTACGGTTGTCATCGACAAGCTCGGGCTCGTGCGTTACCTCGCTGCCGACTACAGCGGCGAGGCCGCCTTCGCCGAGGTCGACAAGGCCCTCAAGGCCCCGTAGCTGTTCCCGTAGCTGTTCCCGTAGCTATTGCGGTAGCGCGACGGGGATCGTCCAGTTCGCCTTCAGCGGCCCAAAGCCGATCGCCACGCGACCGAGCGCCTGGAGATCCAGCCAGAACGTGCCATGGACGGCATACGGGATGTCGATGGCCGAGAGCGCGCCGCCCGTGATCCACTTGCTGAACGCGTCGCTCGCGACCTTCACGAGCAGGTCGATCATGGCCGCGACACCCAACGAGAACTGCACCTTGACGAGATAGGCTTTGGCGCTCGGCGGTATGATGCGCTGCGCGAGGTTGCTCGCGTCGCCGGTGACGGCGGCGTTGACGAGCAAGCCGACGAGGTTCGGCACGCTCTTCTGCACGAAGTCGTCGATGCTCGCGACGTCACGCGTCGAGGCCTTGCAGCTGCTCGGACCCGGCGCGCCGGTACACTTGGGATCGCCCACCGGACACAGCACCGCGCAGACCGCGCCGAGCTGAGCCACGTCGCGACCAGCGAACACATCGATGGCCGTGAGCATCTCGAGCGCCGGCACTGGGAACGCGTTCGGATTGTCGAACTTGTAGCGCAGCTCGAAGATGAACTGCATCTGGAACTGGCTGGGGAGCTGTCCACCGTAGACCTGCTCGCAGAGGAAGACCTCTTGCCCCGGAATGAAGGCCGGGAGGACCGAGGCGACGATGCTCGGGCAATAGTAGCCGGCGACCATCGTCACGCTCGGGTAGGACACGAGGGCGTTCTCCGACAGCGCCACGGTGGGCATCTGCCCAGCCCCGAGCTGCTGTGGGAGCGCGTTCTTGAGAAGCTCGCAGCTCGACAGCGAGCCGCCGGCCACGACGAGGAGCGGGATGAGGAGCACGTGGCGAAGTCGGTCAATCATGGGGTGCATCATGCGATTCCCTGCGGTTGGCTGCAACGCGCGCGGTGTTGTAGGTTGGTGCGACAACATGGGGTGTTTCTCTACAGAGCCGGCGCGGGCCGGTCAGGGGCTTCGACGGGCGCGGGCGGTCGAAAGTCATTCGTTGGCAAGCCGCTTGCTATAGGCGTGGAGCATGAGGCGACCGTTCACGTTGGTGCTGACCCTTGCCTGCGGGCTGTGCGTGACGGGCTGCGTCATTGAGCCCAACCCGTCTCCGGGGACCGGGAGTACGGCTCAAGCGACGGGCGGCTACTTTGACGCCACGTCCAAGTTGGACGCCTTCCACGCCTCAGGCGATGCCACGGCGGTCATGGATCTGTCGGTCGCGGCGGATGCCGCGCAGCCTGACCTGATGAGTTCACCGGAGCTCGGCGAGCTTCCGTGTCCGCCCGACGGACTCGGGTGTATCGACCCGTAGCGCGAGGCTACTGATCGGCTACGCAGCGGAAGCCCACGTACGGGCTCGAGATCTTGTTGTCGCTGAGCTGGGTCTTGTTGCTGCGATCGACCGCGCGCGCCTCGCACATGGAGCCCGCGGCCGTGCCATAGCTTGCGCCACGAAACATCGCCGTTGCGCTCTTGCCGACGGCCGGGTTCTCTTGAGCGGCATCGCCAAAGCCGATGCACTGCCAGAACGTCGCCTTCTTGGCATCTCCGGCGTCGACGCATTGGCCAAAGCAGCCCTTGGCCGGGTCTGCGCACGCGTCGCAGGTCTGGCAGTCCGGGTACAGGTCCGAGGAGCACTTGTCCTTCTTGTCTTCCGCGCACTTGTCGCGCGCCGAGCAGCACTTGCCCAGCGAGGCATCGCTCATCGCGGCCTTGCACGTGATGTTCTGAACGAACCCCGCCTCGACCCACTCGGACACGTTGCCGATGAGATCCGAGACGTCCTGGGTGCCGCCCGGGACCTGCGCCTTGTCGTCGATACGCACGCCCGCCGCCTGCGGCAGCGGGTAGGCCGTGTTGCAGCCCTTGATTGCGACCTCCTTGTTCTTGCAGGCCTCCGAGAGCTTGGTCGTGGCGTCGCCAAAGATCTTCTTGTGGGCGAGGCGCGCGACGGCCTCCCACTCGTACTCCGTCGGCAGGCGCTTGCCGACGAACGCGCAGTACTCCCGCGCCTGCTGCTGCGTGACGTGCACGACCGGGTAGTCGTTGTAAGGGTTGTCGGCGTCGCCGTAGTAGTGCTGAATGCTGTCTGCCGACTTGGGATCGCCCGCATTGCCCGCCTTGGGCTCGGAGCACTTCCCCATCTCCACGCAGTAGAGGTACTGGAGGTTGGTCACCTCACGGGAGTCGATGCGGAAGGGCTTGAGCTTGACCTTCATGGTCGGCCACACGGCGGGGATAGACTCGCTGCTGTTGGTGCACATGTCCGCTGCCGGCTTGACGCTCTCACCGAGGCAGTAGTCGGAGGACCCGAAGGTGTACTCCAGCGTGGCGCCGTCGGTGACCGCGACCATGGCCGTGGGATCGGGCGGCGTGCGCCCCTTGGCGCAGCCGAAGAGCAGAGTTCCGGAGGCACACGTGACAAGCATGGCAATCGTGGCGCGCATTAGAACCGAACCTCCCCGCTGACGAACGCGCCGCCGCGCGTGGGCGTCACGCCGACGTTGAACGGCATCTGAGGAGGCAGCACATCTCCGCCGTCGGTGACGAGGTCCGTCTTGTCCACGCGATCGGCGAAGGCCTCCCAGATGACGAGCCCGATCCCGAGCCCCAGGAGGCCGCCGCCGAGTCCGTACCCGAGGTCCTGAAGGAGCTTGTATTTCGTAAAATTATCGGTGCCTTGGAACTCGTTGTCCGCAAACTTGTACGCGACGATGCCGCCCGCGATGCACACGAGCCCGACCGAGATGCCCGTCCAGCCGATGTAGCTGCGCCAGGACGGTGGCGGATCGACGAGGAAGATCTGGTACTTGAGCTCGGTCGTCTGGTCGAGCTTGACCTCGAAGGTCTCGTTCACCGACTTGTAGCGCTCCTTTTTGACCACGATCTGGTGGCGACCGACCTCGAGCTCCGGCGTCTCGAGGTACGGTGAGATGCCGTAGTTCTTGCCGTTGATGTAGATGGTCGCCTCGCGCACGTTCACCGTGATGCGCACCTTGCCGACCTTGGCGACCTTGCGCAGGTCGAAGTGGAACTTGCCCGGCTGCTTGGGGAGCACGACGATCTTCGTCTCGACGGGGCCGTAGTCCGCCTTGCTGATGAAGAGCTCGTAGGTGCCCGGATCGACCTTGATGGTGACCGGCGTCGTGCCGATGACCTTATCGCGCGAGCCGAGCGAGACCTGCGCGCCAGGAGGTTCGCTCGTGACCGTGATGTCGGGCTGCGCGGTCTCCTTGCACTTCTCCATGGAGCGCTTGACGCTCGTAATCTCCGGCGGGTCGGCGCCCTTGTGGTCCTTGCGGTAGGCCTCGAGGTACTTCTCGTAGCTGTCGGTGCAGCCCTTCCAGTCGCCAAGTTGCTCGTAGCAGTAGGCGAGGTTGTAGTAGACGTCGACCAAAGGGAACGTCGCCAAGCTCTCCTGGAACTTGCTCACGGCCTCCGTGAATTGGCCCGTGCGCGCGAGCTCCGCGCCCTGTTTGGCGAGCTCGGTCGCCTTAGCCTTCTCGGGTGGCACGTCGTCGGCCAGCGCCGCGCGCGGCGTAGACAACGCAATCGCGAACGCAAGCGCGCAGGCGCTCAGCGAGACGAGACGACACGAACTGAGTTGGACCCGCGACACGATGGACGACCTCGCTCCGCGCCCGTGCGCGGCCGACGCACGCTAGCGCCGTCGCTGACGAAAATCAAGGAACGGCGCAGTCGCCCGCATGGGAACGAATCGCGCTGGCAATCCCATGCGATCCATTTCGTTACCTAGTCATCCCAGCGCGGACGGCCACGATGAGCATTCCGTCCTTCCACGTACGGCCAGCCTGGAAGAAGAGGCCGCCGTCGTGAACCTTGACGGTCGTCTTGAGCCCGCTCACCTCCATCAACAGGCGCAGCAGCGAGCCCTCGGCGCCGAGGTAGGTCAGAAACAGCTCTGAGTCGTTGGGCAGCGTGTGCCCGACGCGCTGATCCTTGCCGACGGTCAGTGTGTTCTTGCCGAGCTGCTTGAACACCTGGAAGCGCGTGCCGAACGAGCTCTCCAGATAGTGCGCGATGGGCTTGAGCTCGCGATCGATGGACGGGGCGCCCTTTGTCGCGTGGATGACGACGATGTCGACCCGCGCGCGGCCGCTGGCGTCCGGTGCGTCCGCGGTCGGCGTCGATGCGTGCGAAAGGCCCGCAAGCAGCATGGCGACGGCGGTGAGAGCTGAACGTGCGCTCATGTGCCAGTCGCTCCGTCTGTGGCGTCACCCTCGACGAAGTGCCACACGATGGTGGGCGCTGCGACATCGTCGGGGTTCTGGTCGATGACCACGGTCCCTTCGGCGACCTCGTAGCTCTCGACGACGAGGCCGTTGTCCTGGCCCATCGTCACACCTGCCAGCGTCTGGTCTCCCGGCTCCGGCTGCGGCGCGTCGACGCTGCGGCCCACCCAGACGACCAGCGCGGCCAGCGCGACCGCGGCCGCCGCTCCGAATCCCAGTTCCAGCGGACGCTCCGACCAGAGCCGCCGGAGCGCCTCCCGCCAGCGCACGGTCCACGCCGGCTCCGGCGGCGCACGCTCGAGGCGCGCCTCGATGCCGGCCCAGAGATCAAGCGGCGCGAGTGGCGCCAGCGCGTCGCGGGTCGACTCGCGCAGCAAGCCACCCAGCGCGCGGTTGGCCGCAACCACGTCGCGGCAATGAGCGCACGTGTCGAGGGCGACCTCGACGCGGTGACGGATGGGCTCAGGGACCTCGTCGTCCACGTAGCGCAGAAGCAGTACGTCGTCTTTCAGGCAGCTCATCCGTCCGTCTCCACCGCGCATCCTAGGGCCGCTTGCAGGTTGTGCCGGGCATGGAAGAGCCGGCTCATGACCGTTCCGACCGAGATCTCGAGCACATCGGCAATCTCCTTGTACGACAGACCATCCAGCTCGCGAAGAACGAAGACCTGCTGGTGCTTGACCGAGAGCTCCGCGAACGCCGCCTCGAGCTGGCCGGCGAGCTGCTTGCGGCGGAGCGCATCACCCGGCGACGCGATGAGCGCCCCCGCCACCTGTCCGGCGCACAGCGCTGCGGCGCTACTGTGGTCCACGCCGTCGTCGAGCTCCACCGGCTGGTTCTTGCTGTGCTTGCGGACGTGGTCGATGGAGAGGTTCATCACGATGCGGTAAAGCCAGGTGTAGAAGCTCGACGAGCCCTGGAACTGGTCGATGGAGCGGTAGGCCTTCAAAAACGCCTCCTGCGCGATGTCGAGCGCATCCTCCGAGTTCCTCACCACGCCGTAGGCGATGCTCAACACCCGCTGCTGATAGCGCGCGACGAGCACCTGGAACGCGCTGCGACTTCCGCGCTGGACCGCGAGGACCAGCTCTCGGTCCGGTTGTTCTTCTGTTCGATCGTCGCGCTCCAAGCGTCTCCGATTCGGACCGAGCTGGTCCTCTGACGAGCCATGCCACGGGAAATTCACCGCGCTGTCGAACCACAGGCGGACGTGGAATGCGCCTGGCTCCGCGCGCATTCCGGCCGAGTCGTTCCGTCACGTCGTGCGGCGTCTGGCCTTGCTGAATTTAGCTTTACCATCGTCGTCGAACGCGTCGTCCAGCACGTTCGTCAAGGGGCGCAGATCGGAGTCGCCCAGCCGCTCGGCGAGTGCCCGAAGCTGCATCGCCAGCGCCTGCACCTCGGCGCGCCGCGGGCCGTCGGGGAGCGTCGCGTCGGCGCAGTAGAAGGTGCGACAGCCAAAGGGCCGATCGGCGTAGACCGAGCAGGCACCCGACCTGAGCAGCAACGGGCAGTCCCCGATCTCGCCCTCCAGCGGAAGGCGCCCTCCGCGACGCATCACTCCGGCGATGGCGCGACGGCCTTCGACCTCGAAGACGAGCGGGACGTGCCCATAGCGGCGCAGCTGACAGCAGCGCGTGGAGTTGAGGCAGCTCGCGTTCGCGTAGAGCGCATCGAGTTCGGTGTAAATGGCCGCGAGCTCGGCGCTGCCCGGTGCCGGCGGTCGCCGGGCGCCCATGGGCTAGCGATGCGACTTGGACAGGTGGACGAAGCGCAGGCGCAGGTCGTAGAGCAGCTTCTGCAGCAGCGCGTGCTCGTCCGCCGCGAGGTTGCCGCGGGTCTTGTCCTCCAGCATCGCGAGCTGATCGATGATCAGCTCCGCGAGCGGGAGGTTGGTGGTCGTGGCGTTGGTCTCCGGATCCGGAATCGCTCCCAGGTTGAGCAGCGCGTTGGCCGCGAGCGCCTGGACGAACGTGGTGAAGTCGGAGCCCGGACCCACGTGCTACTCCCAGCCCTCGACCATCGGATCGTCCCCGTCGGTGGGCTGCGCGATGTTGGTCGGCTCGATCTCGCCAGGCTTCATCGGCAGGATCTTGAGCTGGCGCATCGGCGGATTGACCGGGTTTCCGTCACCGTCGAACTCCTGGATGTTGTTGGCCACGTCCGGGAGCGTCTTGGTGAACGCGTCGAGCTCGGCCTGGCTGAGCTTGGAGTCCCGCAGGGCCTTCTCCTGCAGGCGCGCGTCCAGGTAGAAGTTCTCGGGGGCAGCGGTGGCAGTCGCCATGGGGTTCTCCTTGGTCTCGTCCCGGGCCGAGGCTCGGCCATGGGGCGCGGGAGAAATAGCCGTGTGCCCCGATCGCGTCAAGCGGGAACGGCACCGCTCGGACGCTTCGGGCGCACAGGAACCGCAAAAGCCTTTGCGTCCACCGCGCACCGCGAGTATAGTCCCGCGTCCGAAGGCAAGGGAGGCATCATGCGCGCTTTGAAGATTTCGTTCCTGGTAACCGCGGCGGTCGCACTCATGGTGCGCTGTGGCGATGGCGGCGGTGGGACCACGCCCGCCAACGATCTGGGTCTCAGCATCAACGACACGGGGGTGAACATCGACGCGCCCGACGTGGGGACTCCGGGGGATGTGTCGACCGCGGGGGTCAAGATTGACTTCGTCAAGGAGAAGGGCCACGACGACAAAGCGTGCAAGGGCGTCGGCCACTGCGCCTTCACTTTGACCTACAACGCCCAGCTCGACCTCGAGGTCATCGCGACCCGGGACGGCAAGCCGGTCGAGGGCGCGACCATCATCTGGACGGTCGTGGCCAAGGACGCCACCAACATCAAGCTCGGCTCCCTCACGAGCTTCACGGGCGCCAACGGCATGGTCTCCGTCAAGGTCCAGCAGAACACGCCCAAGACCGAGGAGTTCTCGGTCACCGCCAAGCTCGACGGCTCCACGGATCCGGCGCTCTCGTTCGACATCAGCGTCATCGCCAAGGGTCAGGTCCCGCTCAGCGTGTCCTACACCTACAAGGGCAAGCGGTCGTTCCAGGGCGTGCTGACCAGCCTGTTCAAGCAGGACGCCAAGGGCGAGCCGGTCTGCGACAAGCTGGCCGACCCCACGAACCTGCCGACGGCCACGCTCCAGGCAGGCCCCAAGGGCATCACGCAGTCCACGCAGTTCCTCACGCTGCCCGGCCTCGAGGCGGACAAGCAGCAGCGCTACACGGTCGTCGGCCTCGGCCAGACGGACAAGGGTCAGACCGTGGTCCTCGGCTGCAACGACGACGACGCCACGGTCACCGTCCAGGGCGGCGCCAAGGTCATCGTTGAGCTCAAGGACCTCCCGCCGCGGTGGAAGGGCAAGTACGACGTCACGACACAGTTCGACCTCGTGTCCGCGCTCCCGGACAACGTCGAGCCCATCGTGAACACGGTGCTCGGCCTCTTCACCGATCCCGCCGGCCAGCTCATGGTCCTGGCTTGCCAGTACGGCGGCACCGTCTCGGTTCTCTCGGACCTCTGCGGCTACGTGTTCGTGGATCCGGCCAAGCCCTGTCTCGAGGACACCTGCTACAAGACCATCGGCATCGCGGCCAAGAACCTCATCAAGGGCGCGCTCGAGAGCCTGCTCAAGGACAACATCGGCGGCACCATTCTGTTTACGGGCAAGGACATCGCCAACATCCTCAAGGAGCTGGAGCTCGTCTCGACCTTCGAGTTCAAGAAGGAGCCCGCGGTGGACGGCACGTTCAAGGTCGCCGACACCGAGGAGGAGTGGCACACGGTGCGCTATCGGTGGACGCTCGGCTCGGGCTGCGATCCCACGGACAAGAAGTGCGGCTGGCACGCGATCAACCTGGGCGCCGTACAGGACAACACCATCATCGCCAACTTCTCGGGCAAGGTGGACTACTCCAAGGGCCCGTACATGCTCCACATCGACAAGCACTCCATCAACGTGAAGTACGGCAAGCTCGCCAAGTACATCATCGAGAAGGAGATCCTGCCGCGTATCGCCGGTGACGGCTCCGATGGGCTCCCCAAGATCGACACCTTCGAGGAGCTCGTGAAGAGCCTGCTCGGTGGCAAGGCGTGCCTGAAGAAGGACACGTGCTGCGACGACTTCGCGGCCGGCATCTCGGCCTCGGGTGGCTTCACGTCGGACATCGCCAAAGCCGCGTGCTCGGCGCTCATCCCGCTCGCGGCCGACCAGCTCGGGAAGTTCCTGGAGGGCCTGGACGTCCAGACGGGCGACTCGTTCACCATCGCGACCGAGGCCACGGGCTGCACGTGCGAGGACCAGGACTCCAATCTGTCCATCGACGCGTGGGGCACCCCCGGCAAGCCGTGCAAGTGGGACACGACGCTCAAGATTTCTACGTACACCCAGCAGATCAAGAACGATTTTTGGGGAACGAAGCAGCAGTAGCCCCGCTGGCTGGTGACGTCCGCCGCAGCCTCTCTGCCTCCGCGGCGGACGCGCCAGTGCGACTGGGCGTGATCTCCAACCCGTTCTCGCGGACCAACGCGCGGACGCGGCTCTACCAGCGACTCCTCCCGCAAATCCTCGAAGACCGTGCCGACGCCCGTGCGACGCGGAGCCTCCCCGAGCTCGACGCGGCGCTCAACGATCTGCTGTTCCACCGGGGTGTGAACGTGCTCGGGCTCAATGGCGGCGATGGGACGCTGCATCTCGTCGCCAATCGGCTGCTGGCGCTCCGCCAACGAATTCGGGAGGCGCATGGCCTCGACTGGCCCTTGCCCAAGTTGCTCTTCCTCAATGGTGGGACGCTGAACATCGTTGCCCGCGCGACGGGCACCAAGGGACATCCGATGCGCACGGTCCGGGCGTTCATGCACGCCGCCCGACGCGCTCGCAGGCACGTGCAGGTTCCGCTGTCGCACTTCCGGACGCGCCACCTCGGGGTCATCGCGGTGGACGCCGAAGGCACGCCGACGCGCTACGGCTTCGTGTTTGGGAGCGAGATCGTCGCCAACGCGATCGAGCTGTACTCGCACTTTGGCGAGGGCTATGGCGGCCTGGCGCGTCTGCTTTCGGAGGCTAGCGTCGGCTACCTGCTCAACACTCGGCTCTGGCAGGAGCACGGCTGGAAGCTCGACGCCCCGAAGTCCGATGCGCGCGTCGACGGCGTGGTCGTTGCGCCCTATCTCTGCGCTGTGGCCACGACGATTGAGCTCGGACTTCTCCGAGGCCTGCTCACGGCCATCGCCGTTCCCGAGACGCTCGATGGCATGGCCGTCAAGGTCATCTGCGAGACCGACAAGGGCCGCGTGCTGGCGCTCATCCCGCGGCTGATGGTCGGCGCTCCGACCGACGGCGTGCTTGACGTCCCTGAGGCGCGGCGGCTCGAGCTCTTTGGCTCGTATACGCTCGACGGTGAAGCATTCCTCGATCGACGGCCCTCGGCCGCTCGAACGCGGGTCACCGTCTCGCGCGCGAACGAGACCATCGAGGCCATCGCGCTGTGAAAGACGTCGCCGCTTTCGGGGTCTACGTGCACTTCCCGTTCTGCACCTGGAAGTGCAACTACTGCGACTTCAACGTCGTGGCGATCCGGTCGATCCCCGAGGACCGGTACGCGGACGCCATTGTTTTCGAGGCGCTGCACCGACTTCCGGAGCACGCAGACCGGCGATTGATGACGGTGTACTTGGGTGGCGGTACGCCGTCGCTGTGGAGCCCTGCGCACGTCGGCCAGGTTCTGGCGGCCATCGAAGCGTTGGCCGGCAATGCGGCGCTCGAGGTGACACTCGAGCTGAACCCCGCCGAGGCCACGCCCGAGCGCTTGCGCGGATTTCGAGACGCTGGAGTCACGCGCGTCTCGGTCGGCGTGCAGGCGCTCGACGACGCCCTGCTCCCCGTCATCGAGCGCCGTCATTCGGCCGCCGAGGGGCTCCTCGCCGTTCGGAACGCGCTGGCAGCGGGCTTTGGGTCAGTCACCGCGGACCTGATGTTCGGTCTTCCGGGGCAGACGGGCGACGGCTTTCGAACGGCGCTGCAAACGCTTGGCGAGACGGGTGTGCCCCACGTCAGCCTCTATGACCTCACGGTGGAGCCGCGCACGCCCTTTGCGCGCCTCGTCGACCGTGGGCGGGTCACCTTGCCCGACGAGGACACGGGGGTCGCGATGTGGGCGTTGGTCGACGACACGCTGCGACCCTTCGGGCTCCTGAGGTATGAGCTGTCGAACTTCGCCCAGCCTGGCCATGAGAGCCTGCACAATGGCGGTTATTGGGTGGGCCGGCCCTATCTCGGACTGGGTGCCGGCGCACACTCGATGCGGGTCGCGAACGGCGACGACCCGGTCGGCACCGCCGTCGTTCGAACCACGAATCGACGCTCATGGATGGCGTACCTAGCGGCGGTGGAGGCCACTGGCAGCGCCGTCGGCTCCGATGAGGTCCTGGACCGCGACACGCACGTCCGAGAGCGGCTGTTCACGGGACTTCGGCGACGCGATGGCGTCTCGCTCTCCGCGATGGCGCGCGAGCTGCGCGTTCCCGTCCTCGAGCGCTACGGTCCGACGATCGCTCGGCTCGCAGCGCGCCGGCTCGTGGAGTTCGACGGGGACAGGCTTCGCTTGAGTGACTCCGGCCTCGTCTTCGCCGACTCCGTCGCAGCCGAGTTCTTCTAGCATTCAGCGTGCGGTGTTCGAATCTCTTGACTTCGATCGCAGGGTCCTCTATGAGGCCCCCGCTTTTTTGAACCCAAGGGACGAACACCGACCGGCGCCACGGCGCGCACTTGATGAGGATGACATGCGGAAGTTGATGAATCTCCAGCGGTTGATGATGAGCGGCAGCGTCTCGCTGCTTGGCGTGCTCGCGATGGCCTGCAACACGGCCGGCGGCTCGGGCGCCAAGGGCTGTAACCTGGACAGCGAGTGCGGCACGACGGAGTACTGCAAGAAGTCCGGCGGAAAGCCAGGCGGCAAGGCGGACTGCGCTACGGACTGCCTCAAGCTGTGCGCTCAGCAGGGCGCTCCGAAGGAGATCTGCGAGGCACAATGCAGCGGTGCGTGTGGCAGCAGCGCTGGCGGCACGACGGGCGGCACGACTGGTAGCACGACGACCACGGGCGACACGACGGGCGGCACGACCGGTGGCACGACCGGTGCGACCACCGGCGGCACGACCGGCGCGACGACGGGCGGCACAGGTGGCACCACTGGCGGCGTCCCAGGCGGCACAACCGGCGGCGTTCCCGGCGGGGCCACGGGCGCGACGACGGGCGGCACCAGCGGCGGGGCGACGGGCGGTACGGGAACGGGCGGCAGCGCGACGGGCGGTTCGACTGGCGCACCGGCGAAGTCTGGCGTGTGCACGGCCAAGCCCACGGGGACGGGCGGAGCGACCGGCGGCACGGGCACGGGCGGCACGGGCACGGGTGGTACGACCGGCGGCACGGGCGGCGTTCCAGGCGCGACGACGGGCGGGACCACCGGAGCGACGGCCGGCGGGACCACCGGAGCGACGACGGGCGGAACCACGGGCGCGACCGGCGGGACCAGCGGCGGGACCACCGGCGGAACGACCGGAGGCGGCGGCGGCTGCCTCGGCGACTTCTCGCTCGGACAGGGCGTCTACGTCACCGACCCGATCACGATGGGCCAGGCGTGCAACAACGACAACGCGCCGACCAACTGCCACAAGGCGTGGATGAAGGCCCAGGGCAATTGCGTCTGCATCGCACCATGCAACAGCGAGCTGCTCGGCAAGGCGTGCACGACGGACGGCTCGTTCGTCTGCCAGAACATCAAGGCCACGAACGCCGGCGAGAATGGGGGCCATTTCTGCGTCAAGAAGGACTGGAACGTCTGCCAGGCGGGCGGTGGCGGCACGACGGGGAGCGGCACCACGTCGGGTGGCGGCTCGACGTCGGGTGGCTCGACGTCCGGTGACACGACGGGTGGCGGGTCCACGTCGGGCGGGTCCACCTCCGGTGGCTCCACCGGCAGCGACTGCGCCCCCAGTGACGCGCCGTGCGAGACCGACAACTACTGCTGCTCGGGCACCTGCTCGTTCGGCAAGTGTTTCTAACCGTCAATCCGGGGTAATGACTGCGCACGGGGTGCCAAACAGCGCCTCGTGTGCGGCTCCTGCGCGTAACGTGAGCCACGCGCCCACGTTCGCGCCCTCTGCCTCCATGGCCTGCGCCAGCGCGACCGCCAGGTCCAGCTTGGGCAGGCCCGATTCCAGAATCCCAGCCTCGTCCATCACCGCGCCGACCGCCAAGGCGGTGGCCGTCGCGTAGATGAAGCTCGAGCGCATGACGGCGAGCGCGATGACCTGCCGCGCATGGAGCCAGGCCTCCTGCGAGTCCTCGGTCTGGAGCTCGCACAGGTACGCGGAGGCCTCCTTCGCGATCCGGTGGAGCAGGCGCTCGTCGCGGTCGGGGAAGCGATCATAGAGGAGGCGCGGAACGGCGAGGTCTTCGCCGTCGACTTGATGCTGCAGCTCGTGCCGGGTCGTTCCTGCGACATGGAGCCGCACGAGGGTCTCCTGCGTGGGGCCACCCTCGGTGAAGAGCGTCTGCCGCAGGCGACCGCACGCGGCGTCCGCCTGGCGCGCCTGGGGACCGCCCGTGAGCATCGCGAGGCCGCAGGTGTCGGGCGCGTGTAGCGAGCCCAGATCCTCGCGGGACTCGCGCTCGATGGCGCCGACATCGACGACCGCAAACGGCTCGTCGGGACGTACGTAGCCCAAGCGCGAGGTCGCGACATTGACGTGGTCGATGCGTCGCACGTCGAGGACCCCATACCGCCTTTGGCCGGCGCGAAAGTGGCGGACCCTCTCGACGCGATACGACAGCAGCAGTGTCACCGGGCGCCACGGTCCCCCGGTGCGCTGAGCTTCGCGATCGCGGATCTCGTAGTACTCGGGCTCGACGTAGAACGGGAGGCCCGTGCGGCGGAGTGCGCGGTTGACGCGGCCCACGCGGTCCGACCAGAGCTCACCGTAGAGATCAACGGCATCCAGGCCATTGACCAAGGTCTTGAAGGCCTCTCCCAGGTCCGGATCGAGGGTCCGCGCGCGCTCGGCCAGGTCTTGACCGTGTGCGCGCAGGCGCTGGGTCGCGGCTCCGGACGGCTTGCGCTCCGCGACTGCCTCCGTACGTCGAGCGAGCAGGACGCCGAGCTGTGGCACGGCGCGTTCGAAGAATCGGACGGCCTCGTCTGGCGGAGGCTCGCGCATCACGAACTCGAGCTCTGGTCCGGGACGAGACAGCGTCAATATGAGGGGAAGGGCGATTCCGGCGACTGCCAGGGCGACCCCACAGGCGGTCCGAACGGCGAGCGACGGCCGCGGGTCCGCAAGGCCGGGCTCCGGGTCCGCGCGCTCGAGCCACCGGAGGCGCGTCGCGTGGTCGTCGGGTCCCGGGAGCTCGTCTTGCAGCTCAGTCACACGGCGCCGGACGAGCCACCGCGTGGTGACCCCTGCATTGCGCCGAGCGTGGTCCAACACGCGCACCTCGGGCGAGGCCACCGCGGCTCGAAGCGCGTCACGCAACAGCACGTCTCGCAGGAGCAGCGACCGCGGTGGGACCGACGGCAGCGACGGCTCGAGCAGGTGCCGCAGCAGCGCGTCCAGGCCGTCCACGAAGAGGCCGACGCACGCGCTGAGCCAGAGCGTGCCCCGAAGCTGCATCAGCATGGTGGTGCCGACGCCATCGCCGCCGGAGATCGCGAACGGGACCAAGGATAAGACGCCCGCCGACGGCAGGATGACCACCGCGGCGCGGCCAGCCTCTCGGCCCGAGTCGCCGCGCAGCAGGGCATGCAGCGCGATCCCTGCGACCAGGAGGGGCAGGGCGCCGAAAATGCCGCGATCGAAGGCCAGCAGCGCCGCCTTGCCGCTGAGCGCACCAAACGCGCCGCCGAGGGACTCGACGATGTCTACGAGCAGCGGTCGTCCCCGCTGCGTGACCGCAAGCTCAGACAGTGAGAGCAGCGCTCCGGCTCCGAGCAGCACCGTGGCGAGCGGTCGGAGCCCGGAGATCGGCCCCAGTCGGCCACCCACTCCCATCGCGACGAAGCCCGCCATCAGCGGCCACGGGGCTCGGCCGAGATAGCCGAGCGCGCCCGACAGCAGGCCCTCGCGAGCGAGCGGCGCG
This sequence comes from Pseudomonadota bacterium, assembly GCA_005776585.1. Lineage (GTDB taxonomy): Bacteria > Myxococcota_A > UBA9042 > SXOX01. The sequence continues at coordinate 4,201 of SXOX01000171.1, read as the reverse complement.
GTGCTCACGGTCAGGGCGCCGCCGACGGCGAGCACGAGCGCCGCGACGCCTAGTCCAAGACGGGTCAACCCAGGCCACAGCGACACGCCGAAAAGCATCAGGCCGGCGACAGGCGCCACGATGAGCGGGACAGCGTCTGCGAGGGGGAGGGTGCTCCAGAGGTCCCACAGGAACAGCCCCCGCGAAAGCGAGGGCGCGACGGGCAGCACGGCGGAGAGCAGCAACGCGACCGACCAGGCGCGGAGGGCCACGTCGTGCGGCGCCCGCGCCAGGGCCTCGTGGCTGGGGCCGAGCGCCGGGACGGTCATTGCGTCCAACGAAACCGCACGACGGCGCGCTCGGAGACCTGCGCGTCGGTCGGGTCCGCGCCTCGGACGGTGAGATAGACGGCGTCTGTCTTGCGAGACCAGCCGGCGAGGTGCGTCCGCGGCTGAAGCTCGAGCGCGGCGACCCGATTTCCCGAGGCGACGTCCAGCACTACGAGGCCCGGCTCTGGTCCCACCGTGGCCGCGACGCGGCGGCCATCAGGGCTCACGACGACGTCCAGCGCATCGAGGCTCCCGACGCGCGTCAGCGCCCCGGTGCCGAGGTCGAGGAGCGACAGGTCTGGCGCATGATGCGAGCCATCGAGCGCATTGGTCACGAGCAGGAGTCGAGCTGCGCTCGGGTCGCCAGCCAGAGCGCGCACGAGCGGCACCTCGGCGTCCGGAGCGAGCTCGCGGGGCCAGACCCGTGACGGCGGCCCGCCACTCAGTCCGATGCGGACGACGTGGCGCGGATCGTCGCCCGTCTGGCGCAGCAGCGCGTAGGCGTCTCCACCGCCGGCCGCGAAGGTGGGCAGGCTCATGGACTGGAAGCCACCCGGGACGAGCGTGCGTGGCGGGCCCCCGCTGACGTCTACGATGTCGAGCGACGCCACGCACTGGCGACAGCTGCGCCGCCAATGGAGCACGTGCGCCTCGTCCGGCGTCGGCAGCGGGCTGCTGAGCGTGTGGCCCTTGGGGACCGCGAGCAGCACGCGCGCCTCCGGTGGACTCGCAGTCTTCAGCCAGAGCAGCTCCTGACCGCGGCCAAAGCGATCGACCACCGCAGCCACGTGCGCTCCCGAACGGCTCATGCCCGGAAAGCTATAGAGGTTGTGCGCCTCGAGCAGCGTGCGGCGAGCTCCTTCCGCCTCGACGACCTCGAGCGCGTCCGAGGTCTCGTCGACCGTCAGCTCCCGCTCGTTGGCGCGCAGCCACACCTCGCGGCGCTCCAGCAACAGCACCGGACGACCTTCGGCCGTCTCGCCCACGAACGCCGCGTCCTCGTCTGTGCGCGAGATGCGCTCTTCGTTTGGCCGTGGCGTCTCTTGGTCCCGTGCGCGCTCTTCGAGTAACGCCGTTTGGCGGGCGACCAGCTCGAATGCTGGCTTGATGGCGCCTTGCGCGAACTTGGTCTCCGAGGCCGCTGCCGCCTGCTCCGGTGCCAACAAGGTCAGGCTCGGATGCGCGACGATCGCGGCGACGACCTGCGTCGCGACTCGCTCCGGGAGCCACTTGGCGAGGGCCTCCAGGGCCGCGTCTTCCGCCTCGGAGACCCGGAACAGCGGACCGACCCCAACGATGCGCGTGGCCTCGCGACCGGCTCCCTCGACGGTGAGCGTGAGCTCGACGCGCAGCTCGGCCTGCTCGCCGACGGGCAGTGCCCGCCGCTGCGTCACGACGAGGCGACCACGCACGAGCGCACCGGCCCGCAGCGCGCGCGCCGCGACGCCGAGGTCGCCCTCGGCGTCGATGACGGACTCCAAGACCGCCGGATCGCCCACATCGAGGACGTCCAGGCCGAGTTGGAGGCCGATCTCGCGCAGCGCGTCGGTGAACGCAGCAGACGCCGTGCCCTGAGCGCCCCACCAGCGGCCAACCTCGCCGTCGCTCGTGACGGTCTCGAGCGCGACGAGGACCCGCGTCGGGATGGGCTCGGGCGCGCGCCGTAGCAACCACGTCGCTGTCAGTGACGCCACGAGCACCAGCGCCACGGCAGCAGCGATCCATCGGAGGCGCCGCCGCGGACGCGTCAGGCTGGCTTCGAATGGCTCCACGCCGCCGAAGTCTGAATCGAACGCCCGCTCGCGATCCACCAAGGCCTCAGACGGGTTGACAGCCCTCCAGTCGGATGCTACAGGGCGCGCGCCAACTGGGAAGGGTCTCCCGTGCTCGAATCATTCTTCCATCAGCAAGGCTACTCGGTCGCAAAGGCAGCGCTGGTCGACCTCGACCTCAGCATGCCGTTCATGGCCGGCCTCTTCCTCGTCCTCTTCGTCATCTTGTCGAAGACGCTGGCCGAGCCGTTGCTCCAGGTGTTCGACCGCCGCCATGCGCTCACCGACGGCGAAAAGGCCGCAGCGGTAAGCGCCGTCAAGCTCTCCGAGGCGCGCATTCGCGCCTATGAGGAGCGCATTACCGAGGCCAAGCGTCACGCCCTCGACGAGCAGCAGAAGATTCGGCACGCGGGTCAAGCGCAGCAGCAGGAGCTGCTCGAGACCGTGCGCGTGGAGACCGCCGAGGAGTCCGCGAGGGGTCTGGCGGATCTGCGTGAGTCCGCGGCCGACGCGACCGTTAGGCTGGAGGCCCTGGGCAAGGAGCTCGGCGAGCGCATCGCCACGAAGCTGCTCGGAGGTGCCGCATGACGGCGACCACGCTGGCGTTGGTCTTGGCCGGTGGCGAGCACCATGGCCCGTCGCTTCAGATCGAGGGCTTCTACGCCATCAACTTCGTGCTGTTCATCGGCATCCTCGTGTACTACCTCAGGAAGCCCCTCTCGGAGCTCGCGGCCACGCGCAAGAAGAAGATCATGGCCGACATCGATGAGGCACGGCGGCTGCGCCAAGAGGCCGAGAAGACGCTCGCGGAGTACGAGGCGCGTCTGGCCAACCTCGAGGCCGAGATGCACGACATCGTCGCCGAGGCCAAGCGCATCGCGGAGCACGAGAAGCAGCGCGTGCTCGCCGAGGCCGTGCTCGCGGCCGAGCGGCTGCGCCAGGACGCCAAGTCGCGAATCGACGGCGAGCGTTTTCGGCTAGAACAAGAGCTCAAGAAGAAGGCGGCGGAGCTGGCGCTAGAGATCGCCGACCGGCTCGTGCGTGAGCGCATGACCGAGACCCACCGCAAGCAGATGGTCGCGAGCTTCGTGACCGAGGTCGAGAAGATGGAGGGCACGCTGTGAGCGCGTCCAAGGTCGCCCGCCGCTACAGCAAGGCGCTCGTAGGACTCTGTAACAAGGACAAGAGCCACGAGCTCGTGGCCAAGGACTTGGACAGCGTCAGCAAGGCGCTCCACGACAACCCCACGGTGGCCGACGCGTTGGCGAGCCCGACGGTCGACCTCGGCGTCAAGGCGCGCGTGCTCGAGGAGATCAGCAAGAACCTCGCGCTGCGCCCACTGACCAAGAGCTTCCTGCTCTACGTCAATGAGCGCGGCCGCACCGTCGAGATTCCGGGCATCACGGAGGACTTCAAGTCGCGCCTCGACGGCCTCTCGGGCCGCATCCGCGCTGTCGTCACGTCCGCCACGCCGCTCTCGGTGCTCGACGCCACACGCCTCAAGGCGGCGCTCGAGCGCGCCAGCAAGAAGAAGGTCCTCGTCGAGACCCAGGTGGACGCGTCGCTCATCGGCGGCCTCGTCACGCGCATCGACAACCTGGTGCTCGACGGCTCCGTCAAGTCCGAGCTCAAGCGGCTTCGCGCCGAGCTCATGGACGTCATCCACTAGAACGCGAAGACCAGCACCGCAAGCCCACCCGAGGACACAGGCATGAGCCAGATCAACGTCGCAGAAATCAGCCGCATCCTTCAGCAGGAGATCGAGTCGCACGGCAAGAAGGTCGACGTCCAAGAGACGGGGACCGTGCTGTCGGTCGGCGACGGCATCGCCCGCATCTACGGCCTCGAGCGCGCCATGGCCGGCGAGCTGCTCGAGTTCGACCACGGCGTGCAGGGCATGGTGTTGAACCTCGAAGAGGACAACGTCGGCGCTGCGCTCTTCGGCGAGGACTTCAAGATCAAGGAGGGCGACACGTGCCGCCGCACGGGCCGCATCGTCGAGGTGCCGGTCGGCGACGAGCTCCTCGGTCGCGTCGTCAACGCCATCGGTCAGCCCATCGACGGCGGCGCGCCCTTCCAGAACGCGGATCGCCGGCGCGTCGAGATCAAGGCGCCCGGCAT
>SXOX01000170.1 GCA_005776585.1 Pseudomonadota bacterium | reverse complement strand
GGCAGCGGATGTGGGCGCCGTCGTCGTCGGCGTCGGCGAGGATGACGACGCGGCCGTATTGGGCGTCATCCAGCGCGAAGTCCGTGCCCACGCCTGCCCCGATGGCCTGGGTGATGGCCAGGATCTCCTTGTTCTGCAGCACCTTGGCAAGCGGCGCGCGCTCGGTGTTCAGCGGCTTGCCGCGCAGCGGGAGGATGTCCTGCGTCCGACTGTCGCGCGCCTGATTGTCAGAGCCGCCGGCGCTGTCGCCCTCGACCAGGAACAGCTCGCGCTCCATCGGATCGCGCGTGGTGCAGCGCGTGAGCTTGCCCTCGAGCGAGGTGCGTCCGCCGCCCTTGTCGCCCGAGCGCACTGCGGCGCGGGCCTTGCGCGCGGCGTCGCGTGCGGCAGCCGCCTTGGAGGCCTTGTCGAGCACCTCGCGCGCGATGTCGGGGTGCTCCTCGAGATACGTGGCCAGGTGCTTGTCGACGACCTTCTCGACTGCCGCACGCGCCTCGGGGCTGCCGAGCTTGCCCTTGGTCTGGCCCTCGAACTGCACCTCGCCCATGCGCACCGACAGGATGCACGTGAGCCCCTCGCGCAGGTCCTCGCCCGTGAGGTTCTCCTTCTTCTTCCAGACGCCGAGCTTGCGCCCGTACTCGTTCATCACGCGCGTGTGCGCCAGCTTGAAGCCGGTCTCGTGAGTGCCGCCCTCGACAGTGCCGATGCAGTTGACGAACGACGCCACGGACTCCGAGTAGTCCGTGTGGTACTGGAGCGCGACCTCGACCTCGATGTTGTCCATGGTGTCGCGGAACGCGATGATCGGGTGCAGCACGTGCCGGCCCTCGTTGAGGTAGGCCACGAACGACGAGATGCCGCCCTCGTAGCAGAATTCCGACGACGGCGGGACCTCGCCCTCGGGCCGCGTGCGCTGGTCGGTGACCACGAGGCGCAGGCCGCCGTTGAGGAACGCCATCTCGCGAAAGCGGTTCTGGAGCGTCTCGAAGTGGTAGGTCGTGTCGGGGAAGATCTCGGTGTCCGGCCGAAACACGACGCGCGTGCCCCGCTTGCGCGTGCGCTCGCCGGCCGTGAGCACGCCCTTGGGCTCACCGCGCTCGAAGCGCTGCCGCCACACCTGACCTTCGCGCCAGATGGTGACCTCCATCCACTGGGACAGCGCGTTGACCACCGACGCGCCGACACCGTGGAGGCCGCCCGAGACCTTGTAGGCCTGATTCTCGAACTTGGCGCCCGCGTGCAGCTTCGTGAAGACCAGCGTGGCGGCGCTCACGCCATACTGCGGGTGAATCTCCACGGGGACGCCGCGCCCGTCGTCGGTGACAGAGACGACGTCGTCGTCGAGCAGCGCGATTTCGATGTTGCGGCAATGCCCGGCGAGCGCCTCGTCGACCGCATTGTCGACGATCTCCCACACGAGGTGGTGCAGCCCGCGCGCGCTCGTCGAGCCGATGTACATGCCCGGCCGCGTGCGGACGGCCTCGAGGCCCGCGAGGACCTTGATGGCGGAAGCGCCGTAGTCGGGTTGCAGGGTGGGCTGGGTCATGGCGCGCGACGGTAGCGGCGCGCCGGGGGGAGTCAAGCGGGGCCACATCCTCGAAAGGTGGACCCTGCCCGCTGACTGGCTCAGTCGTCGGCGTTGAGGAGGGCGTTGAGGCCGTCCTCTTCGTTGCACTTGAGCGAGTTGTCGTCGTTGATGAGGCACCGCCGCACCTTGGAGACGTCCTTGTTCTCGGCATAGCCGATGTACAGGTACTCCTTGGCGCCGCCGCTCCAGGTCGAGATGTGGGTCACCGAGCGCACGGCGCCGCCACACCCGAGGACGAAGCCGCCCATCGTGAGAAACGCCACCCCAAGGCTGAGGCGACGCGCAATCGAAGTCATGTAGTTACGCATGTGGCCTCCTTCTTAGTACAGCGAGCCCGGAACGACGTTCTCGAGCACCAGGGTGTCCTTGCAGTTGCCCTCTTTGCCGGCGGCGTCGAGGGTGCAGACCCGGAGGTACTGATTGAACAGCCCGCCGTTCTTCTGCATGATCGACTTGATCACTCGCTGTTTGCCAAAATAGGCCTGATCCACGAGCACCATCGGCGGAGTGCAGGCGACCGCGCCGAGCGCGACCACACCGCAGAGGACCCGCATCACCATCTTCTTCGTTGTCATGTTGTCGTCCTCCCTTACCGCGTGTTCGTCGAGACGCCGCCGAAGCCACCGCTGGCCTTGGGGCACTCGAGGTCGGTGCCCTCATCGCACGAGCGCGAACAGGTGAGCGTGTCTCCCTGGTCGTCGCACAGCCAGAACTGGTGGGTCACCTTGCTGTAGACGTAGTAGTTCTGCACCTTCAAGAACTGGAGCTGAGTGGACTTGATGGTCCCCTGGTCCTTCATCTTGGTCAGGTAGTACTTCGTGCAGCCGCCAAACAGCGACGTCACGAGGATGAGCCCGAGAGCGAGTCGAATCGTGGTCTTCATGGGATCCCTCACTCGCCCTGCAAGACGACGGTCATCTTGCGGCAGTTGGACAAGGCGCCATCGTCGGCCATCTGGCACTTGATGATGCCGGTCACGTTCTTCTTCTGGATGTAGCCGAACTTGATCTGCCCGCTACCGCCCGTCGAGGCCGCGACGTACTTCGGGTTTGGACACCCGGCCAGCACGGCCATGCTCAGGAACAGCAGGGAGCCGAGCATGAGCTTCGCTCCGTTTCGCATGCGTGTTCTTCCTCCCTTGATCTCAATGCCGCCCGCGTTGTCCGGGCGGCGTCCTTTTGTCAACGGACGCACGATTGCACGTGGATTTCATGAGATCAACGCGAGAGAGGGGTCGAAGTGGCAACGGGGTCATTCGTCCTGCTCTCGACACGCGCGCCCCTTTGAACGCGTCCTTGTCGCATGCTAGGAAACCGCGCCATGAACGTGAACGCTCCCTCCAAGAAGCTCCGCGCGATCGTCGTCGGCGCGACCGGCATCGCCGGCCAGCAGTTCCTGACGCACCTTCGGGCGCATCCCTGGTTCGAGATCGTCGCCCTCGCAGGCTCTTCCCGCAGCGCCGGGAAGACGTACCTCGAGGCCATCACGCAGCCCAACGGCAATGTCGCGTGGTTCTGCGGCGACCTCCCGGCACGCGCGGTGCTGGAGATGACGGTCCAGAACTCCGCGGCCGTCAACGCAGCCGACTACGACGTGGTGTTCACCGCGGTCGAGTCCGACGCCGCGCGCGAGCTGGAGCCACTCTACGCGGCGACGACGCCGGTCTTCTCGACCGCCGCCGCCTTCCGCATGGAGACGGACGTTCCGCTGCTGATCCCAGGCGTCAACGACGCGCACCTCGGTCTCATCGAGGCGCAGCGCAAGGCACGCGGCTGGAAGGGCTACGTACTGCCCATCCCCAACTGCACGACCACGGGCCTCGCCGTCACGCTCAAGCCGCTCTGGGACGCGTTCGGCCTGGACCTCGTCGTGATGACCTCGATGCAGGCCGTGTCCGGCGCCGGCCGCAACGGTGGCGTCCTCTCGCTCGACAGCATCGACAACGTCATCCCCTACATCCCGAAGGAGGAGGAGAAGGTCCAGCGCGAGACGCAGAAGATCCTCGGCAGCCTGAGCGGCGCAGCCATCGTGCCGGCCGACTTCGGCGTGACGTGCACCTGCAACCGCGTCGGCGTGCTGGACGGGCACACGGAGACCGTCGTGCTCTCACTGTCGCGGCCGGCCACGGTCGACGAGGCGCGTGCGGCCATGACGGGGCTCGGCAGCTCGCTGGCGGGCCTTCCGAGCGCGCCCGAGCGGCTCATCTTCGTGCACGACGATCCGTTTCGGCCGCAACCGCGCCTCGACCGCGATCGCGGCGCCGGCATGGTCACCACTGTCGGCCGTCTGCGCGCCGACCCGGTGCTCAAGAACGGGCTCAAGTACACGCTGGTCTCGCACAACACGCGCATGGGCGCCGCCGCCGGCGCGACGCTGCTCGCCGAACTCTGCGTCCGCGAAGGGCTGCTGCTGGGCTAGTAAGGCGTGCTCCCGACGAGCGTCCGCAGCTCCCACAGTTCGGGGAAGAAGCGGTGCTCGAGCCGAGACTGCAAAAAACGATAGCCGGCGCTACCGCCGGTGCCGGGCTTCTGGCCGATGGTGCGGGCCACCATGAGGACGTGGTGCGCGCGCCACTGGGCGAAGCGCTCGTCGAAGTCGAGCAAGCCCTCGCAGAGCAGGACCCAGTGATAATGCTCCCCGGGGTTCTCATAGAGGTACTGGAGCTGAGCGAGCAGGACCGGATCGGAGGGTCGCTGGCCGCTGGGATCGGGGGGGGAGGCCGCGGCGCCTGCGTGCTGCTCTGCTGGGCGTGGGGCGTGCGTGCGGAGGCAGGCGGCGAACTCATCGGCGATGCTCGGGCGATCGCGCCACGCAACCAACGCGGCGTGCGCCTCGGGCATGGTGTCGAAGAACTTCAGGAAGAACGGGTCCCGCAGACCGTAGGCGTACTCGATGGCCCGGAACTGCGCGGATTGGAAGCCCGAGGCGGGCCTCAGGTGGTCGCGAAACCCAGCGAACTCGACCGGCGTGAGCGTCGCCAGGAGTCCGATCTGGCGGACCTGGAGGTCCATGACGCCGCAGAGGCGGCGCAGGACCTTGAGCGCGCGCGAGATGCTTGGGGCCCGCAGCGCCTCGATGAGCGCCTCGGTCTCGTGGAGCATGAGCTTGAACCAGAGCTCGGCCGCCTGATGGATGACGATGAAGAACATCTCGTCGTGATGCGCCGGCGCGGAGAGCTCCTGCTGAAGCGCGAGCAGCTCTGGAACCTTGAGGTACGAGCCGTAGTTCAGGCGCTCGAGGCGCAGGCCGGAGCGGTCCGCAGGGTCTGCGGCGTCTGCTGCAGTGACGGGGGCTGGGGTGTCGGTGCTCACCCCGAGACCTTATGCCCGCCGCGCGCGCGTGTCACGGCCCGCCGACGACGGGGCAGTCGCCAGTCTCGGTATTGGCCTTCTTGGGCGTGCCGTAGGTGACGGGCGTGTTGGAGAAGGCGCAGGTCGAGAGCACCCAACTCCCCGGCGCGTCATTCGCCGTATGGAGCGGTCCGGGCGTGGCGGCCGAGGGCTTGAGCTGGATGGACTTGCCGTCGGCGTCGGTGGGCCAGCCGGTCGTGACGGTGGCCGCGGACTTGTAGGCGACCTTGTCGATGACGGTCGTGCCGCACTTGAGCTCCACGAAGTCGCCACCATTGGCGAGCGCGAGCGTCGAGGCAGGGTAGACGTAGTCCGGAGTGACGGCGAGCGCACCCACGGAGGCAAACACGAGGAGCCCGCCCGGCTGGACGAGCACCTGCGCGCCGATCGCATGGGTCTTGCTGTTGTCTGAGAGCACGCACCCCTTGAGGTCGAGCGCCTTTGCGGTCGTGTTCTGGAGCTCGAACCACTCGGCGTTGCCGTCGGCCGAGGCCTCCGCCCCGGGGACGTTGTAGCCCAACTCCGTGAGCACGACGTCTCCGGCAGCGGCCGGCATGGCCGGCGCGACGCACGGCACGATCGGCGGATGGACGCACGCGCCGTCGCCCGGATCGCACAGGTCGGTCGTGCAGAAGTCCTGATCGTTGCAGTCCTTGGGCACATGGGTGCACTTCTGCGCGACGGGGTCGCACGCGTCGACCGTGCACAGGTCCGTATCGCCGCACTGCAGGGTGAACTTGCACCCGACGCCGCTGACACACGCATCCACGGTGCACGCGGAGCCGTCGTTGCAGAGCGCGTTGTCGGGCGTCGAGGTGCAGCCCTTGCCGGGCTCGCACACGTCGGTCGTGCAGACGTAGCCGTCATCGCAGTCGGTCGCGTCCGGGAGGTGCACGCAGCCGACCTTGGGGTCGCACGAGTCGACGGTGCACGCGAGCTGGTCGTTGCAGCCGTTGGGATCCTGAAGGAAGGCGCAGCCCGTCGCGACCTGGCACGTGTCAGCAGTGCACGCGTTGGCGTCGGAGCACGCGCTGTCGTCGCCAGTGTGGACGCAGTCGGCGAGCGCATCACACGTATCGATGGTGCAGTCGAAGCCGTCGGAGCACTTGAGATCCGAGGCGGTCGAGACGCAGCCCTTGGACGCATCGCATGTATCCACCGTACATCCCACGCCGTCGGTGCAGTTCCCGTCGAGTGGCGTGAAGACACAGCCCTTGACCTTGTCGCACGTGTCGGCCGTGCACGAGACGAGGTCCTGGCACTTGCCGTTCTGCGGCGTGAACACACAGCCCTTGGCCTTGTCGCAGACGTCGGCGGTGCACGCGAGCAGGTCGTCGCAGGCCACGTCGGAGGCGACGAACACGCAGCCCTGCTTGGGGTCGCACGCGTTGGTCGTGCAGGCGACGTTGTCGTCGCACTTGGCGGACTCGGGCGTGGCCTTGCAGCCGGTCAGGGCGTCGCACTGATCGGTCGTGCAGGCGACGCCATCGTTGCACAGCGCGTCGCTCGCGCTGCTCTTGCAGCCAAGCTTGGCGTCGCAGATGTCGACCGTGCAGGACACCGTGTCGGCGCAGGCGCCATCGGTCGGTGCGTTGAGGCAGCCCTTCACCGGGTCGCACGCGTCTGCCGTGCAGGCGACGTTGTCGTTACAGACCTCCGACGACGGCACATGCTCACAGCCGACCTTGGGCGTGCATGTATCGGTCGTGCACGCCGCAGCGTCGGCGCAAGCGGCGTGGTTCGGGGTGACGGTGCAGCCCACGCCCGCGACGCAGCGGTCCTCGGTGCAGTCGAGCCCGTCGTTGCATCCCGCGTCGCTGGCCACGTTGACGCAGCCCTTCTTGGGATCGCAGCCGTCCTGAGTACATGGAACGCCATCATCACAGCCGACGGCGCTCGGCGTGTTGGCACAGCCGTTCGCGAGGCTGCACGTGTCGGTCGTGCACTCCACGCCGTCGTTGCACCGCGAGCTGTCGGGAGCGTGGAGGCAGCCCTGCTTGAAGCCGGCCTTGCAGGTGTCGACCGTGCACGCCACGGAGTCGTCGCACAGGCCATCCTGCGCCACGTTGGCGCAGCCGGTCACCGGATCGCACTGGTCGACGGTGCAGGGGTTCTTGTCGTCGCACGCCGACGTGTTGGGCGTGTGCTTGCAGCCCAGCGCAGGATCGCAGGTGTCGAGCGTACAGGTCACCGAGTCGGCGCACTTGCCCGCGCTCGGGACGTGGATGCAGCCGGCCTGGTTGGGATCACAGGCGTCGATGGTGCAGTCGAAGCCGTCGTTGCAGCTCGCGCCGTCGGGAGTGTGCGTGCACCCGGCCTGACCCACGTCGCACGCATCCACCGTACAGCCGATGCCATCGGAGCATGCGCCCGCGTTGGGCACCGACTTACACCCGAGCTTGGGGTCGCAGGTGTCCGTCGTGCACCCGACGTTGTCCGAGCAGTTGGCCGCCATGGGGACGAAGACGCAGCCCGTGCCGGCAACGCAGGTGTCGGCGGTGCATGGGACCCCATCGACGCAGGCGCCCGGCACCGGGGTGTGCACGCAGCCCTGAACCGGATCACACGTGTCGGTCGTGCAGCTCGCGCCGTCGTCGCAGCTCGCGCCGTGCTGACAGCCGAGCTTCGTGTCGCAGTAATCGGCGGTGCACGGGAGGCCATCGGCGCACTGCTCCGGCTGGGCGAGGTGAAGGCAACCGGCGGCGGCGTCGCAGACGTCCTTGGTGCACGAGACCGCGTCGGCGCAGAGGGCGTCCTTCGTCGTGTGCGAGCAACCCGAGAGCGCAGTGCAGTCGTCGGCGGTGCACTCGAGCCCGTCGTTGCAGGCCTGTGGGTCCGGGCTGTTGGTACAGCCGATGACGGGATCACACACGTCCAGCGTGCAGTCCGTCGTGTCGCCGCAGGTGCCGGGCAGCGGCGTGTGGACGCAGCCCTTCCCAACGACGCACGCGTCAGCGGTGCAGGCGACGGAGTCCTGACACGGGGCGTCGTCGGTCACATACGTGCAGCCCGACCCCAGAGAGCACGCGTCCGTCGTGCAGGTGTGACCGTCGTTGCACGCGGTATCGTCTGGGGCGTGCTTGCAGCCCTCGGTGGGTGAGCACGTGTCCACCGTACACGCGTGTCCATCGTTACAGGCGGCCGCGGCCGAGTGGGTGCAGCCGTCCTTCGCGTCGCACGCGTCGGTCGTGCAGTCGACGCCATCGGCGCACGCGGCGTGCTGCGGCGCGTGGACACAGCCCTGCTTCAGGTCGCAGGTGTCCGTCGTGCAGTCGACGCCATCGGCGCACGCGGCCGCCTTGGGGTCATGCGTGCAGCCCGTGGCGGAGGCGCACGCGTCGGCCGTGCACTCCAGGCCGTCGTCGCAGTTCACGGCACCCGAGGTGCCGCAGCCCGTGTCGAGCTTGCAGACGTCCACGGTGCAGGCGTCCAGATCGTTGCAGAGCGAGGCGTCCGGGGTGTGGGTGCACGTCCCTGCGCTCAGATCGCACGCGTCCTTGGTGCAGCCGAGCTGGTCGTCGCAGTTGCTGGAGGTCGTCTGACATTGCCCGAGCTCGCAGCGGGACGCGGCGCAGCCGGAGGCGACGTTGCACGCCGGCCCGCCCAGTCCCGCGGTCGTAAAGAGCGACTGATTGGTGAGCACCTTGCCGTCGGCTGAGACGATCCACGCCGACAGCGCAACAACGACCCCTGACGCGGGCAGGCCAGTGGCGAGCAGCGTGCCGATCGGCAGCGTCAGGTCCACCTGGCCCGCGGAGACCGCGACGGAGCCCGGGAGGACAGCGAGGTTGGCGGGATCGCCCAGGTGCCGCCAGCCCGACGCCTCGGCGGCGGTCGAGAGTCCGACGGTGCCCGCGGCGAGGTCGGCGCCAAAGCCCGGCCCGAACGCGACCGGGCTCGCGAGGGCCACATCCAGCACGCCGACAGCGTCGGTGAGCGCCGCACCGCCCGAGACGCCCGTGCCCTGCCCGTAGTCGACATCCACATACAGGACGAGCGCGTGAGCCGAGTCGACCGTGGCCTCGACACGCACGTGCGCCGTCGCTTGGGCGGAATCGAGCGCGACCTTGAGCGCCAAGAGCGCGTTCCCTGGCGCATCGGTCGCTGGTGCACCGGTCGCGGCCGCAGGCCACGACGTGCCTTGGGGACCGAGCTCAGTGCGCAGCCCCGTCACACAGCCGAGCTTCTTGGCACACATGCCGACCGCGCAGACACCCGCGGGAGGACACGACGAGGGGTTGTGCGTACAGCCCACACCCGCGAGGCACGCGTCGACGGTGCAGGCGTCGTCGTCGTCGCAGTCGTCGTCGGTGCCGCCGAGGCAGCTCCCTTCGCTGCACGCATCGTCGATGGTGCAAGGGTCGCTGTCGTTGCACGGGATCCCGGCGGGGGCAAACGAGGCCTTGCAGAGCCCGTCCCCGGGGTCACACGCGGTGGCGAAGCACGGATTCTCGTGCTTCTCGCACGTGATGACCGTCTTGGGGTCGACGACGCACTGACCGACGCCCGACGTGGTGTCGCACACGAGGGTGCCGTTACAGTGGTCCTTGTCTTCTTTGGACTTGCAGTCCTTCTGCGTCACGCACGGGCAGTCGGTCGGCGTGCCCGAGCAGGTGCCGCCCTTGCAGGTGTCGTTCGTCGTACACGCGATGCCGTCGTCACAGCTCGCGGTATTGGTGACCTGGGTGCAGCCGCCGGGGGCGACGCAGACGGCGTCGGTGCAGACGTCCCCGTCGTCGGGGCACACGATGGCCGGGTTGCTGCACGAGCCGACGCTGCACACGTTGTCGGTGCAGGGGTTCTGATCGTCGCAGTCGCTCGGAGTGACGCAGCCGGCGTCGATGGGCGGAAGCTCCGGAGCCGAATCGGGACCCAGATCGGGCGTGGGAGGCAGCTCCGGCGCATCGAGCGGCGCGACGACGTCGGGCGCGACATCGGGGACCACCGGAACGTCCGGCACGGCGGGGACATCCGGCTTTGAACCGAGGTCGTCCTTTGGGACGTCGGGCGCGACTTGTACGTCGAGCGTGACATCGAGCCCGGTGCCGCCATCGGCCTTGGACGCATCGCTCGTGTCCGTGCCCGTGGGTGGCGTGAGCTCCGTCGTGCCCTCGGCCGCGCAGGCCAAGGTCCAGACCGACATCATCGCGACCGCAAGTCGCGCCAGCTGTCCCACGCTGTTCTCGTGCATGCACCGCCCCCGCTTCTCGTTCGCGCCGCAGGCTGCCGCCCTCGGCGGGCGCAAGCTAGATAGATGACACTGGTTGGTCAAGCGCTTTCGCGGCCCGGCCGGCCCCCTGGCAGCGCGCGGCCCCGAAAGTGCAACGTCAACGCTTGACTGCGAGCCGTTGGACCCGTAAGAGGCGGCCGATTCGTGCTGACGTTCGCAAGCCCAGCTGGAGGTCCTCATGCTCAGGTTCACGCTCATCGCTCTCGGGTCCATCGCCATCGTCATCAGCGGCTGCGCCACCGGGGGCGGCGGCACTGGTAAGTCCGGGGACGCGCTCACGAGCAGCGAGACGGCCTCGGGTGGCGCGTGCGTCAACAAGGCCAAGGACCCGGGAGAGACGGACATCGACTGCGGAGGGGCCTGCGCTCCGTGCGCCGAGGGCAAAGGCTGCGCGGAGGCCAAGGACTGCGCCTCGGCCGTGTGCGGCACGGGCTACGTCTGCCTGTCGGCCACCTGCGGCAATGGCAAGAAGGACGGCAAGGAGACCGGGATCGACTGCGGCGGGAGCTGCCCCCTGTGCCCCGGTGACAAGTGCAGCAAGAACGAGCAGTGCACCACGGGCTACTGCAAGACCGGGGTCTGCGACACGCCGTCGTGCACCGATGGCGTCAAGAACGGCAAGGAGACCGGCACCGACTGCGGCGGCGACGAGTGCCCGCTGTGCGACGACGGCCAAGGCTGCGTGAACGCCAAGAGCTGCAAGAGCGGCTTCTGCAACAAGGACGGCAAGTGCGCGTCGGCCTCCTGCACCGACCTCGAGAAGAACGGCAAGGAGACGGACGTCGACTGTGGCGGCGGCTGCCCGGACGCGTGCGCCGAGGGCAAGGACTGCGCGGTGCCCGAAGACTGCAAGACCGCGAAGTGCAGCGGCGGCAAGTGCGTCGCGTTGGGCGGAGGCTGCGCGAACGGCAAGCTCGACGGCGACGAGACGGACATCGACTGCGGCGGAGGCTGCGGAGGCTGCGGCTTTGGCAAGGTGTGCAAGGCGGAGGCGGACTGCAAGTCCAAGCTGTGCACGGGCGGTAAGTGCGAGGCACCGGCCTCATGCGGTGACGCGAAGCAGACGCCAGGTGAGACGGACGTCGACTGCGGCGGCGTCGATTGCCCGGCATGCGGGCTGACCAAGAGCTGCAAGGCCCACACGGACTGCCTTTCCATCGCGTGCATCCTGGGCCAGTGCAAGGAACCTGCGTGCGACGACAAGGTCAAGAACGGCGACGAGACAGACGAGGACTGCGGCGGCAAGTGCGCGCTCAAGTGCGCCGACGGCAAGCAGTGCAAGGCGGGCACAGACTGCGAGGGCGGCAACTGCGAGGGCGGCTATTGCGGCTCGTGCACCGACAAGAAGCTCAATGGCGCCGAGTCGGACGTCGACTGCGGCGGCGTGTGCTCGACCAAGTGCGGCGACGGCCTCAAGTGCAAGGACGCGCTCGACTGCGCCAACAGTCGATGTGACTCGGGTGTCTGCGGCTCGTGCACCGACAAGAAGCTCAATGGGCCCGAGACCGACACCGACTGTGGTGGCGGCGGTTGTGACCCCTGCGGGCTCAACAAGAAGTGCGTCAAGGCCGGCGACTGCGAGTCGGGCGGCTGCGAGGGTGGCCTCTGCTGTACGACCAACGCGTGCGGCGTGTGCGGCGTCGTGCCCAAGGAGGTCTGCAACGGCAAGGACGATGACTGCAACAGCGAGACGGACGAGGGCGCCGCGGCGACCGGCAGCTGCGCCAACCAGAAGGGCGTGTGCGCGGGTACGACCGGCAAGTGCCTCGGAGCCGCGGGCTACCAGTGCACGGAGAGCGACTACGCCACGCAGGCCAAGGGCTTCGAGGCGGTCGAGACGGCGTGCGACAAGCTCGACAATGACTGCAACGGCACGACGGACGAGACCGGCTGCTCCGCCTGCTCCGGTACGCTGAAGACCACGACGGTGGACGCCAGCAGCCCACAGGCGCTGTGGGTGGCTCAGCGCTTCTTCTCGGTCATCAATGGCGTCCCAACGGCGTACGTGTCCTATGAGACACCGGCAGCGTCGTCCCGCGCCGGAGTCTACATCACGCCCACGACGCCCCAGGCCTTCGACTCCAAGGTGATGAACGGCCCCGCAGTGGCCAAGGCGGGAGGAACGACATACCTTGTCTACCGCCACGACGTGGGGACGAGCTCCCACGACGTCGAGATCGGGAAGGCCGCTCCGTCGTTCGACCCCATCGAGACGTTCAACAACGAGGCGGCGGCGGGGAGCCACGCCACTCCGGTGGCCGTCAACGGGTCGACCATCGCGTACCTCTTCGTCGTCCCCGGCTACGGCATGAAGCTGCGGATCAGCAAGGGGCTCGCGCCCAACTCGGCGTGGGACGTCAAGTTCGTCGACAACGTGACGTTCGACTCGGGCGCCGACCTCGCCGTGACATCCAAGGGCAAAGTCATCACGGTGTGGCGCGCCAACAACGAGGCTGGAGCGCTCCAGTTTACATCAAACAGTTACGGCCAGGCAGGCTCGGGCAGCCCGGACACCATCGACTCCGGAGTTGGGCACGGCGCGCCCTCGCTGGCCATCGACGCCAAGGACGTGATTCACCTCGCGTACTGGAACGGCAAGGACATCGTCTATCGCTCCTATGAGGGCACCGCGTGGAGCGACCCGACGACGGTGACGACCATTGGGATCGTCGCGAAGAACAAGGTCTTCACCGCGGTCGGCCCGACCGGGCGCGTGTTCGTGCAGTGGGTCACCGAGGGCGGCAAGGTCGAGATCGCGCGCAAGGACGCGAGCGGCTTCACGAAGGTCGGCGCGTGGAGCGTGACCAAGAAGGCGACGGAGAGCATCACGCGCTCCAACATGGAGGTCGGCACCGGCGACGTCTTCACCATTGGCAGCTACGTCGATTCGATCGACGGCGACTACATTTCGTTCCTGACGACCTGCGCCGGCTACACGGGCGCGACGACCTGCACGAAGCAATGCACTAACAAAGAGTGCGGCGACGACGGTTGCGGCGGGGACTGCGGTCCGTGCGGGGCCGACAAGACCTGCAACGCCGGGACGTGCACGGGCGGGACGACGACGGCCGGCTGCGGCGCAGACTTCCCGGACTGCAAAGCCTGCGTATGCAAGCAGGACAGCTACTGCTGCACGGGGTGGGACGGACAGTGCACCAAGGAGTGCACCTCGTTTACAGCGTGCAACGAGGCCTGCGGTATCGCCGCCTGCGTCAAGAACTGCACGAACAAGAAGTGCGGCGACGACGGCTGCGGTGGCTCGTGCGGGAGCTGTGACACGGGCTTCACGTGCAGCGCTGGGGGCCAATGCGAGGTCGCGAGCGGCACCGACAAGTTCGGCCTACCGACCGGCTGTCTCAAGCAGGTGGCGACGTCGACCTGCAACCCGGTGAGCAACGCGGAGTGCAAGTCGACCCCCGGGGCCGCGTGCGACGTCCAGGGCGACGGCGCGACGGGCTGCTTCCCCCCGCCGAACGACGCGGCCAAAGGCGCCGCATGCTCCAATGACGCGGGACCGTTCTGCCAGGGCGGCCTGCATTGCGACACCGCCAGCAAGACGTGCCGCTCATTCTGCTGCTCCACCAAGGACTGCGGCGGGAAGGCCTGCACCGCGATCGACACGACCAACTTCGGCGCGATCGGCGTCTGCGCCCCGTAGCGGACCGCTCGATAGGCCGCCGGTTCGGGGCACCGAACGAAGTCGCTCGCCCCTAGCTTCCGACCGGGTGTATGCTCGCAGAGCATGACCCCGACCGAGTCAGCGCACCCGCGGCCGACGATTCTGCTCGTCGACGATCAACCCGAGATTCGGGAGCTGCTGCGCCTGACGTTGGGGCTGCGGCGGCGTTATGAGGTTCTTGACGCCGAGGATGGCCATGCCGCTCAGGCGATCCTGCTCCAGACGTCAATCGACGTGGTCGTCACCGACGTGATGATGCCCGGCATGGACGGCCTGGAGCTCATGCGCTGGGCCAAGCAGGCGGGGATGACGCCGACGTGGATCGTGCTCTCGGGGCTCGATTCGTTTGACGCAGCGGTCAAGGCGATTCAGCTCGGAGCGTTCGACTTCCTGCCCAAGCCGCTGCCGTCGCTCGAGATCCTCGACGTCGCGGTCCGCAACGCGCTCGCCCAGCGCCGACTCATCGCCGAGCGCGAGCAGCTGGCGCGCGATCTCCAACGCAAGAACGTCGAACTGGAAGCGCAGGTCGGGGAGCTCGAGCGGCTGTGTCGGCGGCTCGGGGAGCAATCGACGATCATTCAGGACGACCTGGCGCGCGCGGAGGTGATTCAGCGCGCGCTGCTGCCGCAGGGACTCCCGGCCGTGTCGGGCGTGGCGGTGGACGCATACTTCCGGCCGTGTCATGCGATCGGTGGCGACCTCTATGACGTCATCCCATTGGGCCCGGCGGGCGCGCCCGGACCCATCGCTATCTACGTGGCGGACGCGTCGGGCCACGGCGTCAGCGCGGCGATGCTGTCGGTCTTCGTCAAGCACCGGATCCGCCCGCGTGACGACGCGGGGCAGCCGCGTGCGCCGTCGGCGGTCCTGGCAGAGCTCGATGCGGCGATCCTGGCCGAATGCGCCGTTCCGGGTCTGTTCGTCACGATGGCGTACGCGCTCGTCGAGCCGGCGCTCGAGCGGATGTCCATCGCGATCGCCGGTCACCCGCCCGCGCTGATTCAGCACGCCGACGGCCATGGGAGCCAGGTGCCGCGCACGGGTCCGGCCCTGGGCTTTGCGGCCGGAGCGACGTTCGAGGATCGCGAGCTACCGCTTCGGCGCGGCGATCGCCTCTTGTTCTACACCGACGGTCTCCTCGACGCCGGCCCAGGCCGTGACGCGCTGGCGACCTCCGACCTCGTCGGCATCGTCGCAAACCCAAGTCGGTCGGGCGCGGGGCTCGTCCAGGCCCTGGTGCAGGAGTCGCTGGCCCGGCGCGACGCACGTCCCGCCGAAGACGACGTCACGGTGGTCCTGCTCTCGGTCGAGCCCGGCCTGTCGACCCTCGACAATGGGACCCCGCCAAGCGATGGGACCGCGGCCTCCGAGGCAGACCCCGAGGCGCACGTCCTCATCGGAGTCGTGGCCGAAGACGGCGAGGCCGCCGAGGCGATCGTGGTCGTGCGCGGCCGTGGCACGTGGCGCGAGGCGGCGACCTTCCGCGACGTCGCCACAGGCGCGCTGGATGCGGGCATGGCCGTCACGGTGGATCTCGCCGGCTGCGGCTACCTCGACAGCACCTTCCTCGGCACGCTCCACGTCGTGGTCACCGCCGGCGATCAGCATGACCGGCTGGTCACGCTCCAGTCGCTGCGACCCGAGCTCAGGGCGTTGGTCGAGGAGCTATCGATGGTGCGCGTCCTCTCGCGTGTGGCCGACACCGCCAAGCCGGTGCCCGCGGCCCTCTTGTCGCTGCGCGCGGCGCCCGGAGACGAGGCTCACGGCGTCCGGCACGTGCTGGAGGCCCATGAGGTCCTCGCGTCCCTCTCGGAGCAGAATCGCGTGCAGTTCCAGAGCGTCGTCGATGCCTTGCGGGCCGACGCCCGGTCCATCACCTCAGCAGGGCGATGACGGCGTCGTGGACCCGGGGACGGAGCGCCCGCAACGGCGCCTGGGCCGTCGCTCCGAGGCGCGTCCGATTGGAGAGCAGCACGACGACCAGGCCGCGCTCGGGCGCCAACCACACGGACGTGCCCGTAAACCCGAGGTGACCTACCGCGTTCGGGCCCATGTGGTGGCCGGCCGTCGAGCCATGCGCGGACGGCGTATCGAAGCCGAGTCGCCAGGTCGTGGGCTCGTTCCACGGCGGAGGGTCACACCAGCAGGCGCGCAGGACGGCGGGATCGATCGTGGGCTCGAGGCCACGCCACGCCCGCAGCAGGCGCTGTGCCCAACGCACGACGTCGGCGGCCGTCCCAAACACGCCCGCGTTGCCGGCGACGCCGCCAAGCAGGCGCGCGCTGGGATCGTGGACCTCGCCTCGGCGGGGTGGCCACGGTGAGTCCGGCTCGGCCGTGGGCGCAGCGGTCCCCGGCGTGTACGTCAGACCCGGTGACCCCGTGGCGCTGAGGTCGTCGAGGGCGCGCCCGAGCCGACGCGGGAGCAGCTCGCCCAGCAACAGGTAGCCAGGGTCGCTGTAGACCGCGGCCGTGCCCGGAGCGCGCTCGAAAGGGAGCTGGCGCAGCTTCGCGCGCACGACGGCAGGCACCTCCGCGGCAACGAGGCCGGGATGCGCCTCGGCGAGCCAGCTGCGCAGGTCGAACCAGGCGGGAAGGCCGGAGGCGTGTCCGAGCAGCTGGCGCAGCGTGACGGCGCGGGAGAGCCCGAGGTCCGCGTCGACGCGCTCGTCGAGGCGCAGCCGATCTTCGCTGAGGGCGGCGAAGAGTGGGGTCGCGACGGCGATGGGCTTCGTCAGTGAGGCGAGATCGTAGACCGTCGCGCCCGTCACGGCCGGGCCGTCGACGTCGAGCCCACCCACGGCCAGCTCGAGCTCCAGGTGGTCGTCTACGCCCACAGCCATCACGGCTCCCGGGTACGCCGTGCCGACGCCCGATTCGAGCACGGCCCGAAGCGCATCGCTCACGGCGCCTCCAGCAGTGTGAGGCTCGGCGGTTCGGTCGTGACGCGCGCGTGGACACCGACCGGCAGGGCCACATTGCGGCGTCCGTGACCGAACGGGAGCCCCGCGAGCACGGGTCCTGCGATGTACCCGGCCAGCTCCGCACAGAGGGCGTCGAAGCCGGCGTCGGTGCCCCCCGGGAAGTCGCGAAACTCACCCAACAAGACGGCGCCCACGCCGTCGAGCGCGCCTGCTGCGCGGAGCTGCCAGAGCAGCCGGTCGAGACGATAGGGTGCCTCACCGACGTCCTCGAGAAAGAGCAACGCGCCACGGAGCGACGGCAGCCAAGGCGTACCGACGAGGCTCGCGAGGACCGCGAGGTTGCCGCCAACCAGCGGTCCCTCCGCGGTGCCCGGACGCAGGACGTCGACCGCGTCACCCAGCGGGACTTGCGTGACCGCGCCGGTCAGGAGCTGCCGCAGGTGGTGGAGCGAGCCCTCATCGAGATCGGGCAGCTGCGTCACGACCGGGCCGTGGAGCCCGATGGGGCCGCGACCGAGGAGCCCGAGGTGCAGCGCCGTGATGTCGGAGAAGCCAATCAGGGGCTTGGTCTCGAGCGACCGGGCGACCAGCGCCGGCAACAGCCGCGCCGAGCCAAAGCCCCCGCGCAGGCACCAGATCGCCGCGACAGCGGGATCGGCGAACGCTTCGTGTAGCACCGCGGCGCGCGCAGCGTCGGTGCCCGCGAGATACGGACGCGCGGTCCAGGGCTCCGGCAGCCGCAGCGAGGGCACGAATCCCAGCGCGGCCAAGGCCTCCAGTCCGGCCTCGAGGCGCGCGACAGTCGCCAGACTCGCGGGCGCGACGACGGCGACCGTGTCGCCCAGGCGCAGCAGGCTCATGCGGCCTCCATGACGCGGTTGCGTCCGGCCTCCTTGGCGGCGAGCAGCGCGCGGTCGGCCTGATCGAGCAGCGCCCGCGGGGTGGTCGCGCTGCGGAAGGGCCGCGTCGTCGCGGAGCCGATCGAAACGGTCGGCGCGCCGAGGTGCGGAGCCGCAACAACAGACAGCGTCATGTGCTCGACGGCGCGTCGCAGCTTCTCGGCGACGATGCCCGCCTCGCGCGGCGCCGTGCGGGGCAGCAGGACGACGAACTCCTCGCCGCCGTAGC
>SXOX01000169.1 GCA_005776585.1 Pseudomonadota bacterium | reverse complement strand
TCGACCTGCGGGGTCGCGTAGTACGTCGACGACGCCTTGTAGAGCTTGTCGATCTCGTCGATGGCCTCTGTCGTCTTCGCGCGGCGCATGTACTTGATGAATGCTGGCACGGCCACGACCGCCAGAATGGCGAGAATCGCCACGACGATCATGAGCTCAATCAACGTAAAGCCCTTGCGGTTTTTCCAGATCTTCATTGGGTCCTTTTTTCTGGATTACGACCAGAAAGGTCAACGTACACACTATGCGCCGCGACCGAAGCAGATGATCTCCACACGCCGCCGGATGAGCTCCGGTGGCGTTGAAGACTCTCCATGCACGTGCTGAGCCACGCCTGGAAGAAACCGCTAATCGATGCACAGAGCGAGATCCAGAGGCGACGAGGCCTCATTGGCGGCGCAAATCTTGAATTTTTTCATGACAGTTTACGTCACTTCGTGAAAGCGATACGCCGCGAACCGTCATGTCGGGAAGCACGGCACTTCCGCCGTCGAGGTTGGGGCGGTGTCCGTTGACGACCCTCAGAGCGCGTGCTAAAGAGGGGCACCTTTTGGCCGGCTGGGCCTCTAGGCTATTGAAAATCAAAGGTTTTTTGCCAAATCGGGCAGTGAATCACAGGAAACGTGCCGCGTGAGCAAAGATGACGACAGGCCGCTCTACCGTGCGCTCGAGGTCTCGAGCGTGGGGATCGAGTTGGCGCTGTCGATTGTCCTCGGTTGGCTCGGCGGGTCGTGGCTCGATGACATGGCCGGTACGGCGCCGTGGCTCACGGTCACTGGTGTGCTGTTTGGTGTCACCGCTGGCTTCTATGCGCTCTATCGTGTTGCCCAGAAGGTGGCACGGCGACAGCGCCAAGGCTCCGGTGACCCATGACGGCGGAAGCGTACGTACGCGCGACCACGCGCATCGCCCTTGCGCTCGTCGCAGGTGCGGCGTTGCTGGCGTGGCCCACGGCCGGAGCCGGAGTCAGCCGTGCCATCGTCACGGGCGGGCTCTTCGGCATCGCGAACCTCCTCGCGACGGCCTGGCTCACCGAGCGCTTGCTGCGTGGCCTCTCGCGCCGTGGGGCGGCCGCCTCTGGCGGTGCGATGTCAGCCAAGCTCCTCGGCTTTGTTCTCGCGATTTGGATCGGCTGGCGTGCCCTCGGGCTCGACCTCGCCGGCCTCATGCTCGGAACCTCGCTCGTTTGGGCTGCGCTGCTCGTCGCCGCGTGGGTCCAGGCGCGCAGCTTTCAGCGACAAGCACCCCCGGAGGGTGGCTCTCGGACTGGCAACGAACCTGAAGACGAAGTGGTGGTCTGATGTCGACGAAGTTCGCGACAACGATGATGAGACGCAGAATCGGGATGCTGGCGGTGATCGCGGTCGCCTTGGCGTTCGCGGGGATCGCCTCGGCATCTGCGGGGGGACATGCCACCGATGCTGCCACGGGTGCCGCGCACGCCTCGGTGCCGTCGGACGATCACTGGTCGGTCGTCACCGCGTTGGTCGGGCACGCGGCCCTCGACAACCTGCGTGGCATGTGGGGCAAGACGTGGGTCACCGGCGCGCCCATGGGCAGCTACGTCCTCCACGTCGTCATGGCGGGCGTCGTCTTCGTACTGGCCGTGCTCCTCACCTTCGCGGCCACGGCGCGCATTCGCGGGGCCAAGAACCCCGACGAGGCGGCCGTGCCGTCAGGTCGCTTCAACCTGCTCACGTTCTTCGAGCTCGCGGCAGAGGCCTTGCTCGGCACCATGAAGAACATGATGGGCGAGAAGCACGCTCGCCACTTCTTCCCGCTCATCCTGAGCTTTGCGGTCTTCATCCTGCTGTCCAACCTTCTGGGCATGGTGCCGGGCTTCGTAACGCCCACGGCCAACCTCAACACGACCTTCGCGCTCGGTCTCATCGTCTTCCTCACGACGCATGCCTATGGCGTCAAGGAAAACGGTCTTGCCTATTTTGCCCACTTCTTCGGTCCCATGCGTGGGCTCGTGTGGGCACCGCTCATGATCCTCATGTTCGGTATCGAGCTCATCAGCCACATTGCGCGGCCGGTGTCCCTCGGAATGCGTCTCATGGGAAACATGTACGGAGATCACATGGTGCTGGCGAGCTTCCTCTCGTTCGGCATCCTGCTGGTCCCGCTCCCGGTCATGGCCCTCGGGCTCATGGTCTGCTTCGTTCAGACCCTCGTCTTCTGTCTGCTCTCCATCGTCTATATCTCGCAGGCGATCGAGCATGCCGAAGGCCACGGGGAACACCACTAGGCCACAGCGTTTTCGTTCACGGATCACTCGTCACTGATTACCCAAGTAGGAACCCTAAGGAGAACTCAAGATGCGCAACGTCAAGAAGGCCCTCGCGGTCGCTGGTCTCGCTCTCATGACGATTCTGCTCACGGCCACGTCGGCGCTCGCCGCCGGTGAGCCCGTCGCGGACAACAACAAGGGCTACATCGCCCTCGCCATTGGCATCGGCCTCGGTCTGGCGGCCTTCGGTGGCTCGCTCGGTCAAGGCAAGACCGCCTCGGCGGCGTTGGAGGGCATCTCCCGCAACCCCGGCGCGGCGGACAAGATCTTCACGCCGATGATCCTTGGCCTTGCGCTCATCGAGTCGCTGGTCATCTACTCGTTCGTGATCGGATTCGTGCTCTCCGGCAAGATGTAGGGTCGCCGTGGGGGACGCCCCCCACGGCAGGAGCGTGTTGCGGATTGGCCGTCACTCGCCCTTGGTCGGCGCACGGGCGCCTCTCGCACCAAACGGTTCGGACGGGCATCCAGCCCGCCCTTCACCGTTTGACCAGCGCTGCGCGCTTCGCGATACGCTCCGCCTGATCCAACCAATGGCTTCGCGCCGACAAGACGCAACACGCTCTTAGCGCGCCTCGAGTGCCTCCAGGACGGAGGCCACGAACGCGCGATCGTCGTCGTCGAGCCCGAGCGGCGCATGGCACACGTTGCAGGTGCTGCGCCGCACGTCGAGTTCCGCTTGGCCCAGATCCGCGCACGTCGTACGATGCTCCAGGCCGCAGCGGGTGCAGCGGCAGGGCACATGGATCGACTCGATACGCGCGCGGTCGGCGAAGTTGGAGATCATCGTGAGCTGCGTCGCCATCGGGACACCAGTTGCGACCCAGACGATCTCGGTGGTCTCCGGGATCGCGGAGCTCACGCGAATCCACTCCCTCACGCCGAGCGAGTCGATGCGCGTCACGCCCGCCAGGTCAATCCGCAGCACGCGCGCCGGCTCGATCAGCGCACCCAGATGGGCTTGGCCGTCGATGGCGCCGCTCACACGGACCTCCCGGACGCCCTCGGCGGTCTCGCGAGCTTCCAGTCGCAGCTTGTCTAGCGTCTCTCGACTCATCGCGAGCGTGAGTGTGCCCGCGGGAGCCTCGCTCGCGCAATGGGTCGTGCGATCGCGTTCGCTCTTGACCTGCCTCGCGCTCGTTGTCGCGATCCTGGGATGTACCGAGACGCGGACCACCGCCGGCGACGACCGCTCGCCCGCTGCCGACGCTGGTCCCGTCGACACGGGAGCGGTCGACGCCGGTGCGGTCGACGTTGGTGCCGCAGACGTTGGTGCCGCAGACGTTGGTGCCGCAGACGATGGTGCCGCAGACGATGGTGCCGCAGACGTTGGAACCAACGATTTGCTGGGGGAAGACGCCGCCGACGTAGACGTTGCCGACGCAGTCACACCGGGCGACGTCGCGCCCGACCTCCCTCCCGACGTCCCTTCCGAGCTCCCTGCCGACGACGTCCTCGCGTGGCCCGACGCGTCCGACGTCCTCGTCGACGCCCCGAGCGGCGCTGAGAGCGTCACCCTGCCGCCGCCGCAGACCATCGCAGCGTTCGACGCACTCCTCGACGCAAACGACGCGCCTGCGCTGATGACATGGCTTGGTACCTACGACATGCCCATCTGCGACGCCTCGACGTGCTTGTTCGTCACACGCGACGACGACGCCACGTCACTGGTCGTCACAGGCGACTTCGACGCCTGGGAGAGCACCGTCACCATGACGGAGACGCCGCTCGTCTCCGGCGTCTGGTGGGCCAAGGTCGCGGTGTCCACGGCTCAGACGACGGTCATCGAGTACAAGCTCCGCCGCGACGGCAACTGGGACCTGGACCGCACGGGGCGCTACGTGCGCTTTGCGCCGCTCGGTCCGAACTCCGCCATCTACCCGCCCGGCGCGAGTCGTATCG
Source organism: Pseudomonadota bacterium (assembly GCA_005776585.1). Taxonomy (GTDB): domain Bacteria; phylum Myxococcota_A; class UBA9042; genus SXOX01. The sequence goes on along the minus strand of SXOX01000169.1, from coordinate 14,906 downwards.
CGCACCTCCCGGACGTCGCCTCGACCGAGCTGGCCAACAGCCGCTCTCTCTACGTCTACTTGCCGGCCATCTACTTCACGGATCCCGCGCTGCACCTGCCGGTGCTCTACATGCAGGACGGCCTGAACGTCTTCACCAATCCCAACGCGCCGTACGGCTCGTGGGACGTCGAGACGACCGCCGATGCGCTGATCCCGGCCGGCTTGGCCGCGCCCGTCATCATCGTTGGCATCGACACCAAGGCACGCCTCGATGAATACACCTACGCGGCCATCAAGCTCGGCCTGTCCAAGTCGACCCCCAAGCTGCCGAAGTACGCCGCCTTCCTGGTCGGCACCGTCAAGCCGCTCATCGACGCGACGTTTCGGACCCAGGTCGGTCCCGAGAGCACCGCGATCGCGGGTTCGTCACTCGGCGGCATCTCCTCGATGTGGATCGCGTGGAAGTACAGCAGCGTCTTTGGCAAGGTTGCGTCGTTCTCGGGTTCATACTGGATTGGCGATGAGGAGACGGGCCCCGGGCTCGAGCCCATGCGCGCGCTCATCACGCAGAACGCGGACGGGCTCAAGCCCTCAGCGCTACGGATCTACCTCGACTCGGGAGACACCGACTTCAGCGGCAAGTCCGCCTACGCCGCGGACGCGTGGGTGTACACGGACTGGACGCGAAACGCGCTGATCGCACAAGGGTGGGACAATCGGTCGGAGTGGGACACCGACGCTGCGCTCGCGAGCCCGCCAATGGATCTGCCACCGACAACGGCGATTGGCTCGGTGCCGCACCTCACCTGGTCGGCCGAGCCGCCGGGTGGCATCTGGGCGAATTGGCTCGGGCTCCAGCGCAACTTGTGCGCGCTCGTGGGCCCCGGCCACCAGCACAACGAGGCGGCCTGGAAGGCGCGCTTCGCCGCGGCCTACGTCTACTTGTTCCCTGGTCCGAAAGCGCTCCCGTGAGCTTACCCGACGTCCGTGCTGTTCTTGACGAGGAGCACGCCGCCGAGGAAGCGCGCGTCGGGGACGTCGGTGCGCGAGAGCGGCCGCAGCTCCTCGACCAGCTGACGCGCCGCCGCACCAAGCGCATCGCGGGCCTGGCCGTCGAGTGATCCGCCAAAGACGGCGACCCGGTCCATGACGGCCCCGAGTTGGCCGATGAGCGCCAGGACGTCGGACGCCTTCAGCGGGTCGAAGCTCGGTGCCCTACCGAGCCCAACGTGCGCTGCGAGCGTGCGCAGCAGCGTGTCGAAGCGGATGAAGCGCTTGTCGTCAGGCGAGAGGCCCGTGAACGCGTGGGCCTCGAAGCGCTCTCGGGAGAAGCCAAGGTGGTGCTCGAAGAGATCCACCTGACGCTCCGCCGCGGCGACCCGCTTGGTCGTGGCGGCAAGCTCCGCGAATCGCTTGAACGGCTGTGAGGCCTCACCGGCGGCCGCTGACCAGCGCGGGGACGGCCGGGCGTCGAGCGCCGAGAGGAGGTCGAGCGTGTCGGGGTCGAGGAGCCCGCCACCGCGTGCCGCGATGCGACGCGCCCGAACCGCGAGCTCGACCAGCTGCGTGTGCCCGAGCTGATGGAGCTCGAGGACGCTGACTCGCCCCAGGAGGGCCGCGCCTGCGCTCACGGAGCCCTCCGTCAGGACCTCGAGGCCGATGGACGTTGCGCCGGCGACCAGGACCGCCAACTCGCCGAGGCGGTCCGTGTCGCGGAGGTCGAGGCCCTCCGGTGACGCGACGACCGCACGATTGACGCACAGGCCGAGCTCTCGAGCTACGGCGTCTCGGCGCCCGTCGCCGTCGTGGCCGGGCTCGACGGCGTCCAGGCACCGCGCGAGGAAGCTGTCCCGCCGTACATCGCCGCGCATCAGAGCCCAGCCGAGGGGCGGTGCCTCCGGAGGGATCGATGGGACGCGTTCGGGCAAACTGTCGCGAATCTCGGCGACGTTGAGCCGCGAATAGAGCACGTGTGCGTCCTCGGGCGGGGGGAAGCCCAGGTCCGCGAGCCGGGCCACCCGGAACTGGTGCGCCAGCTCCTCGTTCTCGAGGCGCAGCCCCGTCTGAGCGTGAATGAGCAGCGAGAAGCCCATCTCGACGTCGTGACGGTACAGCTCGCCGAGCAAGCGCCGCACGCGCCGGGCCGACTCCTCGTCGCCACGCTCGACGACCAGGTAGAGCTGGCCGTCCGGGGACTCGACGAGGTCGTGCGACTGGAGCCAGTAGTTGTAGGCGTCCTCGTCGGTGCGCTCGAAGACCACCTTGACCAACGACAGCACGTAGTCCGTCAAGAACTCCGAGTCGAGCGCGGCGACCGCCTCCGGCACCGTGTCTGCGTCCGCGGCCTCCAGCAAGTCCAGCCACTCGTCGACCTTCTCCGTGTCGAGCTCGGGGCCGCGCCACGCGTCCAGATCGAAGAACGCCGCGCGTTGCTCCGGCGTCGTGAGGGCGAGCAGCTCGGTACAGTCCGTCAGGCCGATGTCGGTGAACAGGACCAGGGCCTCAGCGGGGTCGAGCGCTGCAATGAAGGCCTTGGGGTCCTCGAGCGCCAGCAGCGCGTCGACCTTGCGTGCACCGGCCAGCCCATGGAAGCCCTCCGGCAGCTCGGTCAGTGCCCCAACGGGACGATTCAGCAGGCGAGTCGCGGCGGTGTGGGTCTCGGTGGTGCTCGCGGTGGTGCTCGCGGTGGTGCTCGCGGTGGTGTTCTCAGATTTGCTCATGGCCGGGAAGCTAGTGCCGCCGGGCGAGCTTGGCAACGGTTTACGCAGCATTCGGGCTCCCGTGTGCTATGACCTCCGTCCGATGCGCGCGTCCGTGGTCGTCGCTTGTGGTCTGGCCGTGGCACTGCTCGGTCTGAGCGTCGGATGCAAGCGCGCGTCCGCACCGCCACCGGAGGCGCCGCCGCCGATTCAGCTCTCGGTCGCGTCACCCGCCCCGGAAGCGCCGCCGCCTACCCCGCGACCCGCGCTTACACCCAACGTGACGCCGCCGGAACCTCCACCTCCGAGCCCCAAGGCTCCGAAAGGACCGCTCATGAGCCCCAACGAAGTCATCGCCGAGCGTGTCGACGGCATCGCTCTGCTGCGCCTCACCGTGGACGGCTTCGCGGAGCTGACCCGCGAGGAGCGCCTGGTGGCCTGGCACCTCACGCGCGCAGCGCTCGCGGGACGCGACATCACGCTTGCCCAGAACCATCGCCATGCACTTCAGCTGCGCACGCTGCTGCTCGGCGTGCTCGATCACACCCAGACCTTGCCGGCGGACCTGCGGCACAAGCTCGAGCGCTACACGAAGCTCTTCCTCATCTCGAATGGGCCCTACCACGAGCGGACCAAGCGCAAGCTCGTGATGCCGCTCACGCGGGAGCAGTGGCGCGTGGCGTTGAAGGAGGCCGAGCGCGCCGGCGCGTCGCTCGACCATCGCCACTCCGAAGAGATCGAGGCGCTCCTGTTCGACCGGGACTTCGAGCCGATGCTCACGGCGAAGTCACCGCCCGCAGGCCAGGACCTGCTGACCGCCAGCGCCAACACGTTCTACGAGGGCGTGCGCCTCGCCGAGCTGGACGGCTTCGAAGAGCGGTATCCGTTGAACTCGACGGTCGTCAAGGGCGCCGATGGCCGCCTGCGCGAGGACGTGTGGCGAGCCGGTCGCCCGGCGACCGACGATCAGCGGCCCGCCCCGCCGGGTCGCTATGCCACCGAGCTCGCCAATGTCTGCCGCCACCTGCGCGCGGCCATGGCCCACGCGGGCGCCGCGCAGCAGGAGACCCTGCGGCATCTGATCGACCACTTCGAGACTGGCTCGCTCGAGTCCTTCGACCTGTCGAACATCGCGTGGCTCAAAGACGACCCGACAGTCGACCTCATCTTGGGCTTCATCGAGACCTACAAGGACGCCCGTGGGGTCAAAGGGGAGTGGGAGGGCGTCATCAGCATCGTGGACGCGCGCGCCACGCGGCTCATGCGTGGCATCGCAGCCGCAGCGCAGCACTTCGAGGACCACATGCCCTGGGAGGCCGCATACAAGAAGCAGGGCGTGCAGGTGCCCGTGGCCAAGGCCATTCAGGTGCTCCTCGGGGTCGGCGGCTCGGGGCCGAGCGTCCCGGCGGGTATCAACCTGCCGAACAAGGACCAGATTCGCGAGAAGCACGGCTCGAAGTCGTTTCTGCTCACGAACGTGATTCGTAACTCGGATCTCGGCGCCAGCGAGGCGGGGATCACCGAGTTCGCGCCCGAGGCCGAGCGCGCGCCCGCCAAGCGTTGGGGGCCGGTCATCTCGAACGTGCTCGTGGCGCTTCACGAGATCGTCGGGCATGGCTCCGGCAAGCTGTCGGAGGCGCTCGGCGATCGCGATCCGGCGCTCTACCTCAAGGAGTACGCCAACGCGCTCGAGGAGACCCGCGCTGAGCTCGTCGCGCTGCACCTCATCTGGGATCCGAAGCTCCAGGCCATCGCCCGCGAGGCGGGGCTCGACTGCGACGACACGTGCGCCGAGGCCGCGCTGCGCGGCTACGTGCGCCACGACCTCACGAACCTGCGGCGGGTTCAGGGCGAGCGCATCGAGGACGACCACATGCGCGCGACGCACGCGATCGTGCAGTACGGAGTAAAGTGTAGCGCCGTAGCACTCGAGACCCACGCCGGCAAGCGGTATCTCACGGTCACCGATCTGCCGAAGCTCCGCGTCGCTATCGCCGAGCTCTTGCGTGAGGTCATGCGCATCAAGGCGGAGGGCGACTACAAGGCTGCTCGCACGCTCTTTGAGTCCTATGGCCTGTTCTTCGACCTCGGGCTGCGCGACGAGGTCGTCCAGCGCGCGAAGGCGGCCGGGATGCACGACTTCTCCGCGTTCATCATGCCGGAGCTCGAGCCTATCCTGGACGCGAACGGTACGGTGATTGACTGCCGCCTGCGGGAGGGCAGGACGGATTCCTTCCTGGCGCAGATGCGCCGCTGGAGCGCACCGAACAGCCGCCCTTAGGGGCAAGGACCCGACGTGCTGACCGGGACGCCCGCCTTGTTGGCCTCACAGCCCGTTTCGTACGTCTTGCCGTCGCAGCCGCACACGGGACCCGCGCCGAAACAGGCACCGTTGGAGCAGATTCCTTTTGGTGTCGTGCACTGACCGCCGTAGAAGGCGCAAACGTAGAGCTTACAATCGGCTGACTTGGTGCATGGCGCGTCGCCGCAGCCGTCGCCGCAGCCGTCCTTGTCGTAATCGGCGACGACGAAGTCCGTAGGGCACTCGCTCACGCAGCACGCGTCAAGACATCCGTCCTTGTCGAGGTCTGTGGGGGTGTCCTTGAGACCCGAGCAAGCCGGGGGCTTGCCGCAGACCGGCACGTCGGGCGTGTCCGCGCCCGCGTCCGTCACCTCCGGTGCGAGCGGCGCCGTGTCGGCGACGGCGTCGGCTTCTACCGTCGTGTCACCTGTGTCGGGAAGGTTCGCCTCATCCGTTGGACGGCTGTCGTGGATCTCGACCCCGACGACGTCCGTTGCGCTCACGTCGCCAAGATCGGTCGCCGTGACCGCGTCCGCAGTGGCCACCTCTGGAGCGGTAAGTATGCCTCCATCGCTTGCGCACGCGAGCAGTCCCAGGAGCGAGAGCATCGCTAATCGCTGCGGCATGAGCATTCCTCGAGGTTCGCTGCGCCGACGGCGCGCGTCAAGCCGAGTGTGGCCGCGGAGGAAGGCGTCGCAGGACGACCCATGCGATGAGCCCGACGACGACCGCAAACCAGAGCGTGCAGAAGCGGATGAGCATCGCCGCGGCGGTCGACGCGGCTCGGGTGGTCGCCACTCCGAACGCCTGCGCGAGGCCGATGAGGCTGCCCTCCGTCGTGCCGAGGCCCCCCGGAAGGAGCGTGACGGCGCCGAAGATGGTCGCGAAGGCGTAGATGAAGGTCGCGGTCCCGAGGCTCGGCGCTCCGTCCGTCAGTCCCGACAAGACCAGGTCGTAGCCGACGCACTCGCAGAACCACGCCGCGCAGGAAAGCACGGTGGTCGCTGCCAGCGGGCCGGGCCTCACGAGCGTCGCGATCGACCGATACAGCGCCTCCAACTTGGGTGCGACGGCCAGGCCGATCTTGGGGAGCCGCGCGATAAGGCCGATGGCCCAGTGCGCCAGCGGCTCGGAGCTGGCGACGACCACGACCGCGATTGAACCCGCGGCCGCGATGCCGAGGACGATGACGCCATGTCCCGTCGAGACGACGCCGACCGATGCGAGCAGGACCAACGCGATGAAGTCCGTCAGACGCTCGGTGAGTACGACCGACGCGGTCTTTGCGGCGGGGACACCGGCGCGATCGCGGAGCAGGACCGCCTTGAGCAGCTCGCCGAGTTTCCCCGGCGTGACCGCCATCCCAAGCCCCGATAGAAAGACGAGCGCGCTATCGGAGAGCGCAGGCCGAGCGCCGACGACCCGAAGGAAGTAATGCCACTTCAGAAAGCGGAGGGCGTAGTTCAGCAGCGTCAGCCCCAGGACCGGAACGAGGAGCGACCACCGAAAGCCGGCGATGCTCGCCGCGAGCTTCCGGCCGTCGCCGTAGAGGCCCATGCCGATGAGGACGGCGACGCCGAGCAGCACGCCAGCGAGCAGGCGACCTCGCGTCGACTTCATGGCGTCACGGCGTTGCAGTGGAGTAGATGGCCGTGAGCCCGCTCCGAGCGGCAAAGGCCGGATCGGACTTGGCGACGTCCCGGAGCTCAGACTCGAGGAGTCTGACGGCATCCTGTAGCGCGTCGTCCGCTCGGGCCGCCGCACGCAACCGCACTACGAGTGAGCCGAGCCCCCCGGGAATCCGGCGGCGGGCCATGGCGCGCAGCTGAGCGACGGCGCCCTCGGGGTTCTTCCGATCGAGCTGGCAGTGGGCATAGACCTCGCCGAGCGCCACGGGGTCGGGCACGCTGGCGATTCGCTCGTCGAGCTTCTCGCAGGGCGCCTTGCGGTCGGGATCGTCCTCGTAGCGGCGAGACAGCTCCTCGGCGACCTCCCACGCGTCGCCATGCGGGGGCGCCGGCGGCGTGCTCTCACTGGGGCGGGCGTCGAGTCTCGCGATGGACTCGGCGAGCGCGCGGGCGCGCCCACCCACGGTCGCGCTCGTGATACCCCGCGGCCCCGTCCACGTCGGAAAGCGCGTGTCGAAGCCGGTCCAGTGCTTGAGGACCAGGTCCGCGGTCGCCGAGCCCTTCAGGCTTCCGAGGCTCTGGAGCGCGCCACCCTCCGGGCCGCCGACGAGCCGGGTCCACCCCACGAGGCCGAACAGGTAGGCGAAGTCGGGATCGGCGTCGAAGTTCTTGGCCTCGACCAGCGCAGGGATGAGCTCTTCGGCCTGGCGCCGCTCCGCCTCGGGCACGCCGCGCCCGATGCCGAGCTCCAGCCACCGCATCATGCCCAACCGCCCGCCGCGCAGCCGTGACCAGGCGGCGCCATAGATCTCGAAGACACCCGCGGGCCCAAAGCGCGGCAGCAGGAGCTGCTCGAGCCGATCGAAGTCCGCGTGCGTCGAGGCCGACATCTGCGGCAGCGCGTTCGCGCCGAGGACGACCTCGGGGACGGAGCGGCGGGGGTCGAACGGCGCCAAGGGAGGGAGGCGATCGACCTGATGGCACGCTGCCAGGAGCGTGGGCACAAGCAACGCGCGAACAAGGCTCATGAGAGGCGCTCCAACAGGCTCGCGACCGTGGCGCCCGTGCCTGGCACGACCCAGTCGGGTGCGAGCTCGGCCAGCGGCTCCAACACGAAGCGCCGGTGCGCGAGCTCCGGATGCGGGAGCATGAGCGACGCCGTCGTCAACTGCAACCCCCCGTACATCAAGAGGTCCAGGTCGAGCGACCGCGGTCCCCATCGCGTCTCGGTGGCGGGGGGACGCTCCCGGCCGAGGCTTGCCTCGATGGCGTGGAGCCACGCCAACAGCACCTGCGGCGGCCAGGTCGTCGTGGCGACGACCGCTCCGTTCAGAAACTGCGGCTGCGGTACGGTTCCGACCGGCGCGGTCCAGCGCAGGGTGGAGGCCCTGACGTCCGCCAGGGCGGCTCCCTCGCGCAGCGCCACCAGCGCCGCGGCCAGCGAGCGCTCGGGCTCCCCGAGGTTTCCTCCGAGAGCGATCGCGACGGGCACGGCCTCATGCGCCTTGTGTGCATCGTTCAGCTTGACAGTTCGGAAATCCATCTGCTACACCGCGCGCGATGCTGCGCCACTCCGCTCCCGCTGCTCGTCTGGCCTCGTGCGTCCTCGCCATGGGCGCGCGCGTCGCGCTGATTATGGCCACGCTCGCCTGGTGTCAACCCGCGCACGCAGACGTGCCGCTCCCCGGCGTGGACACGAAGGACCTCGACGGCGACGAGAAGAAGCTGCTCGTGCAGATCCTCGAGGATCAGTTCGACCCGTGTGGTAAGCCTCAGTCGTTCTTGAAGGCGGTACAGGCGGAGGGGACCTGCCCGCTGGCGACCAAGCTCGGCAACTTCGTCGTGGGCCAGCTTCAGCGTGGCCTCTCCAAGAGCCAGGTCGTGCGCGCGCTGCTGGCCGAGATCAAGCGCGTCAGCAGCAAGTTCACCTTCACGCTCGTCGGCCGCCCGTCCATCGGCCCGGAGGGGGCCAAGGTGACCGTGGTCGCCTTCTCAGACTACCAGTGCCCGCACTGCCGCATCGCCGCCAAGAAGATGGTCGAACTCTGCAAAAAGAATGGCGTGCGCCTCGTCTACAAGCAGTACCCGCTGGAGTTTCACCCCGCGGCCAAGATCGCCGCACAGGTGGCTATCGCGGCGCACTTCCAAGGCAAGTACTGGACGGTGCACGAGAAACTTTTTGCCGATCAGGACAAGCTCGACGAGTCACTGATAGACAAGATCGCCAAAGCCTCGGGGGTCGATCTCGTCAAGGCCAAGGCTGACGCGGACAAGGCCAAGAAGCTCGTCGAGGAAGACCGCAAAGAAGGCGACGTGGCCGGCGTGGATGGCACTCCCACCATCTACATCAACGGCGTCCGCACTGAATATGAGGACCTCGAGTCCGCTATCGATCAGGCTCTCAAGACCAAGTAACCCATCTCACGATCAAGGAATTCGCTTTATGGCTGACAACTTCAAAGTGGCGGACCTCGGGCTCGCCGAAGAGGGCCGACTTCGCATCGAGTGGGCCGAGTCCCGCATGCCCGTGCTCATGGCCCTGCGCGAGAAGGCCAAGAAGGAGCTTCCGCTCCGGGGAATGCGCGTCGCGGGCTGCCTGCACGTCACCAAGGAGACGGCGGTGCTCATTCGCACCATTCGCGCTGCCGGTGCCGAGGTGAGCTGGTCGGGCTGCAACCCGCTGTCGACCAATGACAGCACGGCCGCCGCGCTCGCCGCCGAGGGCACGAGCATCTACGCATGGCACGGTCTGTCGACCGAGGAGTTCTACTGGTGCATCGATCGGACGCTGGACTTCAAGCCCACGCTCACGCTCGATGATGGCGCGGACCTCATCTTCACCGTCCACGCCAAGCGGCCCGATCTGTGGGCTGACGTCATCGGCGGCACCGAGGAGACGACCACCGGCGTCAAGCGCCTGCGCGCCATGGCAGACGATGGCAAGCTCCAATACCCGGTCATCGCGGTCAACGACTCCGCCACGAAGTGGGACTTCGACAACGTCCACGGCACCGGCCAGTCCAGCCTGGACGGCATCCTGCGCGCGACCAGCGTGCTCATCGCCGGCAAGGTCTTCGTCGTCGCGGGCTTCGGCCACTGCGGTCGCGGCGTCGCCATGCGCGCGCGCGGTCTCGGCGGCCGCGTCATCGTCACCGAGATCGATCCGGTCGCAGCGCTTCGGGCCACGCTCGAGGGCTTCGACGTCATGACGATGGAGCAGGCGGCCAAGGTCGGTGACATCTTCATCACGGCCACGGGCATGCGGGACATCCTCATCGGAAAGCACTTCGCCTCGATGAAGGACGGCGCGGTCATCTGCAACACCGGCCACTACGACTGCGAGATCTCGATCCCCGAGCTCGAGGCCCTCGCCACCTCCTGGCGCGAGATTCGGCCGAACAACGAGGAGTTCCGTCTCAAGGACGGGCGCCGGATCTACCTCTTGGCGCGCGGTCGCCTCGTCAACCTCGCCGCTGCCGAAGGGCACCCGTCCGAGGTCATGGACATGAGCTTCGCCAACCAGTTCTCCGCGCTCTGCCTCCTCGCCAAGGAGGGACGGAACATGGGCAAGCAGGTCTACGTGCTGCCCCCGGAGCAAGACCAGATGGTCGCCGGGCTCAAGCTCCAGACGATGGGCATCGCCATCGACAAGCTCACCGACGCGCAGATCGCCTACTCCAACGACTACAGCGCCGGGACGTGATCCTGGCGCTGCTCGCGCTTGGACTCATTACGGCGCCGCCGCCGCCGCTCACTCCGGTCCTCGTCCGCGTGGCGAAGGACCGGATGCTTCAACAAGATCGACTTCGGGTCACCCTCGAGAACCCGGGCAAGAAGCCCGTGTGGATCGCCTCGCACCTCACGATCGAGCGGAGCGTCGGTGACGGCACCTGGACTCCTGTCTATCGATTGCGCGTGACCCGGGCCTGCCCCGCGGAGCCGCCCAAGGTCGAGCGGTGTGTCCGGCTCCCGGCGAGCAGCACGACCACACTCGCCGAGTGGGACTGGAACACCGGCGGGGAGGACCAGTGCCCGCCACGCCGGCCGGGACATCGCGCGTTCAAAGGCGTCCACCGCGTGCGGGCTCATCCGTGTGAGACCAAGGGGACGGCCGCCGAGCGCGCCAAGGCACCCGCCCAGAAGCTCGTTACCTGGGAGTAGCCTTTTTTCGGCAGGTCCCGAGGTGGAGTTGCGCCACGGCGTTCTGCGAATCCAGCGCGAGCGCGCGCTCGAACCACGGGATCGCATCGCCGCAGCGATCGAGCGTCATGAGGGCGTGGCCCGTGTTGAAGATCGTCTCACGGTGGTCCGGCGTACGCGCCGACTGGCGCCCATAGGCGACCAGCGACCTCTCGAGCGCACCCGTCATCTGCAGCGCGAAGCCCTCCAGGTAGTCGCTGTCCTCATACCCGGCGTGCAGATCGCGCAGCGCCACGAGGTGGTCGAGCGCTTCGGCGTGGCGACCGGCGAGCACCAGCTCTCGTGCGGCCTGATAGCGATGTCGATCGACGGTGGGCTCGAGCCGCGCCGCGTCGAGCGCGTGCTGCAACGAGTCGCGAAACCCGAGCTTGCGCGCCGTGACGCTCCACCAGTAGTGCGGCTGCGCCCAGTTGGGGGCGATGCGCAGGGCCTCGTGCATGTGTGCGATGCCATCGGCCGTCTCGCCCTTCTGGATGAGGAACAGGCCGAAGTCGATGTGAGCGAGCACGTAGCGGGGGTTCTTCGCGAGCGCGGTCTCGAAGTGCTTGCGCGTCAGGGCGTCGTCTTTACCCCAAAGCGCCATGGCGTAGTTCATGTGCGCGCCCGCGTCACCGCCATGCGCGACCGCGTGGGCCCAGAGCGTCTCATCGGTCCGCCAGACGCGGTTGTGCAGCACCGAGGCCGTGCCGAGATACGCCGCGAACGCGCCTCCGGCGAGGCCGAGTGCACGCGTCGAGAGCCAACGGCTAGCCTCGGCGCCGATCGCCAACAAGAGGAAGCCGCTCCCCGTGGCCGGTCGATAGTCGACGCGCGGGTGATGGAAGGGGATCCACGAGGCCTCCGGGAGCAACAGCGCCCAATACGCGAGGACGCCAAACGCGACGACGGGCAGCGTGCGGCGGCGCCGCCACGCCCAGACGAGCGAGCCCACGAACCACAGTGCGCCGGCGAGGACCCCGGGATCGCGCCACGACGTCGGCGCGGTGACCTCGGGCATGAGACAGAGGTCCCAAGGCCAGACGAGGTGCGTGAGGTAGGCGGTGGCGTGCAGGCGGAGCTGGCCCAGCAGGTAGCGTGACGGGACGGCCTCGGTGTCGACCACGCGCGTCCAGTCCGAGAAGTGGAGGACGCCGCGCGTGTAGAGGAAGAACGCGACCACCGGCAGCGCGACGAGCCCTGCACGCAGGAGCGTCCGCCCGGGGCTCCGAAGCGCGGCGGGCCACTGGCTCCCGATCAGCGCGTCGAAGGCCAAGACGAGTGCGGGTAGGACCGCGGCGTTGGTCTTCGACAGCATCGCGAGGGCGACCATGGTCAGGACCGCGGCCCAGCGCACCGCCGTCTCGCCCTGTCGCCGCAGACGCGCGTAGGCCAGCATCGAGGCGAAGATGAAGAGCGTGGAGAGCCCCAGGTCCCGCGCGACGATGTAGTTGACCATGAGCCCCGAGACGGGGTGAACGGCGAACGCGAGCGCAGCCAGCCATGCGACCCAGCGGGCCTGTGGTCCCGTCATGAGCTCGAGTCCGAGGCGATAGAGCACGAGCGCGGCGCCGAGTAGCAGGCCCAGGTTGACGACGTGATATCCGACGACCTCCGCACCGTGCAGCGCCCAGTTGAGCGAGAGCGTCAGCGGTAGCAGCGGACGATACTGATGGAGCCGGTCGAGGGACGCCATCGTGGTCGGGTCCACGAAGTGACGCCACCAGCGCGAGAGGTCACGAATTCCGGGGTTGTCGACCAGCCGGTAATAGTCGTCGAGGTGAAAGCCGTTCCCCAGCGCGTTGGCATAGACACCGACGCACGCGAGGACCAGCACCGCAGGGAGGCCCCACCGAACGAGACGGTTGTCGTCCGGGTTCAGTCGTGGGCCTCGTCGGCCTGCGCTTCGAGCCGCTTCCACCACACGCCCTTGAGGTGCTCCAAGCGTTCGCTCGCGCGGGTGTAGCTCGGTGCCAGCGCCAGCGCTCGTCGAAGGGAGCGTAGCGCCTTGGGCAGGTCCCCGACCTCTTCGTAGAGCACGGCCAGGTTCGTGTGCGTGACCGGGTGATCGTCTCGACGCAACGAGGCGCGGTACCAGGAGATGGCCTCTTGCCGTCGCTCGAGGAGGCACGTGATCCGGCCGAGGAGGAACTCCCAGTCCTGACGTTGATCGCGGTCTGCCGCCATGCCCGCGCGGGCGTGCTCCTCCGCGGTTGCGTGCTCGCCGAGCTCGATGTTGGCCTCCGCCAGTCGCAGCCAGATCTCGCCATTGAGGGGGTCCAGGCGTGTGCATCGGGTGAGCAGGCGAATGGCGCGGCTCCACTCGCGGTTGTCCAGGTAGAGCTTGGCGGCCGACGAGAAGTCGACCACGTCCTCGCCGTCCTCACGCCCCACGTGCGTTCGCTCGAAGACCGGCTTCAGCCGAGCAAGGGCCGCGGGGCTCCGCGTGAAGGCAGCGACGTGAATCGACCGGAGCGGGCTCTGCGTGCGCGTCAGCTCCAGCCCTGCGTCGGGCGCGAACGCATCGAAGACGGCGAAGTTGACTGGATGATTTACCGTGTTTCCATAATTCTGGAACTGACGGTCCTTGAACCCGCCCAGCTCTGCGCGTCGTGCCGCACCATAGTCATTGACGAGCACGAAGCCCTCGGGGTGAAGGCGACGTGCCAAGGCCGCCAGGCAATCCAGAAAGGCGTACGGCCACTCGAAGGTCGCGGCGTCCATCCCGTCCAGGAGCCGCGCGATGGCACCTGCGTGCGTGGGGAGCGCAGCCTCCGGGTCCACCGGGCGCCAATCGTGCCGCACGACGAGATCCCGCAGCAGGTTCTGCTTGAGAGGGTCCCGCAGCAGACGGGCGAGCGTACGCTCTGGCGTGCTCGCCATGTGCTCCTCGAACAGGTCCGCCTCGGTCTTGACCCAAAGTTCCGTGAGCGCAACGGTACCGTGCTCGCGTCGAAAGCTCTTCGAGGGCGTCACGCAGCAGACATAGCTCGCGATGACTGCGAATGGGCGCAGCTCGAGCGCCTCGCCATCCAGTGAACGCACGACATCTGGCGTTCGCACGTCGAAGAGCGCCGGCAGCAGCCGGCCGCGGGCGACGTGACACTCGAGGCTCGGGCGGGCCAAGGCCTCCTCCACGCTGCGCTTCGAGTAGTCGGACAGGACGTAGCGCACGCGCGCCGCGTGATGCGCTCGCTCCGGGGCCTCCATCGCGACGAGAAAGTTCGCCGCCGAGTCACCGCTCCCGCTTCCGATCTCGAGCACGTCGACGCGTTCAGGGAGACCCCCATCGGCTGCCAGCCCATCGAGCACGCCGCACAGGAGATCCGCGTGCTGTTGTGCCAAGGCGAAGTTCCCGGTTGAGAGGTGCGGGATCTCGCCCTGTGTCCATGCGCTGAGTCCGCGCGCGGCGAAGTAGGCGTCGTGGATGCGCCAGTGAAGGCACCGATCGTAGGGCGTGAAGTCCTCGAGCAGGACACGGACTCGCGCTTCGCCCCCGATTGGCTGAATGGACGGTGTTTCTTCCATCAGGCACATCCTAGCAGGCTGAGCGGGGCTTGCCATCGCCCCCCGCCCACGATAGGCAAGCGCGCATGACGACTCCCTCCATCGCTTCGCTGCTTCGTGGGACGGTCGCTCCCGGCGAGACCGTCACCGTCCGCGGTTGGCTCAAGACGCGCCGCGACTCCAAGGCCGGCCTCTCATTCCTGAACGTGCACGACGGCTCGGGCTTCGCGCCGATCCAGGTCGTGGCGGGGCAGGACCTCCCAAACTACGAGTCCGAGGTCAAGCGGCTCACGACCGGCTGCGCCGTCGCCGTCGAAGGCACGCTCGCCGCCTCTGAGGGCAAGGGCCAGAGCGTCGAGGTCAAGGCCACGCGTGTCACGGTCGTTGGGTGGGTCGAGGATCCGGACACCTACCCCATCCAGCCCAAGCCGCACACGATGGAGTTCCTGCGTGAGAACGCGCACCTGCGCTCGCGCACCAACGTCATCGGCGCCGTCGCTCGGGTCCGTCACGCGCTGGCCATGGCCATACACCGCTTCTTTCATTCCGAGGGCTTCTTCTGGATTCACACGCCCATCGTGACCGCGAGCGATTGCGAGGGTGCCGGTGCCAT
>SXOX01000168.1 GCA_005776585.1 Pseudomonadota bacterium | reverse complement strand
CTGGTCGCCAGCGCCCTGCTCCTTGAACTCCGCGAGGCCGGTGCCGTCGACGCCCTGCGAGATGTCGGGCGACTGCCGGTCGATGCTCACGAGCACCGCGGCCGTGTCCGCCTCGAAGCCGAGCGTGGGGTCCGTATAGCCGATGTCACGGATGACTGACCGCGCGCGCTCCTGCATGTCCACGTAGCCGCTGGTCGTGATCTCGCCGGCGACGAGCACGAGGCCGGTCGTCACGAGCGTCTCGCACGCGACGCGGCTGTTGGGATCGAGCGCGAGGCAGGCGTCGAGGATGGTGTCGCTGACCTGGTCGGCGACCTTGTCCGGATGGCCTTCGGTAACGGACTCGGACGTAAACAGGAAGTCTTTGAGAGCCATGAGCGCCTCCGCGATGCCTAGGTTTGCCGGTCCGGGTCGGGTCCGGTCACGGGCGCGTGGAACTAGCGGCAGAAACGCGGTGTGTCAAGCATCGCGTCTGCGAGCCCGAGCCCCACTGCACTTCCCTCCGCGGGCGAGCGCGGATAGAAGAGGAGCATGACGTGCTGGACTGCTCGCCTCGCCTGGCTCCTCCCCCTCGTCGCCCTCGCCTGCGCCACGGATCCCGACCCGACGGCACCGGGTGACGCCGGCCGCGACGTGTCGTGGTTCACGGGCACAGACGCCTCGGAGGTCACCGCACCGCTCGACGTGCCGCCGGTGGACGTGGGACCCGAGATCCCTGTCGATGTGCTCTCCCCGCTGCCGGGTACCAACGCGGGGCCCTGGCCGCTGCGAGGGCACGACCCCGCGCGGACCGGGCGTACGGCCCTGAGTGGCGCCACCTCGGCCACGCTGCGCTGGAAGACGCCGGTGAGCGACAGCGTGCGTGGCTCCGCGGTCGTCGCGGCCGACGGCACCATCGTCGTGGGAGGCGCGAGCGGCAACGTCACCGCGCTCGGGTCCGATGGCGTCCAGCGTTGGTTCTACTCCGCCGATGGCCCGGTCGACGGCGGCCTCGCGCTCGGAGCAGACGGCGTCGTGTACTTCGGCTCGCGCGACAAGAGCGTCTATGCGCTCAACCCCAACGGGACGCTGCGCTGGAAGGTGACGACCGAGAAGGACGTCGTGGCAGCACCCGCGATCACGGTGACTGGCGACGTGGTCATTGGCTCGACGGACGGGAAGCTCTACCGCATCGGCTTCCTCGGGGACCTCAAAGGCACGACCGCGCTCGGCGGAGCCATCGCGTCGAGCGCCGCTGTGACCGGCACTACCACCGAGCGTCTGCTCGTCGGCTGCGACGACGGCAAGCTCTACGCCATCGAGGACGGCAAGGTGCTCTGGACGCACCTGGTCGGCGGCGAGGTGCGCGCCCCGCCGACCGTGCGCGGCGACGGCGTGACGCTCGTGGCCTCGCTCGACAAGAGCAACGCGCTGCACGCGGTCAAGCCCGACGGCACGCTCGCATGGAAGGTCCCCGCGCCTGCGGGCATCGACGCGGGCCTCGGCCTGCTCGCCGACGACGGCGTGCTGGCCGCGACCATCGAAGGCGACGTGCTCGCGGTGGCGCCCGACGGCACGACGCGCTGGACCGTCAAGCTCGGCGGGGCCGTTCGCGGCGGGTTCGCGGTGTCGGGAGATGGACGCGCCTTCGTCGGGGGGCACGATCAGCGCCTCGTCGCGCTCGATGCGCGGCCCGGAGGCTCGGGCGCGATCCTCTGGAGCCTGGACCTCGGCGGCCTCGTGTGGTCGGCGCCGGCGCTCACGGCCTCGGGCAGCGTGATCGTCGCTGGCGACGCGACCGTGTTCGCCATCGGCGGCGGCAGCAAGTGCGAGGGCACGCCCCTGCCCTGCGACGACGCCGACCCGTGCACCATCGACACGTGCGAGGGCGACGCGTGCATGCATCGCGGCCTCTGCGACGACGCGAACGCGTGCACGACCGACACCTGCGACGCGACGGGGAAGTGCGGTCACGCCCCCGCGGCCGACGGAGGCGTGTGCGACGACGACCTGCCGTGCACCCAGGAGGGCGCGTGCGTCAAGGGCAGCTGCGTCTCGAAGGTCGTGCTGTGCGGCCCCGCCGCGTCGGCCTGGCCCATGCGTCACCACGATCCGCTCCATACCGGCCGGACCGACGCGGTGGGTGCGCACGCCGGCACGGTGCGGTGGTCGTACGAGGTCGGCGGCACGGTCTCGTCCTCGCCCGCCATCGGTCCCGACGGGCGCGTCGTGGTCGGCTCCACCACCGGCAAGCTCACCGCGGTCGATGCCAAGGGCGCGCTGCTCTGGACCTTCGACGCCGGCGGTCCCGTCACCGCCTCGCCGGCCATCGCGGCCGACGGGACGGTCTACATCGGGAGCGGCAACACCTTCGTCTACGCGCTCAACTCCGACGGGACGCTGAAGTGGTCGTACAAGACCGGCGGCAACGTGCGCTCCTCGCCGACGATAGGCGCCGCGGGACCGCTCGCAGGCCACGTCGCGGTCGGCTCCGACGATGCGCGGCTCCACGTGTTGCGGCCGGATGGGAAGGTCGCCTTCGTCTTCGAAGCCAAGGACAAGATCGCCGCACCGCCGGCCATCACGGCGGACGGGCGCGTCCTCGTCGGCTCGGGAGACGGCCTGCTGCACGTCGTGGGACCCGACGGCAAGGCCGTGTGGTCGGTGTCCTGCGGCTCGAAGATCGAGGGCTCCGGCCCCGCGATCGCGCCCGACGGGACCATCTACGTGGGCTCGCAGGACAAGAACCTCTACGCCATCAAGCCCGATGGCGCGGTCAAGTGGAAGCTCGGGACCGGGAACCGCATCGACGCCACGCCCGCCATTCGCGCCGACGGCGTGATCGTCGTCGGGAGCGCGGACAAGAGCTTCTACGGCGTCAAGCCCGATGGCACGCTACTGTTCTCGACGAAGGCCACGGGCACGCTCGTCTCGTCTGCCGCCGTCGATCGGCTCGGCAACAGCTACGTGGGCTCACTCAACGACCAGCTCTACTCGCTCTACGCCTTCGACGCGGCGGGCACGCTCCGCGTCGGGGTCGTGCTCACGCCGGAGGGCAAGCCGTTCGTGAGCGTCTACGGCTCTCCCGCAATCGCCGATGACGGGGCCATCGTCGTGGGCACGACCGACGGACGGCTCGTCGCGCTCGGCGGCGGCGGTGACTGCGAGGGCAAGGCGGCGCCGAAGTGTGACGACGGCAACAGCTGCACGCTCGATCTCTGTGTCTCGGGCAAGGGCTGCACGCACGAGGCCCTGTGCGATGACGGCAACCCGTGCACGACCGACCTCTGCGCCGTCGACGGGAGCTGCGACACGACGCCGGCCTCCGACGGCACGAGCTGCGACGACGGCCTGACCTGCACGACCGGGGACACCTGCCAATCAGGGAGCTGCGTCCCGGCCGCCACGGCGTGCGGCCCGGCCAAGTCCGCGTGGCCCATGCACGGCGCCAACGAGCGGCACACGAGCCGCGCGCCGGTCGCCTCGGCGCAGACCTCCAACAAGCTCTGGACGCACTCGACCTGCACGGGCAACGCGGGCTCGGGTCCGGCGGTCGGTCCGGGCGACGTCGCGGTCTTCGGCTGCAAGGACAAGAACGTCTACGCGGTGACTGCGACGGGTGAGACCGCGTGGATCTTCCCGACCGGCGCCGAGCTCACGACGACGCCCGCCGTCACCGAAGATGGCCTCACGCTCATCGGCACGGGCTCGGGGACCCTGCTCGCGATTACGGCCGCGGGCAAGACGGGCTGGACGACGTCGGCGGGCGCCGCGATTCGGTCGCACCCCGTGCTCGGCGCCGGCGGTCTGGTCACCTTCGGCACCGAGGGCAGCGCGCTGGTACGCGTGGGCCCGGGCGGCAAGAGCGTCTTCACCACAGCGACCAAGGAGCCCGTGCGCAGCTCGCCGGCGCTGCTGAGCAGCGGCGCAGCCGTCGTGGGCTATGGCACGGAGACCAAGCCGAAGTCGGGCGGCCTGATCGCGGTCGGCAACGACGGCGGCGTGCTCTGGGACACCGACCTCGGGACCGCCGTGCTCATGGGGCCGATGATCGTCGATGACGGCACCATCGTCGTCGGCGGCGTCGATGGCGTGCTCCGCGGCGTGGATCTGGCGGGCAAGGTGACCTGGTCGAAGACCCTCGACGGTCCGCTCGCGCACACGCCGGGCCTCGCCACCGACGGGACGCTCATCCTGGGGCAGACCGTGGTGCCGCCGGCGGAAAAGCCGAAGGGCTATTTCACGGCGACCGACGGCACGGGTACCGTGCTTTGGAATGTTGAGGCGGGCGACCCGCCGTCGGGGGGCGTCGCCCTCGGCGCCGATGGCCGGACGTATGGGGCCTTCTTCGACGGGAGCCTCTACATCCAGTCGGTCGCGGGCGCGGGGTTTCCGGGCGTCTACCTCGGCGGCCCGGCGGGAGCGGATCCCGTGGGCCTCGCGGTCGGTGGACCGGGGCGGCTGCTGGTGACGATGTCTGACGGGCGGCTCGTGATGCTGAGCCCGTAGGAGGTCGGATGGGGAAAAGTGCGGTAGGGATGTGGCTGGCGCTCGGCGCCATCGGCTGCACGGGGACGAGCGCGGGCGGGAAGGCGGACGTCTTCGACCGCGACGGGCTCGGCGTCGTGTTCCTCTACGACGGGGTGCTGGTCTCCGAGGACGGCGCGGTCGTCGACCCCGACAGCTTCACGGGAGGCGGGCCGGTCATCATCCCGTGGTCGAAGGATGTCTCGCCACCGGGCTGGGAGCAGGACGCCAGCGCCAAGGACGCGGGTCCGAGCGATGGCTCGATGGACGCCGTCATGCCGCCGACCGATCCGGGGACTCCGCCCGGCGATCCAGGGACTCCGCCCGGCGACACAGGCACGCCGCCGGTCGACATCGCGAAGCCACCGCCCGTGGACGCGGGGAGCGCCTGCGACAAGCCGGGTGCGTGCACGGTCGAGTCGTCGGAGTCCCAGTCGCAGGGCTGCGACAAATGTGGCACCCAGAAGCGATATCGGAGCTGCCTCGGCGGCTGCGTGTGGGGAGGCTGGTCCGACTGGGGCGGCTGCGAGGGCCAGGGCCCGTGCGCGCCAAACGAGGTCGCCACGGAGACCGCGCCCTGCAACGCCAATGGCTGCGGCACGAAGTCGCAGACGCAGACCTGCAACGGGAGCTGCCAGTGGGGCGGGTGGTCGGGCTACGGCGCATGCGTGGGCGGGCTGCCCGAGGCGGAGACCACGCCATCGGTCACGGCCGTCTTTCGAGTCGACGTCGCGACGATGAGCTGCAGCGCCTGCGGCTGGGCGTGTCCACCGGACGCGGGCCCGGTCGACGACGGCGTGAAGAAGTACTCGTGCCTTTGCCAAGCGGAGTTCGACGCGCTGAACTACGGCAAGACGCACTTCATGGCGCTCGGCACCGAGTCGTGGCGCAAGGCGGTCTGGGCCAAGAACAACATCGCGGCCGTGTACGTCGACGCGTTCATCGGCGGCTACAAGGCCGGCGGCGACGCGACCGCGATGGGTAACGCCGAGGCCGACGCCATCTTCGCCAATGCCCAGAAGAACTTCCCGTCCTCGGTGCCGAAGTGGTTCGTGCTCAATGAGATCTCGGCGGGCACCTGGCCGGCCAACGCCACATATCGAGACTACGTTGTCGCCCTCGCCAAGCGCCTGAAGAACGTGCACGGCCGCGAGGTCATCATCCTGTCGCCGTTCGACTCCCCCGGCAACAGCTGGCCGCAGTGGGCCGCGCTCGCTGCGGTGGCCTACGTCGGTGCAGAGAGCTACCAAGGCACCGACGGCAAGTCGATCAACGCGAGCGGCAACTCCGTCAGCTACGTCAAGGGCGAGTACCAGGCCACGGTCGACGCCTACGTCAAGGTCGGCGTCCCCAAGGACCGCCTGTTCCTGATGGAGCACTACGGCAGCACGGCCGTCACGCTGAGCGACGGCAAGGCGTGCACCTTCGGCCGCTGCGGTGTGTCGAAGGCCGGCTGGCTGAACGCGATCACGACGCGCGGCAAGGCCATGCAAGGGCTCGGCATCAAGGGCGTCATGTCGTACGGCTGGGCCGGCAACGCGATGATGGACGACTCGGCCACGCGGCTCGAGTTCATCGGCGCGTACGCGGCGCAGAATGTACCGTAGGGCGACCGGCCCGATGCCGTTCACCACCGCACCACGAGCGCAGCGGAGCCTGCACCGACTCCGGCCGAGACGGTCGGCCGCGACTCTCGACCCAACGGCTCGGCCTCGGGGCCGCTCGAGAAGCGTGCGGTCACCACGAGCGTGATGCCCAACGCCGTCACGAGCGCGCCGCTGACGGAGAAGCCAATTCCTGCGGCCTGGCCGACTCCCCGGGCGATCGAGGGGTGCGGATCCGCGTTGGCGCGACTGGCCATGATCGAGCCGAAGATCACACCGACGGTGCCCACCGCGATCGAGAGATAGCCGAAGGTCTCCCCGCCGGGTCGCCAGTCGGCCGCCTCGATGTGAGTGATGCCATTCGCCGACGTGGCCTTTCGGACCGCTGAGAACCGGACGCACTTCGGGCGCTGCGCCTCGTCGAGCGCGGGCACGAGGACGTTCTCGGTCCCGGCCTCGGTGTGTTTCTGCGCCTTGGCCAGGTCCTCGGACCGGACTGTGTAGGTGCTGGTGCAGCACGGGTGTACCGCAATCGCGCACAGCAGAACGATTCGTCGCATGAAACCTTCCTCGCCCGGCGCCCATTGACCGGCGCGGAGTGACGTTTCATGGACCGTGCCGGCAACACGTGGCCGTCACCGCTCGGGTCGGTGGCTGGCGAGACCCCACGGTGGAGGAACGGTGCCCGCCTCGTGCGGCGCGCCTACTCCAGCTGCGGTGCAGGCACGACAGAATTACCGGAACTGGCAGGCAGTGGCCTGCCGTCTCGCTGGTAGAGCGCGATCGCCTCTTCAACGACTTGGCACAGTTCACGACACACGCGCTGCTCGTTTTGCCCTCATCGGCGCGGCGGAGCCGTGTCGGCTCCAGCGCCTTGTTGTCCCCCGCGCCGCGCTCGTTGCACAAGGGCGAGGTAGACAGAAGCCAACACTGGCGCGCACATGAACGACAGCATCGATAGCAGAAACACAACACCGTAAGCATCGTCATTGGGACCCCTCTCTTCTTCCCTGATGCCACTCATGACATCGAAGACCACGTGCTCCAAGTTCAGGGTGGAAAGCGCCACGACGATAATCGTGAGTGGGAGCAGCGTGGCCACGACGACGGCACCCAGCGACAGGCCAGCGGCACGCTTGAGGAACACGGCCAAGAGGGCAACGCGCCACGTTGCGACGACCGCGAGAAACCACGCATTCGTCGCCCGGGCGGCACCTGCGTCCATGAACGTTTCAACGGGGATTGCATAGAGCACCGCCGGGGGGGCCGTGAGTGTTAGGAACAGCAGAACGTTCCGGTAAGACCAGTTCCTGGGCCGGAGTGGTGCCAAGAGGGCCCAGATGATCAGGGCCAGCGCAAACACATAGACCACGGACCCCAGGCCAAGGGTCTGCCAGAGTTCAGCGCGCGGGTTATCCCAATAGCGCCCTACACCAGCCAGCCACGTGAAGAACAAGCCGAACGCAAGAAAAGCCCGCCAGTGCGTGTGAACCGCTGGGCTGACAGGCCGAAATGCCAGAAACCGGCACTCGTCGATGAGCAGAGTCTTGATCATTGGGGGGGACAACGTTTGAGCTCAGCCGCTGGCGTAGGCTGGCGAAGCCAGCCGTAGCGAGTCGGCTGGAGCGAAGGGTTTGGCGGCATTGGTGCGCAAGGCGGCGGCATTGGGTGTTTCGAAGCTTACTGCGCTGGCGACTGCGGAGGCGGCACCCGAACTTTCAAGAAGTGCAGAAGATCCGCTGCAGCATCGCTGGCGTGACCGCGTACATACTCGTGCGGATCGGCGAGTGCTTTGGAGATGAGCGGCACAGATACAGCGATGTTGAGTTCGCGGCAAGTACGCGCGACATGCCCAAGGCCCAAGATTGCGTTGCCGCGTACATTGAAGTTCGGATGCTCGGCGAGCTGAAAGCAAATGCCTTCAACCCAAGTACGCTCAACGTCGAGCGCATCCAGGCCAAGAACAATTGGAACGTAGAGCAATTCACTTGGATCGCCGCGGGCGAGTACCGCCTCAACGTCAGCCGCGGTCCAGCCATCCTCGAACGGTCCCATTTGCTGCCTAACACCAAGTCCGCGGACTACGCCACGCCCGCCGACGCATGCCGAGCTCCTGCCCGGTCCCACCGACCGGCCGAATCGCCCTCTCGACCTCGCACTCCACCGGTCTGACGACCTCGGGGGCGAACGCTAGCCGGTTCCCACTGCGGCACGACCGGCGCGGCGCTCCCAGCACGCACTCCGCGCGCCGGGGCACGCTGCCGACATGGCCCGACCAGCGCATGCCGAGCCCGGCGGAGCGTACGAGCACCTCTGATGGGACGGGTGGCGCTGTCCGCTCCAAGCGGCTGCGTGCGATCGTTCTCGCGGTTCCGACGGCCATGTGCACCTCCGCGCCCTGCTGACGGTAGGCGGCGGCGGTGACAGGGTCAACTCCGGCCACGATCTTTCTTTGGCGGGGCTTCTGACGACGGCTTTCGCCGCGGTAGCTTCGCCGGGACACCCTATGCTACCCCGTACAGAAAGGACACGCATGACCACCACGCCCCTGGATCCGACCCGCTATCACACCCTGCCGCGCCTCGACGGCATCGCCATGCGGTGTGAAGACGTCGATATCGTGCGACCGTCGGTGGCCGAGGTAGAAGCCGCCCAGAGCGGATCCTCCGGAGAGATAGACGTGCGGATTGCCGCGAAAGGCGTCGAGGACCGCCAACTGCAGGGCCGAGAGCGTCGTTGGGGCCGAGCTAGACCAGTCCAAGCGTACGCCAGCCTGCGAAAAGCCACTTCCAGAAGGCGCGCTTGCGGCCGAGCTTGGGCAACAGTTCGGGGAGGTCTTGCAGTACCGCCGTCGGCGAGGTCCATTGCCAGACGTCGCTTGGCTTCGCTTCACGCATGATGAGCGCAAGCAGGCCGATGCGGCGCGTGTCGGCGCGGTCGGCGATGATCGCGCGCACTTCAGCCGCGGTCAGGTTGCGGTCCCAGGAGAAGCACAGCGGGTCGGACGGGGCCATCGCCGGAAATGGTAGCGCGTGGGGGTGTGAGGTCAACGTCCTGGATCGACCGGCTGCCGAAGGCCGGTGTTCGACCCCGATTCGAGCACGAGCACGCTTGGCGTCGAGCAGCCGCCCCAAGGCGTCTGTGGGTCCAGAGCCCAACTGTTTCCAAGGCGGTCCTGCGGCACGACCCGGACAATGGCGCCCGGATCGCCGCCTGAGTCCGCGCGCCGTCGCAGGTCGTGCTCGTGCTCGTGCTCGTGCTCGTGCTCAGGCCGAAGGCCGGTGCTCGTGCTCGTCGTGCCCCTGCCCAGGGCCCAATCACCGCTAGTTCTTCACCCCAACGATGACCGCCCCGATCGCGTCGAATCGGAACCCGGCGGACGCCGCATCCGGCCCAGCAGGCGGCTTCGTGTCCAAGTCCTCGACGATGAGCAAGTCCAGAATCGGCGCGATCTGCGCCTTCGGAATCGGCAGCTGCTCGTCGGGCACCTGCTCGAGCGCGGTCGAAATGGCCTTTTTCGAGATCCCTCCGCCGAGCAACCCGTTGGCGATGCCGGTGACCTGGGTCCCCGACGCGTCCAGGCTCACGTCCCCGACGATCTGGCCGTTGTAGAGCGTGACCTGCAAGACCGTGTCGCCAAAGAGCGTGATCGAGAACGGGAAGTTGGTCCCGGGCCCACCGGCGGTGAGCTTCTTGCCGACGATCTTGGCGTTGTTCAGCACGACGAGCGGCTTGCAGTCCGTGCCGACGGTCGTCTTCTCGACGAGGTACTGGCAGACGTCGTGCGTCACGTCGCAGCCGGCGTTCTTGAGCTTGGCCGCGTACAGCGCCAGCGGGAACGGGGTACCATCGGTCTTGGGCGACTGGAGCTCGAGCAGCAGGATGAGCTGGCCCGCCGCGAGCGCTTTGCCGAGGTTCTGGTTGAGGATCCCCGAGAGCGGCGCGAGCGAGTTGTCGATCCCCCCCGAGCAGCTGTCGGCGGGCGCGCACGTCGTGGCCTTCTGGTCCACGTCGAGGCCCTGACCGGGCGTGCCGCTATCGCCCATGACGAGCGTCGCGAGCTTGGCCACGGTCGTGGCGAAGGTCGGCTGGCAGACGCACTTCGACGTGTCCCCCTGGCAGCTCCCGCCCACGCACGCGTCACCCGTGGTGCACGCGAGCCCGTCGTCGCAAGCGCCCGCGGTGGCCTGGTGCTGGCAGCCGGTCGCGGGGTTGCAGCTGTCCTCGGTGCACGGGTTCTTGTCGTCGCACGTGTTCGGCCCGCCCGAGACGCACGCCCCGCCGGCGCAGGCATCGCCCTTGGTGCAGGGGTCGAGATCGTCGCAGGGCGAGGTCGCCTGCTGGTGAGTGCACCCGCCGGCGGCGCCGCACGCGTCGACCGTGCACGGGTTCTTGTCGTCGCACACGTTCTCGAGGCCCGTGCAGCACGGGTCGAGGGTGAGCGTGTGGAAGCAGCCGAAGATCTCGTCGCAGTCGTCATTGGTGCACGGCGAGGCGTCATCGCAGTTCGGCTTCGGCCCCGCCACGCACGCACCGGTGGTACAGCCATCGTCGGCCGTGCACGCGTTGCCGTCGGTGCACGCGGTCCCATCGGGGACAGCCACGTGCGCGCATCCGGTGTCGGGCAGGCACGTGTCGGTTGTGCACGCGTTGCCGTCATCGCACGCGGTCTTCCCGGACCGGCAGAGCCCGGCGAGGCACACGCTGCCCTCGGTGCAGGGATCGTGGTCGTCGCAGGCGCCCGAGATCGGCAGGTGACGGCAGCCGTCGGGCAGCCCGGGATCACAGTCGTCGCCGGTGCACGGATTCTCGTCGTCGCACGTGCGCGCGACGCCCTTCTTGCAGACCCCCTTCTTGCAGTAGTCGGCGAAAGTGCACGGGTTCTTGTCGTCGCACGCCGACTGCTCGGCGCGGATGCTCCATGCGATGCGGCTCTTGGCCGAGTCGCACGCTTCGCAGCCGTTGTTGGGGTTGGTCGCGCCGTCGGGCAGGCACACGTTGCCGAGCAGGCAGGTGCCCTCGGCAACCTCGTGGAGGCAGCCGCCCTTTCCGTCGCACTGGTCGAGCGTGCACTGCCGGTGGTCGTCGCAGTCGACGGCGGTCCCGGCGCAGAGGCCGGCGGTACACCGGTCGTCGTAGGTGCAGGGGTTGCCGTCGTCGCAGGGGCGCGTCGGGACGCACGTGACCGGCGGGGCCGTGTCGGGCGTGCCGGAGGTGCCGGAGGTGTCGGCCGTGGTCGCATCGGTGACGGGCTCGGCAGGCGCAGCCGTGGGGTCGCTGCCAGCGCAGCCAAGCACGAGCACCAGTACCGGTGAGAGTGCCCGCCTCACTGGATCTTCCCCGCGACGAGCGTCCAGCCCAGGATGCGCACGAGCTTCTCGGGCGCGATGGCAATCGCGGTGCCGGGCGGGACGCCGGCGACGAGGCCCGAGAGGTCGATCTTGGGCAGCGGGAACCCCGACAGCCCCTGGCCCGCGAGCTGCTGGAAGAGCTTCGGCACGAGCTCGCCGCCAATCAGGCCCGCGATGACCTTCTCCGCGCTCGCGAAGCCCTGCGAGGTCACGACCACGTCGGTCGTCAGCCGATGGATGTCGCCGAGCGACAGGCCGATGCCCGTCTCGCTCGCCGTGAGCTCGGCGTAGACGTCGGCGCTGGCGAACAGGTCGAGCTCGACGGGCTTGCCGAACAGCTCGAGTGAGGCGTGCACCTTGAGATCGCCGATCTGGAGCAGCAGATCCTGGAGCGCGTTGCAGCTCGAGACGATGGGCGGCAGGAGGAAGTCGAGCGAGACCTTCAGGTTGGTGACCCCGTACTGCGTGAGGTCCTGCCCGGCGAGGAGGCTCGGCGGCACCGGAAACGTGAGCCCGCCGCCCCACCAGAGCGAGAACAGGATCTGGTTGAGCAGATCGTCAGCCAGCGCAAGCTCGAGCGGCGCCTGCTTGGTCATCGTGAGCGACTCGGGCACCCCGGTCAGGCAGCCATTGCGCACGATCGAGCCGAGGATGGGCTTCGTGGTCTTCTTGGGTGCCGTCGCTGCACCCCACATCCGCAAGATCCCGCCGGCGTCCGAGAAGAAGATGCTCTCGAGGCCCGTGGCGAGCGTGACGGTGACCTTCTCGCCTCCAGCAAAGAAGGGGCCGACGTCGAAGCTCGAGTTGAACGCAAACGAGCCCAGCGCCGTGGCCAGCGCGTCCGGGATGGCCTTGCCGATCTCTTTTTTGAACTCGTTTTCGAGCGTGGGCACGAACTGGTCGAGGATGAAGTCGACGAGGAAGTCGAAGATGGCCCCGAGGATGCCGTCAATGTCCAGGTCGATGCCCGTCACGACCACGTCCGGGTCCTTCATCGTGACCTGGACCTTGCCCTGGGCATCCGTCGAGACGAGGAGGTCGGCGTCGATACTGATCTGTTGGATGCCCAACGTGCCGCTCACGTCGAAGCACACGATGCAGGTCCCGTCCGCCTCGACGTCACCCTTCAGGTTCGCGATCGTCACGCGCAGGTGCAGCCCGCCCGCCACCGGCGTGAGCTTCACCTTGGGCGCGCCGTAGCTCAGGTTCTTGAGGAAGACCTTGTAGCCGCCGCCGCTGAACGCCGGGCTCGGGATGAGGCCCTTGATGTCGAAGCTGCCCATGATGATCTCGAAGATGCTCGCGAGGTCGTCGAGGTCGTTCTTCGAGTGATCCCCGTCGTCGATCGCGGGCGGCCCCAGGAAGAGGTAGAGCGCCTTGCTCGCCGAGAGCTCCTTGGGCGTTGGCGCGGTCATGGGCTGAAACTTCGTAGACCAGTAGAAGCCCTGCGAGGCGGTATCGACGTTCCCTTGCGTGTCGGTGGCCTGCGCCTCCAGGAAGTTGAGCCCGTGCTGCGCCTTGACCTGGAGCGTGAACTGGCCTGCGGCATCGACCTGGACCGCGACGCCGTTCAACGTGACCGACTCCAGCGGGAAGGCGGGGCTCTGGACCTTGCCCTTGACCACGATGTTGGTGCTTCCCGTCAGTGTCGCACCGCGCAGGGGCTGGGTGATCAGGATGCTCAGCCGGCACAGGTCGCTGGTCTTGAGGGTGTGCTCGCAGCCCTTGGCCCCCTGTGGGTCGCAGAAATCGTCGGTGCAGGCGTTCTTGTCGTCGCAGCCCGTCAGGCTCGCGACGCAGGCCCCCTTGCTGCACTTGTCGCCCTCGGTGCACGGATCGCCGTCCTCGCACTTCAGCGCGTTGTTCTTGAACACGCAGCCGGTGCCGGCCTTGATGTCGCAGGTGTCATCGGTGCACGGGTTGTCGTCGTTGCACTTCTGAATGCCCTTGGGCGTACATGCGCCGTTCTTGCACGTCTCGTCGGTCGTGCACGCGTTGCCGTCATCGCACGGGCCGGTCTGGACGAGGACCTTGCAGCCCACGTTCGGCTCGCAGAAGTCGACGGTGCAGGCGTTGCCGTCGTCGCACGCCTTCGGCACGAGCCCGTGGGTGCACAGGCCGGCCGAGCAGGAGTCCTTCAGGGAGCACGGATCGCCGTCGTCGCACGGCTCCAGGTTGTGCATGTGCACGCAGCCGAAGGTCGAGAGGCAGAGGTCGGTCGTGCAGAGGTTCTGATCGTCGCACGACGGCGTCTGCGGCCCCGAGGTGCACTGCCCTTCGATGCACAGGTCGCCCGCCGTGCACGCGTTGCCGTCATCGCAGGGCGCCTCGACCACCGTGTGCGTGCAGCCCCCGGTGCCGGTGCAGCCGTCCTGCGTGCAGGGGTCGCCGTCGCTGCAATCGAGCACCGTCTTCCCGGAGACGCACGCCGAATTGGTGCACGAGTCGCCCACGGTGCACGAGTCGCCGTCCTCGCACGCGCCGGTGCGCGGAGCGTGCACGCAGCCGGTGCCCTCCTGGCAGCCGTCGGTCGTGCAGGCGTTCTGGTCGTCGCACGCGAGCTTGGGATCGCCCTGACAGACGCCGTCGCGGCACGCGTCACCCGAGGTGCAGACGAGCGCGTCGTCGCAGCTCGCGCCGTCGTTGGCGGTGTACTGCGTGGTGCTGACCGGGGTTACGCACGCCCGGCAGGCGTTGGTGGGATCGAGCGCGCCATCGGGCACGCACTGGCCACCGATCAAGCAGAAGCGCCCCGGCGCGAGCTCTGCGGTGCAGCCGCCCGAGCCGTCGCAGCGGTCCAACGTGCACGCGATGCCGTCGTCACACGTGTAGGGGGTGCCACGGCAGATCCCCGCGGAACAGCGGTCGTCTCGGGTACAGGCGTAGCCGTCGTCGCACGCCTCGGAGCCTTTGCACTCCGGCTTGGGGGCGGGCGCATCGGTGACGCCACTCGCGTCGGCATCGGCGCCCGAGGCGACGTCCGTGCTGGCATCGAGCGTGGTGAACGCGCCCGACGGCCCGTCACCGCCACAGGCCACGAGCAGGAGCAGCAGCAGCCCTACGGCACCGGAGCGGCTCATTGGCCACCTGCGGGCTTGGGCAGGATCACGCGCAGCACGCCTTTGACGGTCGCGGTGAGCGTCGGGTCGAACGGCGTGACGTCCGCCACGAGGGTGCCGTTGAAGCTGGCCTCGACCACGTCGCCCTCCTCTTTGCCCCAGCGCTCGATGACGTAGCTGCCCTTGGCACCTTGGAGCCACGAGACGTAGGTGCGCTGCGGCCCGCCGTCCTTGAGCAGGATCTTGAAGCCCGGCGGCGCGTTCGTCTTGCCCTGGGCCCAGTCCCAGACGCCCTCGCCCGTGATGGTGATGGGATGATCGGAAGAGCCCACGACGAAGCCGAAGTTGAAGCCGATGATGGCAAAGGGCGTCACGAGCGTATCCTCGACGGCGAGCGAGACCGCCGGCGCGATGTGGGTCGAGCCGAACGCGACGGACTGCGACTTCTCGTCGAGGGTGCGCTTGTAGGTCTGCTGAATCTTGGTGGTCTTGATCTGCACCTCGTAGTAGGAGCCGCCAGCCTGGATGCCGGTGTCGGTGCCGGTGACGTCGGTCGAAAGCGTTTCGACGGCACCCGCCTCGGCGGCCACCGTGTCCGTGGGTCCGGTGGTTGGAGCGCCGTCCGTCGCGCCGCCGCACGCGAGGGCCAGGACCGAGAACGACAAAGCAATCCGCAGCATGCGGGGACGCTACCACGCCGCACGGGCGCGCGTCACGACTGGCGCGTTGGCATGCCGCGACCCGTTGACTTGGGCGCGCGCGGGCCCTACCTTCGCGCCGAACGGGGGGCTGCGTGAACAAGTGCCCTAGCTGCGGACATCCCAACGAGAGCTTCTTCAAGTTCTGCTTGAAGTGCGGTGCCGATCTCGGTGCTGCGCAGGCGATCAAGCCAACGTCGATCGGGGCGCGTCCCACGACCGCGTCCGACCCGGCCAAACGCTTGGCGTCGCTCGCGCAACGGCCACGACCCACGCCAGCTGCGGAGCCACCCAAGGCTGCGGAGCCGGCCAAGCCCGAGTCCGTCGCGCCGCCGGAGCCGGCAGCCGTCGAGGTGCCGTCAGCCAAGACGGAGATGGTCTCACCGGAGTCACTGCTCGACGCGTGGGAATCCGCGGCCTCCAAGAAGGTCGACCGCGCGGCGTTCGAGCCCGCCGTCGTGGCACGCACTCCGGCACCGGCGCTCTCCGCGCTCACCCCCGCTCCCGCCGTTTCGGCGCCCACGCCCGCGCCGGAGAAGCCCGCATCGGGGCCCCGGTGTCCGAGCTGCTCGGCCATCTATGTCCCGGGGCACCTCTTCTGCGCCGAGTGCGGTCACCGTTTTCCAGCGGCTTCCGCCTCCCCGGTCGTTCAGCTCGCGGCCGTCGGCGCGCAGCCGGTGCGCGTTCCGGACACCATGCCCGAGATCGCAGCGCCGGAGCCCGCGGCCATCGGCTCGACCTTCACCTACGCCCCCTCGCCCTCGCGGATGCGCACCCGCTCCAAGGTCAAGCTCGTCGTCCTCAACGAGGACGGCTCCGACGGCGAGACGCTGTCCCTCTTCGATGGCGCCAACGTGCTCGGCAAGAAGAACTGCGACCTGGCGTTCCCGTCGGACATCTACCTCTCGGACCAGCACGCCGAGGTCAACGTCACCGGCAGCCGCGTCACCGTGCGCGACGCGGGCTCCATGAACGGCACGTTCGTGCGCATCACCGAGCCCGTGCGCATCGAGAGCGGAGACCTCTTCCGCGTCGGCCAGGAGCTGCTGCGCTACGAGGACATCGATCGCGCCATGACCATGACGCCGGCACCGGACGACGGCACGGAGCTGCTTGGCGCGCCCGTGGGCGAGGGCGTCTTCGGGCGCCTCGTGCAGATCATGACGCCCACGCTGGATGGCAACGCGTGGCTCCTGCGCGGTCGCTTCATCACGCTCGGGCGCGAGCGCGGCGACATCCGCTTCCTGGGGGACGGCTACGTCTCCGGACGCCACGCCAGCCTCACGCGCAAGCCCGAGGGCCTGTTCCTGGAGGACCTGGACAGCAGCAACGGCACCTACGTGCGGGTCAAGGGCGAGATGCAGGTCGTCGACGGCGACCTCATCTTGCTGGGCCAGCAGCTTTTTCGCATCGCCAGCTGATTCCCGCCCGAATGCCTTAACTCCCCTCCGCGCAGAGCGATGTGCCCTGGTGAGGGCATGCGCCCCAAGGGAGGACCGATGCATTCCGACATGACGTCACACCATCAGGACACCAAGGCTCCGGGAATCGAACAGCGACGCTTCGAGCGACACGCCTTCGAGGTCGAGCTGAGCGCGCAGTGGGATCACCAGTTTTTTACTGGGTTTACCGAAAACATCTCCGCCGGCGGTCTGTTCATCGCCACGCACGACATTCAGCCGCTTGGGACGCGCTTTCGCATCGCGTTCACCGTGCCCGAGATTGGTCGCACCTTCGAGCCGATGTGCGAGGTACGCTGGCACCGGCCGGTCGGCGCCGGAGGCACCGGGGGCATGGGCGTCAACTTCATCGACCTCAGCGCCGAGGAGCAAGACACGCTCGACGAGGTGCTCCGGCACGCCGAGACGCTGTTCTACGACGACTGAGCCCGGGCCCGGTCCGCCCGAATTCGATAGGCAGACGCACGCTCAGTACGTAGGATGTCGCCCCGCCGCCGTCAGTGTCGCGGGGCAAGGAGCGAGGCGTGGGCAATCGGTTTCGACGTATCGGCGGGTGGGCTGTGTTCTCGGTCGTGACGGTGGCGCTCAGCGCCTGCGACTCGCGTTCCTCGGGGACCGGACCGACGGGGACCCCCAAGGACGACAGCGCCGGCAGCACGGACACCGCGAGCCTCCCTGACGCAACGACCACGCCGAACGACGTGACCACCGACCTCCCCGGTACGGACACGCCGGCCCCGGTCGTGACGCAGTGCAACACCACGCTCGCCGAGCCCGCCTCGGGTCCGTGCACCATCGAGGCCGGGAGCGCGACGGCCTACCGGATTCGCGGCCAGGTGATGACTCCGGCCGGTCTGCTCCTCGGCGGCGAGATCGTCATCAGCGGGGACAAGGTGACGTGCGCGGCGTGCGACTGCGCGACGGCGGGCGCGGGTGCCACGACCCTCACGTGTCCCAAGGTGCTGATCACGCCCGGCCTCATCAACCCCCACGATCACATCGGCTGGGCCCAGCATCCGCCGGTTCCCCATGGCGACGAGCGCTACGATCACCGCCACGAGTGGCGCAAAGGGCTCAATGGCAAGACGAAGCTGCCGGCCGATGGCAACTTCAACCAGAGCCTGGGCGCCGTCTGGGGCGAGCTGCGGATGGTGATGTCGGGCGTCACGTCCATGATGGGCTCCGGCGGCGGCACCGGCTTCGTGCGGAACCTGGACGTCGGCACCAAGCTCGAGGGCCTCGCGCACGGCACGCCCGAAACGCCGACGTTTCCGCTCGGAGACAGCGACGGCAAGCTCGTGACCTCGGGCTGCGGGTTCCCGGGCATCGACAAGATCGACCCGACGAAGCTCGCCGCCGAGACGGCGTACGTGCCTCATGTTGCCGAGGGCATCAACGAGGCGGCCCGCCGCGAGTTCGTGTGCCTGTCCGAGGGCAAGACGGATGTAGTGATGAAGAACGCGGCGTTCATCCACGGCATCGGCGTGACGACTGAGGACATCGGCCTCATGGCGGCCGACAGCACCGGGCTCGTGTGGTCGCCGCGCTCGAACATCAGCCTGTATGGCTTCACGGCGGACGTGGCGATCTATCAGCGCCTCGGCGTGCGCATCGCGATTGGCTCGGACTGGCCGCTGTCGGGTTCGATGAACCTCGTGCGCGAGCTCAAGTGCGCCGACGACCTCAACAAGACCCAGTACGGCGGCTTCTTCAACGACCGCCAGCTGGTCGACATGGCCTCACAGACCGCCGCCGACATCGCGGGCTTCGGTGACCTGCTGGGCTCTCTCAGCGAGGGCAAGATCGCCGACGTCACGCTCTGGGACGCCTCGGCGCACGCGGAGTACCGCGCGGTGCTCGACTCGGGTCCCGCCGACGTGCTGCTCGTGCTCCGCGGCGGTCGCGCGCTCTATGGCGATGCGGCGCTCGTGACGACGTTCGCGGCGAGCGACGCGTGCGACACGCTCGACGTCTGCGGCCGGCCCAAGGCGCTGTGCGCCAAGCGGGAGACGGCCAAGACGATGAGCGAGATCCAGGCCGGCGTGGCAAACGATGGCACCGAGAAGTACGACACCTACCCGCTGTTCTTCTGCGACGCGCCCAAGGACGAGCCGACGTGCGTCCCATCACGGCCCAAGGAGTTCACGGGGCTCTCGACGAACACCGATCGCGATGGCGACGGCATCGCGGACGCGGCCGACAACTGCCCCACGTTCTTCAATCCGCCGCGCCCGCTCGACAAGGACAAGGACGGCAAGCTCGTCCAGCCGAACGTGGACGCCGACGGCCAGGGGGACGCGTGCGATCCGTGCCCGTTTGACGCGAACACCGAGAGCTGCACGAGCGTCAACCCGACGGACATCGACAAGGACGGCATCCCCAACCTGACCGACAACTGCCCGAACCTCGCCAACCCGGACCAGGCCAATGGCGACAGCGACGCGCGTGGCGACGCTTGCGACTCGTGCCCCGCCGAGGCCGACCCGTGCAAATTCACCGTCTACCAGGTCAAGAAGGGCGAGGTGAAGGAGGGCACGGCCGTTACGTTGCCGCCCATGGTCGTGACGAGCATCGTCAAAGACAGCGGCTACTTCGTGCAGCATGCGCCGACCGCGGCGGGCTTCGAGGGCGCGGAGTACTCGGGGATCTTCGTGCACGATCCTGCGGGCTCGACGACGCGCCAGCGACGGGATGGCGTCACAGTCGCCGGCACGGTCACGGGCTACTTCGGGCAGATTCAGATCGACAAGCCGACGGTGACGGTCCTCGCGCCAGAGGCCGAGATCGCGGCGGTGACGGTCGCGCCGGCCGACGTCAAGACCGATGGCCCCAAGGCCGCCGCGTTCGAGGGCGTGCTGGTGCAGGTCAGCGACGTCGTCGTGACCGACACGGCGCCGAAGACCGCGCAGCCCACGCCTCCGCCGCTCTTCGCCGTCACGGACGGGCTCATCGTGAGCGGTCAGCTGTACGCGCTCGAGCCTGCGCCCGTCACGGGCGACACGCTTGCGTCGGTGCGCGGGGTGATGACCTTCATCTTCGACGACATGCGGCTCGTGCCGCGCGACGCCGCCGATGTGGTGGCGGGTCCACCCAAGCTCAAGGACCTGTGGCCAGCCAAGGTGTTCGTCGAGCAGGGTCAGGCGACGACGGCGCCCCCGCTCTTCGTGCGCCTGACAGGCCCGGCCAAGGAAGACATGGTGGTCTCCATCACCTCGTCGGACGAGGCCATCGCCAAGCCGACGAGCGCATCGGTCACGGTCAAGTCCGGAGAGTCGCAGGTGGCGGTCCCCCTGACGGGCGTCCTGGCCAACGCCACGGCCGTCACGCTCACGGCCAAGCTCGGTGACATCAGCAAGACGGGCTCGGTGCGCGTGTTCTCGGCCGACGAGCCGCGCACGGTCACGCTCCTGCTGCCGAGCCCGATCACGATGAGCACGGGCGGCGCGTTCGAGGTGCTGGCCACGCTGGACCTGCCCGCGAAGAAGGCGCCAAGCTCCACGGTGCTGACGGTGACGGCGGACACGACTGACCTGCTCACGCTACCCAAGGCGATCGTCCTGCCCGACGGCGCGCTCGAGGCCAAGTTCACGCTGACGGCGCTGACGAAGACGGGCGCCACGCAGCTCTCGGTCACGACGGACGACGCGGGCGTGACGCCCATGACGACGACGGTCACCGTCACCGACAAGCCGCCCGCGGGTCTCGTGCTCGTGGAGGTGCTCTACGATCCGGACGGCGCCGACGACGGCCAGGAGTGGGTCAAGCTTTACAACGGCTCAGGCCAGGACGTGAGCCTCGTGGGCTACAGCCTCGGCTATGGCGGCACGTCCTACGTCAGCGGCAAGGTCACGCTCTCGGGGACGCTGAAGGCCGGCGAGTGCTTCGTGATCGGCGGGCCGACCGCCAACGACGCGAACGGCAACCCGGTGTTTCACCAGTCCTTCAACTTCAGCCCGGACATCCAGAACGGGGTCACGCCCGCCGACGGCATCGGGCTGTTCATGGTGCCCTCGAACGCGCTCAAGGCGGACATGGTCCCCGTGGACGCCCTCATCTACGGCAAGGAGAACACGAGCGGCCTGCTGGATGCGACCGGCAAGCCCGGCACCGCGATGTCGCCCGGCTCGGGTTCTGGCAAGAGCCTGCTCCGCAAGACGGCGACGACCTGGGAGACGAACGCGACCCCGAACGCTGTCGCGTGTCCAACGGTGCTGTAGAGGGAAGAAACTCGAAGGAAACTGAGGAAGGGCCGGCGGCGCGGAGCTACTTGGTGATGTCCGGCACGTCCGAGCCGACCGTGTTGGGCGGCGGCGTGTAGCCGTGGTCCTCGGGCTTGGGCTTGTGCAGGAACTGCCAGTAAGTCTGCAGGATCCGCGTGCCGAGAGCCTCCTTGCGGTTCATGGAGGCCGGGTCGGCGCTCGCGAGCTTCCGGAGCCGGTTGTTGAGGTTCTTGAGCGCGGTGAGGCTGCGGTCAATCGACCGCTTGGCCTCGCTGGGCTGCCCATTGGTCTGCTCGGTGAACGTCCGGTGGAGGTTGTCGCGCATCGGCTTGAAGGCCTTTGACGGCTCGTCCTCCGCAGGCTGCTCCTTGAGCGCGGCCAGCAGGCTCTCCTTGTTGGAGGTCACGAGGTCGCTGAACGCCGTGTCCATGTACTCGGCGCTCGTGCGGGTCATCGTGTCGATGTAGCCGTCGAGCATGTTCTCCGACCGCTTGACCAGGTACGGCACGCCCTCCTTGACGGCCTTGTTGCCCACGAAGTCGGCGACCTTGGGCGCCACGTCGTTGAGCATCGACTCGAGCATCTTGGCAACGTCGGGGATGTTGTCGTCGATGAACACCGCCGCCGTCTTGGCGAGCTCCTTGGGCTCGGTGATCTTCTTGACCTGACTGTTCAGGATCAGGAAGTAGCCGACCAGGATGAGGAGCACGACCGCCGTGAGGATGAGCTGGTTGCGCACCCCCTTCTTGCTGGCCGCGGCCTCCGCCGTGACGTAGTTGGCGAGCCCCTGGATCTGTCCCTGTGCATCGGTTGCGTTGAATTGACCCATGGTACCCTCCTACTTCGATTCCGCGGCTTTGCCCTCGGCGGGCTTCTTGTCCTTGTCATCGGCAGGCTTGGCCGCCTCGGCAGGCTTGGCCGCCTCGGCAGGCTTGGCCGCCTCGGCAGGCTTGGCCGCCTCCGCGGGCTTGTCCGCCCCCTTGGCATCGGCGCCGTCGGCCGGCTTGTCCGCGGGCTTGTCGCCCTTGGGCGGTGCGGCACCCTTGGTCGCGTCGGCGGGCTCCGAGAAGTCCTCGCTGCTGCCAGCCAGCGACTCCGAAACGAGCTCGAGCCACATCTCCAGCATGTTGCGCGGGGCATCCGCCATCGCCGCCGTCGAGGGTCCACCGGCTGCGGGTGCCGTGCCCTTGGCGCCAGCGGCCGCGGGAGGCGCCTTGCCGAACATGCCCATCGTCTGTCGGATGTCGTCCATGGCCTTCAGATGTCCATCGAACGTCGTGCGCAGCTCCTGGATGGCCCAGTCCTGGTAGGAGCGCTTGATCTCGTTCATCACGAAGTCGAGGTTCTCCTCCTTCTTCTTGCACTTGGCGGCGTCCTCGCCCTGAGCGCACTTGAACTGATCGGGGTAGGCCTCTTGAACCTTGGCCCGCTGTCGCTGTGCGACGGCCGCGAGCGACTCGTCGAGCTTCTTCTTCATCTTGGTGTCGAGGCGCTTCTCCATGTCCTTCGAGGCCTTGTCGAGCTCGTCGGGGAGCTGCGCGTTGGCCTTGTTCTGCGCCTCGGACAGCTTCTGCGCGATGAGCGGCATCACTCGGTTGGCGACGGCGGTCGCCTGACGCTCGATCTTCGGGAGGATGCCCTGCGTCCGATCCTGGAACTGATTTGCCAGCTCCTCTTTTCGGTCCACGACGTTGCTGCGAGCCGTCGTCCAGAGGACCCACAGGCCTCCGAACACGATGACGATCACTCCCAGCGGCATGCCCCACTTGAAGATCTTCAGTGTCTTACGGTGCTTCTCAATCTCGGCGAGCCGACCGTACGCATCGCGTATGGCCTGCTCCTGCCCCGTCTGGCCAGCGCTCCCCGCGCTGTCCGCGGTGATCCCGGAACTGCTCATGACTCCTCCTTCGTTGGTTCTGCCCCACCAAAGTTGAACAGTGAGTCCCTATGAGGGGCGCACCGACCCGACCCACACGAAGTGGACGTCCCGCCAGCTCTCCAACAGACGCGACATGGGCAGCGCGATTCTTGCGCCGACTCAGGGTAGCTGTCAATCAGGTCCTCGATTCGAGGCTCAGCGGGCTCCGCGAGTGCTCAAAGCGACTCGTCCAGCCGCCCCGCGCCGCGCGGATTCCGCTGGTAGCGCGGCCAGCTGGCCACGGCGAGCCCGTGGGATGGGCAGGTGTAGGCGAACAGCGAGACGCCGAGCTGGACGTAGAGGGTCCCATTCTGGCCGAAGTTGGGGCTCGTGCCGAGGAGCTCGCTGCCCTGCGGCGTGGTCCGAAAGATCGGGTCGCCGTCGCTGTTTACGCCGTAGAACGTCTGGGGCTCGGCCGTGAAGTAGACCGCGCCGTCATCGCCGACGGCGGGGACCGTGCGCACATGGAGCGAGACCTGGTCACCGACGAAGTACCAGAGCTGGTTGCCTTGCGCGTCGAGCTTGACGACGCCGTGCCCTTGCGTGCCGAGGAAGATGGACTCGTCGCCGGCGACGACGATGGACATCACGTGGTCGGTCGGCAGATCCAGCGCCTTCGGGTAGCTGCTCTTGCTGGCGGCGCTCCCCGCCACGGGCTCCGGGAGCACGCGGTGGAGGCGGTTGTCGTTGAAGCGGTCGCCGATGCGCGTCCCGACGATGAAGAGCACCTCCCGATCGCGGGTCAGAGCCAGCGTCGAGGTGACCTCACGCCCTGCCGCGGCGTCGGGTACGTGGGCCGGGTTCGTCACGTCGAGCTGCCAGTGTTTTGCGCCGCTCGTGCGCACCGCGGACACCTGAGTGCGGGACGGAAAGGCCACCCACGGCTCGCCGCCGCCGCTGTGCACGACGTTGGCGCCGCTCATGGCGGAGTCCTTGACCTTGAACTCCCAATCGAAGGGCACGAGCGCCTGCGTCCCATCGTCGCGAATCCGGCGCAGGACCGGGACGTCGTCCAGGACATACAGCGCGTTGCCCTCGACGACGGGCGCCTCGCGGATCGCGTGGCCGGCACTGACCACGACCGTCTGCTTCCACTTGGCCTGACACTTCTTGTCGACGGCGACGAGCTTCCCGCTCTGCGTTCCCAGGTAGGCGGTGCCCTCGGTGGACAGGGCGGGGCTGCCGAAGAGCTCACCCGTGAGCGTAAAGGGCGTCGGGCAGACCTCCTGGCCGGTCGGCGTGACGTGCTG
Source organism: Pseudomonadota bacterium (assembly GCA_005776585.1). Lineage (GTDB taxonomy): Bacteria > Myxococcota_A > UBA9042 > SXOX01. Next base: position 10,103 of record SXOX01000168.1, on the reverse strand, counting down.
GAGCGCGACGGCGCTCACGGCCGTGATGGTGCCGTCCTTGTGGACGACGGGGTTCTGCGCGGCGCCGCCCTCCGGGAGCTGGAAGCGCCACACCTCCTTGCATTGGTCGACGGGCGGGACGTCCTTCGGGATTGGCACCTCGGTGCCCGGGTCGACGCCGCCGTCGAGGTTCTGGAGGAACTCCGCGAAGTTGACCTGGCCGGCGTCGGGCCCTGGCAGCGGCGGATCTTTGCACCCGAGCCCAGCCAGTCCAGCAAACACAGCGAGCCCAGCGAGCGCGAGGCGGGGGACAGGGAACCAGCGGAGGTCGAGAGGACGCATCGCGCGGAGGCTACAGCCTGTACGCCGCATTGAAAAGAAACCGCAACGCCCTCGGAGCACCGCCCGCGGGAGCTCAGCCCACCGGGAGCGCGCGGGGCACGCCGTCGGGGCCGAGCAGCACGGGGCCGGCATCCAGCGTGCGGATCCACGTGAGGCCGGCCGGGATGGCGTCGGTGAGCGACACGGGACCCAGAGGCTGCTGGAGGGCCAGTCGCACGAGCAGCGCCGGGAGGTTGAGCCCGGCGCACGAATAGAAGTGCACGGTCGTCCCGAAGCGACCGGCGTTGAGCTCAGTGAGCCGGGGCCGGCCCTCGGCGTCTGCCTTGAAGTCGAGGAATGAGACGCCGTCGAGCCGATGGTCGAGCGCGAGCGCGGCACGCACGGCGAGCGTGTTGAGATCGGGCCGGTGCACGGTTCGGGTGATGGCCGGCGCGCCGGTGATACCCGACGGCGAGACGTGCGGGATCACGTAGGCCAGGCGCTCGCGGGCCGCGCTCGTGACGAGCTGACCGCGATCGAAGAGGCCAATCCACGTGAGGTTCTCGCCGGGCAGGAACTCGCTGGCGATCATGCCGCCGTAGCCGTGATAGAAGTCGATCCAGGCCAGCGCATGCTCGACGGTCCGGCACGGCAAGGCGGCGCCCCCGATGCCCTTCCCCGGGATGCCCGCGCCGCGCACCCAGACGGGCCGCGTGCGCAGCTCGGAGAAGACGTGCTCGACGTCCTCGGCCGTGTGCAGCAGCCACGTCCGCGGGACGGGCAGCCCGGCGTCGCGCCAGATCTCGTAGGAGCGCCACTTGCTGTTGGCGAGATCGAGCGTGGGCGTCGGAGGGAGCCTCAGCCGCGCCGGGATGCGATCCCGCTCGGCGGAGAGCACGTGGGCCTCGAGGCTGTTGCTCGGCACGACGACGTCGATGGCGTGCTCGTGACACAGCGCCACGATCGCGGCGATGTAGGCCTCGCGCTCGGAGCAGCGCGGCACGAGCGTGTGGACGTGCGTGGCCGACAGGTGCAGGTAGTACGGCGAAGCGTCGCACCCGACGGTGTACATTTCGGGGTCGAGGCGTAGTGAGCGCGCCAAGTTGACGGCACCGGGACCGCCCGAGCCCGTGACCAGCACGCGAATCATGTCAGTCCACCTCGAAGTACTTGCAGAAGACCAGATCGCCGGTCTCGGTGATCGCGACGTCGCGCCTTGCGGCGTTCAGCATCGTGCTGGCGGGGAAGGCGAGGGAGCACGCTCCGTCCGGGATGCCGTCGGAGCCGGGTCCGTCCTCGCGAAAGTGCACGCAGTGACGGCAGTCGAAGACGAGGTCGTAGCGATCGCGATCGGCGCGAAAGCGCTGGTTGAACGCCAGGATGGCCGCCTGATCGTGGGCGGCGACGAAGGTGTCGTGCGGCGTGCGGTCGCCTTTGACGGGCATCAGCGTGGGCTCCCGGGGATCGTGGCTGCGACACGGTCGACCGCGGCGCGACGCTCTGGCGTATCGGCGGACAGTCGGGCCCGCAGCAGCTTGTCCTGCGCGTCGGCGGGACGCTTCTGCGCCACGGCGACCAGCGCTTCGATGTAGGGCGTGAGAAACGGGTCGGGTGGCGCCTTGCCGACGAGGCGCAGCGCCCGATCGAGCGCCCCGACGCGCACGGCGACCAGCGCGCGCGTGAGCGACAGCGCGCCGCCGCGGTGTACCCGAGCGAGCCGCCGGAGCGCCAGATCGGCCTCCAGCGGGGCCCCCGTGCGGCAGGCGCAGTCCGCCCACGCCCACAGGACCGGCACCGGGAACGAGAAGCGGTCACCGACGATCGTCACACTCGGCGGGTTCGCGGTGACGTAGCGCTCGAGCCAGCGGCGAATCGTCGCGTTCTTGACCGTCCGGCCGGCCGCAGGCCGAAACAGCTTGGTCGCGTCCTGTTCGAGCCGCCGGGCCGTGCCCCGAAACGTGGCGCAGGCCGGACCGAAGCGGCCCGCGCGATGGTGGTCGAGCGCGGCCTTCCAAGTGGCGCCGCGCACGACGGGATCGGCGGTCGCGATGGGCAACAGGACCTCGGGACACGCGCTGGCCTGGGGCGCGGCGGCGAGCCCCACGGCGCAGGTTCCGAGCGAGAGGAGGAGCAGGCGCATCGGCGCCACCATAGCGGCCCTGGGCACGCGTTGCGAGGCCTCGGGCGCAATGGCATGGTGGAGCCGTGACGCGCGTCGCTGGAATCGTGGTCGTTTGCTGTGCTCTGGCGGCCGCCGCCGAGACCCCGCCGGCGGACCCGCTGGAGGGCGCGCTCGTGAGCCTGAAGGTCACGGGAGGGTTCACGCCCTACCGCTCCGTGAGCTACGAGGTGCTGTGGCGCGGACGCACGGCCGTGGTCAATCACTATCGCTCGCTCGTCAACTACGACGAGGCGCTCCACGAGATGCGGCTCTGTGAGCGCGAGGAGCTCCAGCGCCTGCTGAAGGACCTCAGTGACGCCGGCGCGCTGACCTTGCCGTCTGCGCCGACCCCCAAGGTGCGCGTCGGCGCGCTGCGCTATGAGATCGAGATCCGGCCCGGCGGTGCCAAGGGCAAGGTGCACACGTTCACAGTCGACGAGCCGGACGCGCAGCCCGATCCCCGCTACGCGCGCATCGTGCGCAGAGTCAGGGGCTTCGTCGTGAGGGCGACCGGCGAGCTCCCGTTTCGGAACGTGTTCTTCGATCCGGGCACGTTCGGCTTCCTCAATCTCCCGTCGGTCCCCGCGGCGCGGGTGGAGATCGACGGGCGCGACATCGGTCTGGAGACGCCGCTCTACGGCTATGAGCTCGCGTCGGGCGTGCACGAGGTCCGGCTGATCGACCCCAAATCCGGCGCCGAGCGACGGCACAACCTGCGCGTCGAGCCCGGGATGACGACGATCGTCCACATCGAGGTCGGGCCCCGGTAGCGCGATGACCACGCCGTCGAACGACAGACCCCGCGCGCTGCACCACGCGCCGCCCCTCGAGGCGTTCGTCCGACGTATCACAGCCATCCCGGACCGCAAGCTGCAGACGGTCACCGTTCGCGCGTTCTTCGACTCGGAGTCCGATGAGGCGCTCGTCGGGGTGCTGCGCGAGCTGATGACGGACATCGAGGTGCCTGGCTATCGCGCGACCTACCATGCCGTGCTGCGCTTTGCCCTGGCTCGGCCGACCGACCTCGGCTATGGCCGGGTCGAGGCGCTCTACCGCACCGCGGTCCTGCACGGCAACGACCCGGTCCGCTATCTGCTGCTCGTGAGCGCGCCGCCGCGCCTCGTCGCGCGACCAGAGCACGTCCCGCCCGATCCGACCGTTCGGGATGTCCCGCTCGGGACCCGCAAGTCCATGGCGCGCAGCCAGGACCGCGAGGTCATCGGTCGCATGCTCTTCGAGGTGACGCCGGAGGTGGTGACCATCCTGCTCGACAACCCCAAGGTGTCCGAGTCCGACGTCGTCCGGATCACGGCGCGCCGACCTACACTGCCCTCGGTCATCGCGCTCGTCGCCGAGCACCCGCAGTGGTCGCTCCAGCCGGAGATCCAGCGCGCGATCGTGCAGAACCCGTACGCGCCAACGTCGTTGGCCGTCGCCTACGCGCCGCTGCTGCTCGGTCAGCATCTGGCCGAGGTGTCGCTCGACCAGGCGCTGCACCCGGCCGTACGCGCCGCGGCGCAGGCCATCCGCGTCTGGCGGGCCGAGTCACGCGTGGGCACCGTCTCGTGACCATGCTCGCGGGAGCCACCGGGCTGGCATTGCTCTGCGTCGTCGCCGGATGCCGTCACCCGGAGCCGCCGCCGTCGAAGGCGCTCTACGACGAGGCGATCGCGGTCCTCGGGCCGGCTCCACAGCGCGCGGGCCCGGTCGCCAGCCCGGCGGGACAGGTCGCCATCGCGCAAGCGCCGGAGCGGCACGGGCTGTGCGCCGAGCACCGGGGCTCGCTCGAGGGCCTGGGCGCGACGGTACGCGCGCTCTCGGACACCGCACGCCGATTGGGTCTGCCGACGGACGAGGCTGCGGGGATCTTCTTTGAGCCCGGAGCCCCAGGGCGCGCGCGCGTCTGCGTCCTGGCGCTGAGCGCGGCGCCTCAGACGATGCCGCTCGCAGGTGGTCCCGTCGCGCATGCCGGCCACACCGGCCCCTACCCCGAGGCACTGGACGCCCTGACCCGGCTCGGAGTGACCGTCACCGCGAGCGGTCACACGCTCGCGGCGGGCGCACGACCTCGGCTGCGCCTGCTCTCCGATCCGGACGCGACGGCACCGAACGTACGCCGATCCGTGCTCGAGGTCCCCGTCGTTCGCTGAACATGGACCCTGGCATCACGGACCGGGGGCCGCTATAGTGTCGGCCCTTCGGCGGAGGCCGAGGCGCTCGCGTAAGAACTGCGCGGGCCGACTGCAGGACTTGGGAAACCCGGAGCCCGTATCGGATGGACCATCTCGACCGCCTCGAATCGCAGAGCATCTACATCCTTCGCGAGGCCTATCACCACTTCAAGAGCCTGTGCATGCTCTGGTCCATCGGCAAGGACTCGACGGTCATGCTGTGGCTCGCCCGCAAGGCATTCTTTGGCCATGTGCCGTTTCCGCTCGTGCACATCGATACGAGCTTCAAGATCCCCAAGATGATCGCCTACCGGGACAAGCTCGCGCATGAGTGGGGCCTCACGATGGTCGTCGGCCAGAACACGCAGGCGCTGGGCGAGGGGATGAACCACACCAAGGGTCGCCTCATCTGCTGCGGCGCGCTCAAGACCGAGGCGTTGCGCAACACGCTGTCTGGAGCCTGGCCGCGCTGGCGGATGAACGCGGAGGGTCGCTACGAGGAGGACACCAACCGCGAGCCGTACACGGGCGTCATCGTAGGAGCGCGCGCCGATGAGGAGGGCAGTCGCTCCAAGGAGCGCTACTTCTCTCCGCGAGACAAGAACAACGACTGGGACGTGGCCGACCAGCCTCCGGAGCTGTGGACCCAGTTCAAGACGGACTTCGCTCCCGGGACTCACATCCGCGTGCATCCGCTGCTCGACTGGACCGAGGTCAACCTCTGGCAGTACATCGAGCGCGAGCAGATCCCCATCATCGATCTGTACTACGACCAGGGCTCAGGGCGGCGCTACCGCTCGCTGGGGTGCGAGCCGTGCACCGCGTCGATTGTCTCGACTTCGCGCACGACCGACGAAGTGATCGCGGAGCTACTGACCATCAAGACGCCGGAGCGGGCGGGCCGGGCCCAGGACCAGGAGGATCCGCATGCCATGGAGAAGCTCCGGCGCGAAGGGTACATGTGAGCGGCACCATGCAACGTGAACAGATGAACATCGTCATCGTGGGCCATGTCGACCACGGCACGTCCACGCTCGTCGGGCGACTGCTGTCGGACACTGGCGCCATCTTCCCGTCGCAGGTCGAGAAGGTGCGCGGCATCTGCCTGAGGCAAGGCAAGGAGTTCGAGTGGGCGTTCCTGCTGGACGCACTCGAGGCCGAGCAGGATCAGGGCATCACCATCGACTCCGCGCGCTGCTTCTTCAAATCGGAGCGGCGCGACTACATCATCATCGACGCGCCCGGCCACAAGGAGTTCCTCAAGAACATGGTGTCGGGCGCGGCGCGCGCCGAGGCGGCCGTGCTGCTCATCGACGCCCACGAGGGCGTGCGGGAGAACTCGCGGCGCCACGGGCTGCTGCTGTCGCTGCTCGGCATCGGCCAGGTCGTCGTCGCGGTCAACAAGATGGACCTCGTCGGCTGGGACGAGGCGCACTTCCGAGCCATCGAGGCCGAGTATCGGGCCTTCCTGGCCGAGATCGGCGTCGTGCCGCGGCACGTGGTGCCCATCGCGGCTCGCGACGGCGCCAACCTGACCACGCGCGCCCCGGAGGCGCCCTGGTGGGACGGCCCCACGGTGCTCGAGGCGGTCGATGGCTTCCAGAAGGAGGCGCCGCCGACCGACAAGCCGCTGCGCATGCCGGTGCAGGACGTCTACCGCTTCAACGCGCAAGGCGACCGCCGCCGGATCGTCGCGGGGCGCGTCGAGACCGGCCGCCTACGCGTCGGCGATCGCGTCGTGTTCGCGCCCTCGGGGAAGACCTCGACCATCGCGAGCCTCGAGTCGTTCACCAACACGGGAACGACCGAAGCCGCGGCGGGTGAGAGTATCGGCGTCACGTTGACCGAGCAGATCTATGTGCGCCGCGGCGACGTGATGTGCCACATGGACTCGCGGCCCAAGGACTCCACGCTCGTGCGGGTCACGCTCTTCTGGCTGGGCCGTCAGCCGATGGAGCCGTCCAAGCGGTACAAGCTCAAGCTCGGGACCGCTGCGGTCGAGGCCGTGCTGCATGAGGTCAGGAGCGTCCTGGATGCCTCCACCCTCGAGACCGATAGTCAGAAGGCCCACATCGATCGCTTCGACGTCGCCGAGGTCGTGCTTCGGCTGCGGAGCCCCATCGCGGCGGACCGCAACCAGGACTCGGCGCCGACCGGCCGCTTCGTCATCGTCGACGGCTATGACACGACGGGCGGCGGCATCGTGCGTGAGATGCTCGAGGACGCCCAAGCGGGTCTGCGCGACGCCATGTATCGGCGGCAGTTCGAGTGGCACAAGGGCCACGTGCTCATGAGCGACCGCGAGGCACGGCAAGGGCACCGCGCCGGCGTCGTGCTGTTCTCGGGCGGGGCAGGCACCGGCAAGGCGCTGCTCGCGCGGCATTTGGAGAAGGCGCTGTACGACCGTGGACTCAACACGTACCTGCTGGACGGCAACAACGTGCTGCTCGGAGTCGACCACGGCGAGAGCGGCGACCACGAGGCCACGCGCGAGCAGCTCATCCGGCGCTACGGCGAGGTGGCCAACCTCATGACCGACGCGGGGCTCGTCGTCGTGTCGACGACCAACACGATTGGGCTCGCCGACCACCAGAAGATCGCGACGCTCGTGGCTCCCGCGGAGCTGGTCGCCGTGCACGTCGACCCGACGGCGGGCAGCGGTCCGCCCCAAGGACCTACGCTATCGAGCGATCTGGTGCTCTCGGACGTGTCGGACGTGGGCGCCTGCACGGCGCGGCTGATGGCCTTGCTCGACGAGCGTGGCTTCTTCCACATGGGCGACCACGCGTCCTAGACCCCCTAGACCACGCGCGCAGCCAACGCGGCCACTTCAGCGACCAGCTCGTCGATGGCGAACGGCTTCTTGAGGAAGCGGCAGCGGGGGCCGAGCTCGTCCAGCTCGTCCGCCATCGCCTCTGGGGGCTTGCCACTGACGAAGAGCACCGGCAGGTCGGGGAGTGACCGCGCCAGCGTGACGCCGTCTTGATCCGGCAGCCCGACATCGATGACCGCCGCCACGAACGGCGGCTGTGCGCCGTCCACGCACGCGCGGGCCTCGGCGGCCGTGGCCGCGGCCGTGACCTCGAAGCCGCTCGACTCGAGCACCTCGACGCACAGCGCGAGCACGACGTCGTTGTCGTCGACGACGAGCACGCGGGTCCCGATGGCCCCGCGGGACGCCGCCCCTTTTTCTCCTCCGGCCGCGTTGGGGCAGTCACCCGCGGGCAGGGTGATGGTCAGCATGGCGCCGTGTCCCGGCGCGCTCTCGCAGCGAATCGTCCCGTTGTACGATCGGACGATGCCGAGGCTGACGGGCAAGCCGAGGCCCGTGCCCTGCCCCGGCGGCTTCGTCGTAAAGAACGGATCGAACGCACGCGCCTGGATGTCTGCCGCCATGCCCACGCCGTCATCGGCGATGTGGAGGCGCACCTCGGGACCGCGCGTCGTAATCACGGACTCGACCTCGATGCGCAGGTGCCCGGGGCGACCGTCGCCCCAGGCCAAGATCGCGTCACGGCCGTTGACGCACACGTTGATGAGGACCTGCTCCAGGTGGACGCGCCCGATCCGAACCCAAGTCGGCGTCGGAGGCAGATGAGCGACCACGCGGACGTGGTCCGGCAACAGCCCGACGAGTAGGCGCTCGACGTTCTCGAGGACGGCGACGGCGTCGACGACGGCGTTGGGCGGCTCGTCGGTCGGTCGCGCCAGCGCGAGCAGGCCGGTGACGACGACCGAGAGTCGCTCGCAGGCCTCGTGCAATCGATCGACGGTCGGCGAGCGCGGGTCGGTCGCCGTGGTCCGCGCGCGCAGCAGACCCGCATAGCCACGGACGCCGACGAGTAGGTTGTTGAGGTCGTGCGCGATGCCACCGCACATGGTGCCAAAGACCTCCATGCGCTGCGCCTGCGCGAGCTGCCGCTCGAGCTCCACTTCGCGGCTCACGTCGGTGATGACGACGACGGAGCCTGTGCGTGCGCCGTTCGCGTCCACGATGGGGCGGCCCTCGGCCGTGATGGTCAAGACCTTGCCAAAGAGCGACGTGAACGGGATGCGCACGCGCGGGAACGGCGTGCCGTGGGCCACGAGATCGGTGACGACCGAGGCCATCGCCGTCGCCTTGACGTTGGGGAGCTCATCGAGCCGCAACCCCATGGCCGGGCTCGGCAGATCGGGCGGCGCGCCGATGGTGTCGCGCAAGGCGGGGTTCTCGTAGACGATCCGGCCGGCCTCGTCGAGGCGGATCACGCCCACAGGGAAGCTCTCGAGCAACGTGACCGACACGTCGGCGGTGACCAGTCGCCCGCCACGCTCGTCGATGGTTGCGGGAATAGCCACCGTATAGCTTGGCAGCACGCGCGCGGCCTCGTCGAGCGCGTCGTCGAGATGGGTTCGCCACGGCGTGATGATCGGGTCGCCCTCGATGGCGATGTCGGGCCGCGAGCAGTGAAACGCGAAGAGTACGGCCCAGAGCTCGCGCAGATACCAGACCCCCAGAAGGAGCGTGTCCTCCAGATGCTCGCGGAGCGGACCATTGAGCTCAGCTGCGAGTGCAGGATCGAGCGCCGTGATGGCCACCGAACCGGCCAGGAGCGCGGCTACGTCACCATCGGGGCGCGTCAGGTCCGAGTCACGCACGGGAGCGCCGCCGCGCGCGATCCACTGGGCCATGAGCTTGCTCGGGTCCTCCCAGCCGTGAAGGTCGAGCCAAGCGCGCAGGCCAGCGACATCGCCGCCGCCGGCCAGGTAGCGCGCGGAGTGAAAGTACAGAGGATAGCGACGCCGCGTGATGCGCGACAGAAGGATCAGGACGCCATCGACGAAGCGACCCGGCAGCGGGTTGAGCAGGTAGAGCCGCGCCAGCTTGTCGGCGATGTGGGAGCGCTCGATGGCGGAGGCGAGCGCCAGCATGTTGGGCTGACCACCAAGGGCCGCCTCGACGCCACGAATGGTCTGCGGCACGAGAGTGCGCCCTTAGGCGCTCGCGGCGGCGAGCGCGCCGGGGTAGGCGAAGGTGAGCTTGCCGTCCACGAAGTCGATGATGACCTCCCCGCCCTTCTCCAGTCGGCCGAAGAGCAGCTCATCGGACAGCGGCGTCTTGACCTCGCTCCGGATGATCCGGGCCAGCGGTCGCGCGCCCATGGCCGGGTCGAAGCCCTTCTCGGCGAAGTAGTTGCGCGCGGCGTCGGTGGCCGTGAGCACGACCTTGCGCTTGTCGAGCTGCTGCTGGAGCTCGCGCAGGAACTTGTCGACGATCCGGAGCACGACGGGCCTGTCGAGCGACGAGAAGCTGATCTTGGCGTCGATGCGGTTGCGAAACTCCGGCGAGAAGGTGCGCTTGAAGGCCTCGTCGTCGTCGCCCGCGCCTGGACCGCGCCCAAAGCCGATGCCCCCCTTGGCGACATCGCGCGCACCGACGTTGCTCGTCATGATGATGATGACGTTGCGGAAGTCCGCGCTGCGACCGTTGT
>SXOX01000167.1 GCA_005776585.1 Pseudomonadota bacterium | reverse complement strand
CGACGGCGCAGCACAGCAGCCACGGCAGAACGCGGCTCACCCGGGCGGCCTCACCGACCGTGAGCGGATGAGCCACGTGCCCGAGAGCCAGTCGTGCAGCGTGCGCCGCTCCGTGTCGAAGAGCGCCCAGAGGTAGCCGAGTCCGAGCAGCGCCAGCGACACGAGGCGGATGACGTTGCGGATGAGGATCATCAGCGCGATCGGGCGCTCGCCCGAGGAGTCGATGAGGGTGAAGTTCAGCAGCCGCTTGCCCACCGAGACGCCCAGCGTGAGCTCGCAGGCGAGGTAATAGACGCCGACCATCGCAAACCACAGCAGCGCGGGCCAGACGAGGAACAGCGGCCGCTCGTTCAGCAGGTCCACGAGCATGTCGAAGGTGTTCCAGCGGCTCTGCGGTAGTTCGCTCGTGTCGGCGAGCCCGGTCGCGAACAGGACCAGGAGGTAGAGCGTGGCCAAAGGCACCAGATCGATGAGGTTGGCCACCGTGCGCAGCCAGAACGGCACGACGCGGACGCGGAGGCCGGGCGCTCGAGGAGCCGACATCGGGGCCTGCGGCGGCGGCGACGGTGGCGCAGGCGCGCGCGGCGCGGGGCGCATCGGGCGCAGCGCCGGCCGGGCGATGGGGCGATCGTGGGGACCGTCGGACACGCGGCGGTGATACCGGCTGCACCGCGGAGGGTCAATCGAGGGCTAGACACTCCGCTTCCGCGACCGGGACGCTGACGACCCGTGGTGGCAGGTTCAGGGCAGTTTTGGGCGTGTGCAGTACACAAGGAAACAACATCCTCGTCTCGGATCGCTCCTGCATCGCTGCTGCGACGAGTTCTTCGGTTTCTATGCGGGGGACGACCCCCGCACCCCCGGTTTTGGGCTACTTGGAGTCAACGCCGGCGCCTGGCCCCTGTCGCTACGCTGGCGCGCGCTCCGCGTCCACGAGAAGTCCCTCGGCGCGTAGGCGACCGAGGTCGAGCCCCGAGAGCAGACCCCATCGCGTCGCCAACGGATCGAAGGTGGGCCCCAGGTGCCGTCCGAACAGCGCCATCGGCCGGAGTGGCGACGCCGTCGCGACGTGCACGCGAAGTCGCTCCGCGAGCAGCGACAGTCTCACAGCGCGGTCATGGTTGGGGCTCAGGTGTGCCGCAAGGTCCACGAGATAGCCGAGCCGTACGGCGGATCCCGTGTCTAGACCCACCAGGTCGAGGTCGGGACACTCAGCGAGTAGATCGGCCAGCAGCGCACCCGCAGCCGCCTCCGCGTCCCGAGTCGGGAGGCTCGCCCAGTCCAGGTCATGGCGCATTGCGAGCGCTCCGGATGATCTCGAGCGCGTCCGAGAGATTGAACTCCAATGGCCGGAGATTGCCCACGAAATAGTCCATGGCCTCCCGGGCGCGCCGTTCGACCGCTGGCGCGTCGAGCAAGCCAAATCGGGCCAGAGCGGTGACGTCGTCGGCATCGGGTCCACGCCACCGGCCGATCTTCGAGACGCACAGGTCCGTTGGCGTCAAGACGCGAACGTCGAAGCGGCCGATCGTGCCGACACACTGGGCCTCGACCTCGGCCTCCGAGTGCAGCAACGCGATGGACGACACGAAGTTCGAGTCGAGTCGCAAAAGGCGCTCCCGCTGGCCGTCGGTCCACGTCACCGCAAGGTCCGGCGGCAATTCGCGCTGGGAGCGCGTTGCGCATGGCGCCACGGTGCAGGGCGTGAGCTTCCGCTCGGACTTGCGCCACAACGCGCCGTGCGCGTCGTCGTGCACGCGGGGCGACATTGGCCCCGCTGTCTCCGTGAACGTCCTCGTGCGCGTCCTCGTGCGCGTCCACGTGCTCGTGCTCGTGCTCGTGCTCGTGCTCGATTCAAGCGGTCTCATGTCGTGCCGGCCTTCACTGGCAGCCACGCGCGGGTTTGCTGGGCGTGCCTTCCGGCGAGCCAGTGACCAAGCAGCTTCAGCAAGTCATTCGTCGCGCAGATCATGCCCCATGCCACTCAACGTCATGCCGAGACGCGAACGAGGCGAAGGTCCTCCTGGCGCGCATCGTGTCGATGCTCAGCCGCATGTGTCGGTAGGACGAATCGAGCACGAGCACGAGCACGTGGACGAGCACGAGCACGTGGACGAGCCGGCAACTGCGACGCTACTCGGTTCTATGCGCAACACGCTCCCAGACGATGGGACCGCTCTCCTCGTTGGGAACGCAGTCGCGGGCCTGCGCTTGAACCCGAGCATCAAAGCCCATACAGCCGTCTCGGCCCGCCATGGGGTCGGGCCGGGTGCTCCTGTGCGCTGGCTGTGGGCTCTACGTTGACGGTTCGCAAAGAAAATCGTCGAAGGCGGAAGAATCTTGTTGATCACCGGCCTGCGTCGCCGTAACTATACGGCGAGCGCAACGCTGGAAGTCCACGGGAGGGCCGGATGCGCCGTCGAATCGCTTTGCTTGGCTTGCCGCTGATCGCGGTCGTCTTCACTTTGGTCCACCTGGGAGTACGAGCTCGACGACCGCAAGCCATGGCGTGTGCGTGTCACGAGCCCCGCGGGCGCCCGACAGTGGACCTATGACTACGACATGTTTGGACGGCAGACGACGCGCACTGACCACGTCGGGCGCATCACGACGACGGCCTACGATGGCAATGGTCGCGTCGCCTCGGTGACGCGGGCCGACGGGTCAATGGTCGGCTACGTCTACGACACCTCCGGCAACGTCAGCACCATCAATCATCCCGCGGGTCCGCCGACGCAGCTTGTCCGCGACAGTGCCGGCAACGTCATTAGCACGACGACCCCGGGCGGACGGACGACGAGCCTGACCGTCGACGTCATGAACCGCCTCACGTCGCTGTTGCGGCCGTCGGGCGCCGTCACGTCGAGTACCTGGCAATCGATGCACGACTGTGGCACCTG
>SXOX01000166.1 GCA_005776585.1 Pseudomonadota bacterium | reverse complement strand
GCCGCTGCATCGCGCACGAGCTGGCCTCGCTCGGTGCGCTCGTCGTGCTCGCCTCGCGCGACGAACAGAAGCTGGCTGCGGTCAAGGCGGAGATCGAGACCGCAGGCGGTCGCGCCGATACGCTCGTGACCAACGTGCGCCAGGAAGAAGACGTCGTCCGCCTCCTGCGGGAGACGCTCTCGCGCCACGGACGGCTCGATCACCTGGTCAACAACGCCGGCGGGCAGTTCATGTCTCCGCCCGAGGCCATCTCGCTCAAGGGCTGGAACGCCGTCCTCGAGACCAACCTCACCGGCACGTTCCTGCTGTGCCGCGAGGCCAAGAAGTCCTGGATGGGCGCCCATGGCGGCAACATCGTCAGCATCGTGGCGGACTTCTGGAACGGCATGCCGTTGATGAGCCACACGGGCGCCGCGCGCGCAGGCGTCGTCAACCTCACGAAGTCGCTCGCGCTGTCCTGGGCCACCTTCGGGATCCGGGTCAACGCCGTGGCACCGGGCACCATTCGCTCCAGCGGGCTGAAGAACTATCCGCCGGCCATTATCGGTATGCTGAAGGACATGAAGCGCGAGATCCCCGCCAAGCGTCTCGGGACCGAGGCCGAGGTGAGCGCAGCCGTCCTGTACCTGCTCTCGCCCGCGGCGGCGTACACCACGGGCGTCACGCTCGCCGTCGATGGCGGCTCTTCCCTCTACCGTCAGCTCGCGCCGGTCCCCGACCACGCACGCCTCGCGCCGTGGGACGGCTTCCACCTCGACGCCGACGTTCCGGACGGCGTTTGAGCACCGGCCGGCTGCTGCGTGTGCGTCGTGCCGCGGTCATCGCGGCGGCCTTCTTCGGTCTCGGCTGCGCCGGCGAGGTCACTGCGCACGTCACACCCGACGCGTCTACGCCAGACACCGCCGTCAGCGCCACCGCGGAGGTCGACGCGACTCCCGGTACCGACCTCGGACCCGACGCGAGCACGAGCTGCGGCCTCCCCACCGCGTGCGCCGCGCTCTGGGAGGAGCGTGCCTCCGCGCGATTACAGACGGTGTCCACGGTCCCGACCGAGCTCATGGCGTTCCTCACCGCGGTGCCCAAGGGCGGCGATCTCCACAACCATCTGAACGGCGCCGTCTACGCCGAGACCTACCTCGACTGGGCGCGCGAGGACGGCAACTGCGTGGTGACCGGGACCCACAGCCTGGCCTTCGGCAACAAGTGCACGACGGGCACGTTGCCCGTACCGACCGAGGGGGATTTCTACAACGCCATCATCCGGGCGTGGTCGATGCAGGACTTCGTGCCTGGCGCCGAGACGGGGCACGACCACTTCTTCGCGACCTTCGGTAAGTACGGCCTCGTCGCGGGCGCCCATCGCGACGACAGCATCGCGGACGTGCTCACACGCGCGGCCGAGGAGAACGTCGTCTACGTCGAGACGATGTTCAATCTCGGCAAGAACGTCGGCACGGTCGCCGCGTCGCTGTGGTCGGGGAGCGTGAAGGTGACCGACCTGCCCGCGCTGTACGACGCGCTGATCGCGGACTCGGGCTTCTCCGCCGCCATCGACGACGATGTGAACGTCGTCAGCCTCGCTGCCACCGGCTATCGCAAGGTGCTCGGCTGCGCGACCGCGGCCGCCCCGCCCGCGGCGTGCGACGTCGGTGTCCGCTTCATCGCCCAGGTCGCGCGCACGGGCCCGTCGGACACCGTGTTCGGCCAACTCGTGAGCGCCTATGAGATGGCCGCGCGGTCGCCCCATATCGTCGGCGCGAACCTCTCGTCTCCCGAGGACGATCCGAGCTCGCTGACCAACTACGCGCTGCACATGGCGATGCTCGACTTTCTCTATCACAAGTACACCCTGACCAAGAAGAGCCCGCTGCACATCACGCTGCACGCAGGCGAGCTCGTCCCCAAGTACCTCCCCGCGGGCTTCTCGGCCACCGGCCTGCAGCACGTGCGCGACGCGGTCGAGGTGGGCCACGCCGAGCGCATCGGCCACGGCGTCGACGTGCTCTCGGATCCCGATCCCGAGGGCCTCATGGCCGCGATGCGCGAGCGCGGCGTCCTCGTCGAGGTCTGTCTGAGCAGCAACATCCAGATCCTGGAGGTCAGCGGGTCGGACCACCCGCTCGGGCACTACCTCGTGCAGGACGTGCCCGTCGCGCTCGCGACCGACGACCAGGGCGTCTCGCGCTCGAGCATGGCCGGCGAATACGCGCGCGGCGTGCGGGACCAGAAGCTCACCTACCGCCAGCTCAAGCGCATGGCCCGCGACAGCCTGGAGCACGCGTTCCTGCCGGGCGCGAGCCTGTGGGAGTCGGTCGCCAGCGGACGGCCCGTCGCGGCGTGTCTGCCGACCGACACGATGGCCGTCGGCGGTCCGCCGAACGCGACGTGCCAGCCGCTCCTGAACGCGAGCGAGCGCGCCCGCACCCAATGGGAGCTCGAGCGGAGGTTTTTGGACTTCGAGAGCAAGCAGTAGGTTTCAGTGTTCGCCTTGCGAGAGAACTCCGCGTGGTCGTTTGCGCTGGCCGTTCTCACGACTTCCGTCGCGCTCGCGTGTAGCGGCGCGCCGGCTCCATCCGCGCCGGATGCGACCTCCAAGCCCGACTGCGGCTCGACGCAGAAGGTCATCTCCGACTGGTGCCCGAGCCAGACGTGCACGGTCACGTGCTCTTGTGTTGACGATGGCACGCTGGACTGCCCGCAGGACTGCTACCCATCGAAGTGCCGGCCAGACGCAGGAGCGCCGCCGATGCCCGACGCGCCTCCTCCGCAGGATGCGCCCGACGTGCCTCAGCCGCAGGACGTGCCGGACGTCATCCATACGCTCTACCCCGACTGTGGCCCGACGACGAAGGTCATCCCCGGCTGGTGTCCGGGCTATACGTGCACGGTCAGCTGCTCGTGCGGCGAGGACGGCAAGCTCTCCTGCCCCGAGGACTGCTACCCCTCATCGTGCCCGCCCGTCTGGAGTCCGACCTCGGGGACTTGGGTCGCCGAGGACTCGGGGGTGCCGGGTACCCTCCGTGGGATCTGCGGCGTCAAGCCGAAGGGGATGATTGCCGTCGGCGACGAGGGTGCAATGACCGCCAACGTCGGCAACGGGTGGATGGCGTTCCAAAGCACGCTGACGACTGAGACGCTAATCGACGTCTGGGGCAGTAGTGTCATGGATATCTGGGCCGTCGGGTCGAACGCCACGGTGCTTCACGTCGCCGGACAGAAATGGGACGCCGTCGACCTCACGAGTACCGGCGCGTCGGGCGCGCTCCGGGCCGTGCATGGGACCGGTCCCGGCGATGTGTGGATCGTCGGCGATGCCGGCCTCGTGCTCCACTTCGACGGCACGTCGTGGAACACTGTGAATGCCGGCACCAGCGCCGTCCTGAACTCCGTCTGGGCCGCCGCGCCGAACGACGTGTGGGTCTCGGGCGGGCAGGGCACCCTGATCCACTGGGATGGCAAGACGTGGGGGTCAGTGACGCCGGGCCTGCCCGCCGTCGATGACACCATCGAGGCCGTATGGGGTCTCGGGCCCAAGGACGTGTGGATCGTCGGCAAGAAGGGCCTGCTGCGCCACTGGGACGGCAAGACTTGGACGTCATTCGAGCCACCGGTCCCCAACGCGTGGCTGCTTCGCGTCTGGGGCGCGACGACGAACGACCTTTGGGCGACCGGCCACGACGGCGTGCTCCTGCACTGGGACGGCGTGGAGTGGCTCCATGTCCCTATCGGAGAAGTGGCCCCCCTACGTGGCATTTGGGGCTCGTCGACGACGGACATCAGAGTCCTCGGCGCCGACAAGAGAATCTGGCAGTACGTTGCAAATTGAGATCGCTGCGTGCAGTTCCCCGGACTCGGCGAGAAGTGCAGCTCCAAGTGCCGTGACGACCTCCGGTGCATCGCGTCCACGTGCCGTCCGGTGCAGCCGAACGGAGGGCCGTGCCGATCGTCTGGCGATTGCCTCTCCAGCCGTTGCGTGAGCTCGACCTGCGCGCCGCCCTGCTCGCCGTGACGTGCCCTGACCCTCCATCAGGGACGCCTCCCGCCGGTTCTCGAGTGCCAGCCGGGGCCGCGTTTCCCGCGTGACAACGGCCCCGAACCTGGGCAATGATACGCCGCATGTCCAACGCATCGTCGCCCTCTCCGGCCTCCGGTCGGGACTTCACCGCGCTGTTCGAGCGCGAGCAGCGTGACCACTTCCCGGACGCGGCGGTCCCGGCGCGCACCGCCAGCGGCGACGAGCCGCACGTGGTCGCCGTCGGGCGCGATCTCACGGGCCTCGCGTTCTCCGGCGGCGGCATCCGGAGCGCCACGTTCAACCTGGGCGTGCTCCAGGGGCTCGCGCGCCTCGGGCTGCTCCGGCGCTTCGACTACCACGCGACGGTGTCCGGCGGCGGCTACATCGGCGGCTTCTGGACGCGACTCCGCCACGAGCAGGCTCCGGGGCGCGACACCCCCGCAGAGGTGCTCACCCGCCGCACCGACGGCGTCGAGCACGAGCGCGTCCGTCACCTCCGCAAGTTCAGCCGCTTCCTCGCGCCGCGCGTCGAGCTGTCGAGCGTCGAGTTCGGTCAGATGGTCCAGGCGCTACCCCGACGGCGAGTTCGGGACGCTCGTCTACGTCAAGCCCAACCTCACCGGCGACGAGTCGCCCGACGTGCGCCAGTACGCAGTCGCGCACCCGCTCTTTCCGCAGCAGACGACCGGCGACCAGTTCTACGACGAGGCGCAGTGGGAGGCCTACCGGCGGCTCGGAGAGCACGCGATCCTCGCGGCGTTCGACGGGCGCGCCGTCCCGGGCGACGCGGGCGAGCCCACCGGGGCCATCTTGGCCCGCGTCGCGACCCGCTGGATCGAGACGCCGCCCGACTTCGCCGCCGCCGTCGCCGCAGCGCGCCGGCGAGCGCTGGATCTGGAGTCCACGCTGCGCGCCACGGGCTACTCGCCGGCGACCGTCTACCTGCCGCCTCCTCCAGGCGAGGCCCCAATCGCCAGCCCCGACGCCGCGGCCGCTCAGGTCGAGTGGGTCGCGCGTGCGCTGGAGCACATCGACGCCACCTTCGTCGCCTGCCAGCTCGCGAGCCGCTGGTCCCACCCCTTCGCGGTCGACCTCATCAGCGCGTTTCGCCGCTGGGTCACGCTGCCGTTCTTCCGCGCCTGGTACCCGCTGCTCCGCGCGACCGTCAGCCGCGCCGCCACCGAGTGGTTCGAGGAGCGCGTCGTCCGCACGATGGGCCACGAGGAGATGACGATGGCCGCCTGTCTCGTCGTCGAGCGCATGGAGCCGGACGCGACGCCCGACGGCGACGTCCTGCTCGCCCGCACGTTCGCCAACCGGCTCGGGCGCGCGAACGCGGCCGCCACCATCGAGCTCGGCGGCTTCGTCCGGCTCGGGGCCATCCCGGGCGTCGCGCGCGTGCAGGTCGCCGCGGCGTGGGTCCGGCAGGACGTCGCGACCGGCCCGCTCTGGCGCTGGTCCCTCGACTCGCGCGACCTCGTCGTCCCGCCGCCGCTCTGGAACGCGGGCTTCGGCACGCCGTTCTTGCGCGCCCTCTGCGACCGCGCGCTCGCCACCGCCGCCGAGGCTGGCGCGACCGCCGAGCTCGTCGTCACCGTGGCGCGCCCGACGGGCGCCGGGGCCGATCCCGCGAGCCGCGCGAACTGGGCCCGCGAGCTCCGCTTCTACCGCGAGGCGGGGTTTGTGATGCAGGTCATGCAGGTTGGCCAAGGGGTCGCGGCCGAGGGCACCCAGCTCGTCTATCGCGCTCCGCTGGCGTGACCCTGCCCATGGCCCTTGCCGTGCGCGCCCGTGCTCGTCTTCGCTAGCTGCCGCAAGCGAGTCGAGTTCTTGGCGCGCCCCGAGTCGGGCTCGCCGAGTGCGTCACACGTCACGCAGAAGATTGAAGTCGCTGTCCGCATGCTCGAGGGACGCCTGGTGCAGGCGCGCGGTCGCAGCGATCAGCGCGTCCGCCGCACCGGGCGTGATCCCGGCTGCACGGGCGCGCCGCGCCAATTCATCGGCCATGCGCCACGTCGCCGAATCGATGGGCAGGTCGGGTACATCGGTCTCAATCGCCCGGATTGCTTCCGCCTCGCGAGGGCCGCGGGCGCCGACCCAAAGCTCCAATCGCACGATCGCGCAGGAGCACGCCTCCCCCCGCTCGAAGACCGCCTGTACGCGCGCCCGAACGGCGGGATCGCCATTCGTCCGCAGGAAATGAATCCACGAGGAGGTGTCGATGAGCGTCACGATCGCTGGCGTGCGCCGCGGAGTTCTTCGATGGTCATCAGGTCGTCGCAGGTGCCGGCGTAGGTCACAAGTGCTTGTTGCCGCTTGCGGCGGTTGTAGTCCTCGATCGCGATGACAATGGCATCGCGTTTCGTGGACGCGCCCGAGTGGCGCATCGCCTCCTGCAGGGTGTCATCTGGGATGTTGACGGTCGTCTTCATGACCGAAACGTACCGTCCGTCGGGATGCTGTGCAACGGATCGCCTTCGGGCGGCTCCCGGGCGAGCACCCCGGTTCCGCCGCAGTGGGGACAGCTCTGCGCGCCCCGCTTGCGCCGCATCTCGTCGGCGAAGCCGGAGGCCAGGATCCCCGCGGGCAGGCCGAACAGGCCGATGCCCAGCAGCGACAGGACCCCGCCGAGGACCTTGCCGAACAGAGTCACGGGCACGACGTCGCCGTAGCCGATCGTGCTCATGGTCGCGATGCCCCACCAGAGCGCTGACGACATCGTTGGAAACCGATCCGGCTGCGCGTGGCGCTCCGCGTAGTACATCAGGGCCGAGGCCGTGATGAGCAAGACGAAGATGACGAAGCCCGCAGACGCGAGGTCGGCGCGGCGGTCGTAGAGCACGCGGCCGAGGGTGCGCATCGACTCGGAGTAGCGCCCGAGCTTCAGGATGCGCACGAGCCGAAAGAGGCGGAACGACCGCAGAAACCGCGCATCCACGAGACCGAACGCGCCCAGGTAGAACGGGAGGATGGCCGCGAGATCGATGAGCACGATGGGTGACCGGACATACCTGAGCCGCCCGAGGATCGGCGCAGCGAACGCGGGCTGTTCGACACACGCCCAGAGTCGGAGCACGTGCTCGAGGGTGAACACGGCGACGGAGACCCGCTCGAACGCGACGAACGCCGCGCGAGCCACGGCGTCCCCGCGGTAGTGGGTCTCTGCGAAGAGCGCCACGATGTTGGCCAGGATGAGGAGCGAGAGCACGCGCCGCACCCAGAGGGCCTCCCGCGTCGTGTTCCGCGGGTCCTCCAGCAGCGCGTGGATGCGGCGCCGCAGGGTCGTCGATTCGGGCTGTTCGGTCTCCATCGGCGCGCACTGTAGCAGGCCGAGTGCCTCGAGACCTCCTCGGGACTGGCGCCCGTCCGCACGCAGCAAGTCGTCGACCGGCAGATGGAGCGCATCTGGGCCGCGCTCGTCGACCGGGGCGGTCGCGCCGGAGCCGACCGCTTCTTCCCGCGGATCCGGTCACCTCGGTCGAAGGGCGGCGACGTCTGAGTCAGGACCGATTTCAGGCTACTCGCCGTGACGTGAGCTCCTGGAAGAGTTTGCCAGGCCCATTTGACCGCTTGCGGTCAGCCGAGTGGTCGAACGAGTCCCGACAAGGAAGCCGCAGGGTGTGATGTCCATGGCGAAGCCCTCACGGCACGACATCGAAGCGTCCGCGCAGATAGCCCGGCCGATAGGTCCCCGAGAGCGGGACCGCCTTCTTGGAGCCGTCGTTCGGCAGCCAGTAGATCGGGCCCCAGTGCGTACCGATATACACGTCGCCGTTCGCTGCGGACGCGACGCGCGCGACCGCGGCGGGCACCTCCGCCGAACTGCTCACCACGGCGCCGTCGTTGGTCACCTGCATCGCATAGCCGCGAGGACCCTTGGGCCCCGAGTCCAGGACCAGCACGTACAGCTTGCCGTCGTGGCCACGGGTCACGTCCACCACGGACTTCGGCAGCGGGATGGCCTCCTTCAAGAACGGCTCCGGCGGTGGCGAAGCCTGGTCCGGCGGGACGAGGGTCATGCGCAAGAGCGAGCGCGTGAGGTGCTTGCGGTCGGTCTTCACCAGCAGTACCGCGTGCGTCGCGTCGAGGCCCGCGACTGCCCACGCGTCGAACGGGCACGGCAGGTCCGCGTGGAGGTCGTAGCCTCCGTCGAGTTGGAACGAGTAGGGCCAGTAGGACACCGGAAACGTGAGCGGCTGGCTGCCGGGCGTTGAGTTCAGGACGACTGACCGCGCAAGAACGGCCGCGATGACTTGCTTGTCTTCGACCGACTCGACGTAGGGCATGCCCTTGCCTGGGCCGTCGATGTGGTAGGTCACCTTCCAATGCGCACAGCGCCCGTTGGCGACATAGAGCTTGCCGAGCGCGACGTTGCCGTCGACGATCGCTTCGTCCGGGTACCAGAGCCCTTTCCCCTCCAGATAAGAGGCAGCCGTGAGGTCATCGGTCCAGTTGGGCGAGGACAACAGCCCCTCGTCCCAGTGGACCGTTCCATCGGCCTCATGCCAGGTTCGGACGCCCTTCCTGTGAAAACCGAGGACGGCGCCGCCCGGCAACGCAGCGACACCTGGAAATTCGCCGTCTGAGGGGCACGAGACAGGCCCGGCGGCGGGAGCCACGACCCCATCTGGCGTGCGAATGACGTAGCCCACGCAGCCCTTGCCCTCCGTGTATGGATATCGAACGGGCATTACCAGCGTCCCGACCTGATCAGGCGTGGCCAGATCGGTCGGCACGAAGGCCGGACCAGGACAGACTGGGCCGCTCTGCGTGTCAGTGGTCGCGTCCGTGTCCTGCGGAGTGTCGGCGAGGATGACGTCCAGGGCGATCACTTCAGGGCTGGTGTCGCTGAGGTCCGGCAGGTTCTCGTCCGCATCGACGGCAAGGCCCGGGTCAATGACGGTGGACACATCGATGTCCGAATCCGACAGGACGGCCTCGGAGTCGGGGTCCTGAGGCGAGTCCGACGGTGGGGGGGCACTGCAGGCCATGATGGCGCTCAACATCGCGGTCAAGGCCCATTTCACATGTCTCGCGGTCGTGTTCGTTCCCATCATCTAGGCCTGTTGTCGAAGCCACGGCAGCATTGCGGCAGCCACGACCGTCACTTTGAAACGCCTGATAAAGAACTCGAGGGGGATGGGATTCGACGGCACAGCGATGGGTGCATCGAGCCGAATCCAGCGTCGAATCGCGTCGATGTTCCTGATCACGCGAACGGAGTAGTCACCGGTGCCAACGACGATGCCGCTATAGCCCCCAATCTTGAAGGCCGCCGCCCCGAAGACGCGTTCGATGACGACGAGATCGCCGATGGCGAGTTCGTGAATCTGGGAGGACGGCCCGACCGGGTCCGAATACGGCGACGGCACAAAGAGAACGTCCTTCAGCAGCTCGCCGCCAACCGTTGGCATGAAGAGGGTCGAGTAGTACGTCCCCACGTTGCGCGCCACGGAGAGCCACCCAGCCTCCTCGTGCGCGGCGGGTGACACGTCGGCGATGGGGCTCGCTTCGCCAAGATAGGCCGGGCTCGCCCCGTTGAGCGCCGCACGCTCGATGCGCTGGGCCGTTGCGAACGTTGATTGCCCCGGGTCGGGGTAGTACACCGTACTGGTCATTGCCGGCTCGACGCCGGCGGCGTTCCGATACCCTGCTTGGCGCACGAACACGACGTCCCCCGGCCGGAACCGCGTGTAGTCCCCGGTGTCGCGAACCAGGGGCGTTGGTCGCCCCGAGATTCGGACTCCGTTGAGGACCACACCATTGGCGCTGCCACCGCCGACCTGACAGAAGACCGCACCTGCGCGGTCGGCCGGCACCGTGTCGTACGGCACGCGCACGAGGGCGCCCTGTGGCGGTGCGCGGACGTCGCGCAAAGCGAACGCAGCTCCATCCACCCACGGCGCTCCGAGAGTGACCCTGACTCCCTTGAAGCCATCGCCGACCGCCTCGGTGCGCACGATGTCGACCTGGTCGAGCGGGTTCACCGTCCCCGAGATGTCGTCGATGTCGACCGTGCCATCGCGTTCATCCGCCGTGACGCCGCCCTGCACCAGGAACAGCGCGGGAGGTCGCAGCGGGGTGCTCGCGAGCACCGAGTCCTTGTCCGTGGCGGGCGGCATTCGGATCAGGCGTGTGTCGCCTTCGACGGACACGTCACGAAAGCGAATGAAGTCTCCCCCCGTCTTGAGGAGCCGCGCCACGCCCGCGCCGAACGGCTTGCCCAGGAAGAGCCCCGCGGTGTCCTGCAGCAACACCGCCGGAGGCAGGCTCGACTGCCATGTGATGCCCTCAAACGACAGCACCGATTCGTTGTGCTCCGACGGGACCGTCGTCAGGGCGAAGTGGGCGGGCCCCACCAAGGGCGTGCCGCTCCCCACCAGCGCCGACCCTGCTTGCGCTTCCTGAAGTTCATCCTTCTGAGCCTTGTCGCCGTCGAGCCCCTGGAGACACCCAACGGCGTCCAGCTTGACGGACGCGCGGCCGTCCTTCGACTTCGTCGTGATGGTGAAGACGTAGCCGCCAATCCCACGTGCCTCGATGTCGTTGACGTAGCAATTGAGGGCGCCATGAAGGAGCAGCACCGCGTCCGAGCGGCAGGCCTCGAGGCCGACTCGGGCGAGCGTGAACTTGAAGTCGACGTCCTTGACCGCCACGAGCAGGTGCCGCGCGAGGTGCCATGGCCGCAGGGTTGGCGCCGCGGTGTCGAACCACCGCGCTCCTGGGTAGCCGCACAGCGTGAGATCGGCGAGGTAGCCGTGTGTGAGCAGGGGATCGCCCGCAGCCTCGAGGACGCCGGCCGCGCGGATGAGGAACTGGCACCGCTCATCGTAGCCAACGGGGTACGAGTCCTTTCCATCGGGCGCAAAGACCAGGCGCGTCACGTTGCGACCCTCGCCGATTATCGGGATCCAGCTCGGCCAATGAAACCGCCGAAGCGGCCAGTCGCCCCCGGGCACGAAGATGCCCGGAGGATAAGGCGTCGATGCGCCCTTTTGCGTCGTCCAGAGCTTCGTGAGCGACGCGCACGCAGAAGCGAAGACCGGCGTGAGGTCGCCCGTGTAGCGCCCCTCCCGGATCTCGCGATAGAGCTTGAGCGGGTTCGCCGTGATCACGTTGAGCCATCGCGTGATGTTGAAGAAGCCGGTGGCCCCTGGAAACGTCGAGTCTGCGATCGTCACGTCCGCTCGCGCGATGGCGTCGGTGATGAGAGGCTTGGTCATGGTGGGTCGGCGCTCCTCGTTTCGGAGTTACTCCAGGGCGATGGTGTGCATGGAGTTGGCACGAGTGTTGTTTGCGTAGCCGCCGCTGCCCAGTGCCGCTCCACCCTCGAGGCTTCCGTAGGCCGCCACTCGCCAGAGCCGTCGCTCACCTCCGACCTTGTCCGTTGTCACGTAGACGGTTCCGTCACCCGCGACCGTCACGTCCACGACCCGCGCCTCCGGCGCCTTCAGCTCGTGGGTGATGGTCCACGACCCCGTGACTGACGTCGAGACGATGACATAGCTCCCCGGCAGGTCGCCATCGACAATCCCGGCGAGAAGTCCATTCATCCCCGCGTGGATCGCGATCGAGCCAGAGGCTCCGGCATCGAAGGCAGTGCGCTCCAGAAAGACGGCCTGGTTCCCGTCGGCGGACCATAGCTCGGACTCGGTGAAGCGATACAGTCCATCGTCCGCCATGAGTCTCTTCCTGTGTAGGATAAAGTACAATTTTCCGCCGGTGACGAATGGACTCGTGATCCCGACGGCATTCCCAACGCTCGACGATGCCAGCTTGAACGCCGGCCAGACAGGCATTCCCGAGTCGTACTGTGTCTCGAGCCGAACGAGTGGGAAGAAGCTCCCCACGCAGTCAAAGCTCGTGTCCTTGTCCGGAACAAGCGTCGTAGCGTAGGTCGTGCTCCCATAGACCACGAGCCCGCCTTCCGCGCACACGTTTGATCCATTGACCCCGCCTGGCGTCGCCACGTCCGCGGGAAGGCCAGGGACGTCACCCAGGGTCGCCGGACCCAGACCAAAAATCGCCGGTGTGAGTAGACCGGTGGCACTGTCGTACGAAACCCCAAACGGGGCGAGTCCGGTATTGAGCAACAACGGCCACGGGCTCGTTGACCGCACGACCGCCCTTGCTGCCTCGCAGGCGCCGGCTATCTCGACCGCGATTCGAACGACAAGTCTGTGGTTCAGAAAGCTCCAAGGTGCGGAGAGCTGCTGCTCCGACCGCAGAGTTGAGCGCTCCCGAGGCAATGTGCGGTCCGTCGCGACGTGTGCGACTCGGTCCTCCGTGCAGCGTGCCATGCTCATCGGCGCGGCGATCAGCGACGTCCAACGGAAAACGACCAGGAATCGCCTTGTCGCGGTGGTCACGTCAACGCTCGAGTGGGCGGCTGAATCGGTTTTAGCGTGCAGAGACTGCCGAGAATGGATTCCGGAGGCAGTTTGGTCGAAGACGGGTCGAGAACGGCCCTCTTGGCCTCGAGATTCACCGATTCGACAGTGCACTCGTAGCTGACTTCTGGGCTCGTCGCGAGGCTCAGCATCACGGCGTCGCCGACGCGGATCGTGACCGTAGTTGAGCCAACGCGTGATGCTGACGAAGCCGGCGGCCCCCGGAAACGTCGAGTCGGCGATCGTCAGATCGGCGCGAGCAATGGCGTCGGTGATGAGTGGCTTGGTCATGGTGGTCCGCGCTCCTACGCTCCAAGCTAGTCCAAGGCGATCGCGTGGCCAAAGTTGGCGAACGAGTTGTCGACGCTGCCGGGACGGAGAAACGCGCCGCCCACCAGCGCACCGTCTGACCCGATGCGCCAAAGGCGTTGACCTTCATTCGCAACGTATGTTGTCGCGTACGCCGTTCCATCACTGGCCACGGCGACGTCTGCAACCACTCCCAGTCCAGGAGCCAGCGTGTGGGTTATGCTCCACTGTCCCTCGATCGTAGTCGATGCAATGGAGTAGCTGCCAGGAACCTCGCCGTCGACGATTGCATAGAGGTGTCCATTGGCGCCCAGGTGGATCGCGATCGCGCCGGAGGAGGAGGCGTCGAAATCTGGGCGTTTCAAGGCGACCGCCTGCTCGCCGTCTGCCGCCCAGAGTTCCGACTTGCCATATCGGAAGAGGCCCTCGCTGCCCTTCCCTCTCTCTCTGTGTACAACAAAGCACAGATTTCCGTCGACGATGAATGGGCTGGAGATGCCCTTTGCATTTCCGATATTCGGCGCGGCGGGCTTGAACACCGGGCCCTCCGAAATCCCTCCTTCCAGGTGCCGAGTCTCGACGCGGAGCAGCGGGTAGTAGTCTTGCGAGCAAGGCTCGTCGACGAACTCGGCATCGGTTGCAAGTATCGTCACATACGTTACACCTTTGTGGACTATGATGCCACCGTACCCGCAATTGCTGAATTTGTGTATTCCCCCGGGTATCGCTTCGTTGGGCGGAATTCCTGGCACATCACCCATCACCGCGAGACCTCTATTCTCGTCCGCCGGTGTGAGCAGGCCTGTAGACTCGTCGTATGACGTACCAAAGATAGATGGAGCGTCGAAGAGGATGCTGGGCGGCGCACCCGGTCGAACGATGCCCATCGCAAGACCGCAAGCATCACCAACCTTGGTCAATGCCATTACGACGAGGGAATGCTGCAAGAAATCCCACGACGCATCGGGGGGTGACCACTCGACACTCCGAGACGCTCGTGCAACACTTGCCGTCCGAGGTACTTCGGTATGTCCGGCCTGCTCGTCGGAGCATTGAACCAGTGCCATAGGCATCGACAACGCAATAATCGACGGCATTAGCCCGAATGTTCGCAATTTGAGCCCTGGTGTCACGTCAGCGCCATGGCGATCGGCGGAATGGGAGTCAGCTTGCAGGGTGAACCTTCTGTGGTCGACCGGGGCAAGTTCGTCGACGACGGATTCAGAATTGCCGTCTTGAGCTCAACATCGACCGACTCTACCGTGCAGACAAACAGTTGCAAGGGTGCCTTCGCTGCGTCCAGTATTATGCAGTCGCCTGCCTTGATCGCGATCGCCGGTGACTGAATGGCAACCGGCACACGCACGAGCACCTCCCAGGGAGGTTTGCCCGTCTTTGGGGTGACAAGGTAGGCACCTGGGATCGCCCCTTTTGCAAGGATTACAGCATCGAGCGCACCCGTCGCTGCGGTGAATCCATCCAGGCGCCCCCGGTCGACCTCAGCGTTGCCAGTCACGTCTGCGGCGCTCCACGTCGCCTCGTCGACTGGCCTCACACGCGCCGCGCGCGGCCCGCCGGTCACCGGGTTCGCGCCGATGATCACATCCCCGCCGCGTCTTCGACCGGCGCTGGCCGACACCGGGGTCCCATCCGCCTTGAGTTGGTCCATCGACAAGGCGAATCCGTTGTCGATGAGGCCGTTGCCAAAGCGTGGTCCGTACAGCACGAGCCCCGTGGCGCTGGCGGGGACGATCTCGTCAAGCCGCGCCGCGACGTTCGTGCCAATGCGCGCGGAGCTCGGCCGCACGAGGTGCCGGGCGTTCGCGATCGCGACGTTGCGCGCTCGCACCGAGACCTTGTTGCCGGCCTGCTCCACGGCCGTGACGTGGCCATTGGGGTGCACCTCACCGATGACGTCCGACAGCGAGACCACGACCTCACCGGCCGAGGTGGGCTCGCACGAGATGAGCGCGCCCGATCCCACGGGGAGCAGCGCACGCCGCCGAACGGCGCCATGGCTCCAGCGCACGACGACACGG
Source organism: Pseudomonadota bacterium (assembly GCA_005776585.1). Lineage (GTDB taxonomy): Bacteria > Myxococcota_A > UBA9042 > SXOX01. The sequence goes on along the minus strand of SXOX01000166.1, from coordinate 5,314 downwards.
CGCGAGGTCGAGGGGACAGCGACGATGGGACCACCAAGGCACCACTCGTACGGATGCGTCTTCATGTACTCGGCGGCCGACGCGTCGCGCTTGGCAAGCCATGCGATGTACCCCGCGCGAATCCCACCGAAGGCCTCCTCTCCCTTACCCGCCACGCGAACGCGACGGAGCGAGACGACCGCCATTGGCCCCGCCGAGCCCAGGACCGACCCAGAATCGAGCGCCGCCGGCAGGAGCCGGACGCCGTCCGAGGCGAGGTTGGCGAGCTGGACGTCGGTCAGCGCGATGCGGTCGAGCATCGCGGAGGCAACGACGCCCGCTTCCACAGCTCCCGACAGGGTAACCGACTCCAGATCGAAGCGCGCTCGAGCCGCTGGTCGAATGCGGACCAGCGCCTCGAGCGGCGTGCTCCTTAGCGTGGTCCCGACGAGCGCCATTCGGCGGATGCCACCAAGACGCGTCGTGCCTTGTCCGAGCACGCTGTTGCGGATCTGTGCGCGCGTTGATGGAACGAGCCACGTCGGCAGACTAACGCGCGTGCCTCCGAGCACGACGTCGAGCAGCGTCGAACCGACATCCCCGACGATGGCTACGCCCGGAGACTTGCCGAGGCGCGCGACGCCCGTCCACGCGAGGAACGTCGAGGCCGGACCGTCGCCGACCAGCATGACCAGGCCCTCCGTCTCCAGGCCAGAGACGCAGTAGAGGCCGGGAGGAAATTGGAGTTCGGGGATCAGCACCCGCATGGCCGTCGGGTTGGCGAGAGCGGTCGGCACCATCGCGTCCTGCCACGACCGCAGCTCGAGGTCGTCGATGGCGGCCTGGATGTAGGCCGTGACATCCACGCCGCCTTGGCCGAGTGGCGCGAAGTTCAGGATGGCTGGCCAATGCTGCGGCGGGATCCACTTGAAGACGTTGTTGGCCTGCCGGTAGGGCAGGTCGAGAATCGAGCTGACGCCGACGGCCTGGGCTTCCACGAGATCGGGCGTGGGATATCCCATCGTCAGGGCCCCGGCGCTTGCACGAGGAGGTCGGACCAGCTCGCCGTGGTGAGTGCGGACAGCGTGACGGCGCTGCCCGTTGCGAGAGCCACCGGCACGTCTTGGACCGCAATCCGACCGGCCTTCCCGTCGACGCTGAGGACACGCACACGTCCGTCGAACTGAACGCCTGCTGCTGACTTCACAACGATGCGGACGAGGAGCCCCGCGCCCAGATTGAACGATCCGACGGAGACCAAGAGAATGGTCGCGCCAAACGCTTGCGCGAATACCGTTCCGGCGAGCGCGATCGGCGCGAATGACACGAAGCCGTCCATGGCACCGGATTCGATCAACCCGTGGCCCAGGCGCGCTTGACCCGAGATCGCCTTGGCAGTGGCGTCCAACACGACGTCGCCGCAACGCTGCCAGCGATCGCCGAACAGGTTCAGCGCACTGGAGGTCATCGACGGCGAGGGCGGGGGCGCGCTCCGAGTCGCGGACAGGCCATGCGCGCCGAGCTGCAGCCGCGACCAGAGAGGCTCATTGGCGGTGTCGACCCACGTCGCAACCGCCGGGGGACATCGCCGTCAGCGATCGCGGCTGGTGCGCCTCCTGCCGGGAGAAAATGGACGGCCTCAATCTCCGTGCCACCGAGCGAGACGTCATGCAGCATGACGCGCGTCGGCCCGGACTCGATTTGCACGATGACCGCGGCATTCGGGGGCGAGAAGGTGCCTCGAACGGTGTTCATGCTGACGGTCGTGAGCTGCGCGGTGCGTTTCACATGGACCAAGGCGCCGGGCGCGTACGACGAGCGCTTGGGATCGGGATCGGCGATGACAGCGGGGGGAACCAGGAGAGAGTTGACCTCGACCCGTCCATCGGACACCGAGCAGAAGACGCTGCCGTCTGTCGACTCCAGTCCGAGCAGGCCTTGTGACCACACCCAATACCGCCGATTCTCGGGATCCACTGCCGCATTGGCATCGACCGCACCGACCGACGCCGGACCGGAGGCTCGGGTTGGGCCGTAGGCATACCACGTGGGGAGGTTCGAACCCGTAGGACTCGACGGGAAGTTGCCGGCGACCAGGAAGCCGAGCGCGAGGGAGTCTCCGTGGGCGAGGCTGCCCGTCGCGTCGAGCGAGGGTGGCCGCGCCGGTCGTCCGGTGTCGACCGTGAACCGCGTCCAGGCCAGAGAGACCGGACGCGCATCGACGCCCGACTTCCCCGTGACGCGCATCGCGTAGGCCCCGGCGCTGTCGATGCGGACGCGGTCGGCGTGAACCTCGGTCATGCCGGTAGTGAAGGACACGGCATCCTTGCGGCTAGCGAGCAAGTAGAGGTCCTGCAGGCGATAGCCCGGGATCGGCGCCTCGGCGAACGTGACGACGTGCGTCGCGATGGGGAGCTGCGACTGCGGCGTCGGTGAACTCACGGCGTCTCCGACCAAGAGGTACGCGACGCCCGTGATGCCAAACCCCTCGAGTCCTCCCGGTGCGCAGGCCGTGTCCATGCTCGATGGGTTGCCGGCCGCGCCGCCCGTGATCACCATGACGACGCTCAAGTCGCCGAGGGTTGCCGTGCTCGACGTGACATCGCTCTTCGCGAAGCCGCCGAAGACGATCTCGCTGATGGAGGGGCCCTCGCCCAGGAGCCGCAGGCGGGCATCGACACGGAGACCGGCGGCCGGGTAAACGCCTGCAGGAAAGAAGATGGCCGGCGGCGCCACCGGGACACCACCGACCGTCTTCTGCAGGCGTTGTTCGTGCATAGCCACGGCGAAGTCTAGCGCGGACTGGATCGCGACGGCAATCTGCGCGCGCTGCTTCATCGACATCAGGTCGAGGCGCCGGCTGCGCACGAGCGCCCGCTGCTCGCTGTTGAGCCAGCGTGTGACGTCATAGATCCACTCCGAGAGCACCGCCTCGCCCAGCGCCGCCGTGACCGCCCAGCCCACGAGCGGGACGCCGATGGCGGTCTCGACTCCGCCAAGTCCCGGCGTGTTCGCGCTGAGGTCGCCGGTCAGCGCCTCGCTCGTAAGGACGGCGGTGGTCATGACGTCGGGCTACGCCGGATCCCGCAGGGTCAGAGTGACCTCGACGTCCATCTCGACGTCGGCATCGACCGTGTGGGCGGCACCAGCGGTTGACGTCGCCTCGATGGTGAACGTCAGGAAGCGGTCCATCGGCGCGGTGTTGAGAAGCACGTCGGAGTCCACTTTGACCGGGGTGTCGTCCGAGAGCGCGATCTTGGCGTACGTGTTGGTATACGCGACATCCGGCGTGCTCGCCCTCTCGATGAGCATGGTTGCGCCCGAGTGCCAAGAGGCACCGCGCACTGGATCGGTCATGATCGGATAGGGGCTGTTGCAGCTGCGCAGGTGCATCGTGCTCCCCAGCTCGAACGCGTCATGCCCTGTGAACGCGCGAGCATACAGCCTGAACGTTGGTGAGCCCGTCAGGACGATGTTTGAGAGCCTGAGCGCCCAGAAGCGAAACGTCAGGATGGCCCGACCGTACGGCATGGTGTCGAAGATGGCCGCGTCAAGCGGATTCCTCGAGACGAGCGCCTGCAGCTCAGCCGCCGTGGCGACCACGGTGGGTCCCCCGGTCGTCAGCGCGCTGTTGATTGAGAACGACGTCGCCAGAAGCGTTGAGCGGGGATACGCGATTATCGTTTGCACAACACGGACCTCCAATGAAGCGGCCCGCGTCGGTGTGAAGCGGCCCGCGTCGGTGTGAAGCGGCCCGCGTCGGTGTTAACTTGGATGAGTGTACTAGGACGCTCCGCGCTCGGTCAACTTCCAAACGGTCGCAGCATGTAAATAAACGTCAGTTCGTCTTGAAGCAGACGACTTGGCTTTGCGCGCCAGCCACGCGGTGCGAGGCCGAAGGCTGAGGAATTCGCCCAGCCCGCGGCCGTGAGGCCGACCGCGGGCTGGGCCATTGACTAGGCGACCTTGCTCTTGCGCGGCGAGCTGTCGTCTTGAGGCCCGTCGCGGTTGCCGTGAAGCCTGGCGCGGTCAACCTGAAGCCCAACGCGGCTGCATTGAAGCCCACCACGGCTGCCTTGAGTTTCAACGCCGTCGCGTTGAAGTCCAACGTGGCTGCATTGAAGCCCAACGCGGTTGTCGTGGAGCCCAACGTACGTGTCCTGTGACCCAACGCTCCCACGGGGGAAGCAACGCCACTGGGAACGCCTCGCGCGCCGCTCCAACGGCGAGTGACGGACAATCCGCGGACGCTCCTACGCCTCCAGCTCGATGAGCCGATCCCCCTGACTCACGCGCTGCCCCTCGCCGAAGCACACCCGCGTCACCCGCCCAGCGGTGGGCGCCTTGATCGCGTGCTCCATCTTCATCGCCTCGACGACGACGAGCGTCTGCCCCTCGGCGACCACATCGCCGACCTGGACGCGCACCGCGAGCACGGTCCCGGGCATCGGCGACTCCAGTCCGCCGGCGTCGTGCGCCGAGGCGCGACCGGCGCGCTTGCTGATCGAGACCCAGGCGGCGGGCTCGGCGCCGAGCTTGACGTGCACCCGGTCACCGACGCGGCTCGTGTGCGCGAGGACGCGGCGGCCGTCGCCCTCGAGCAGCAGTCCGGCGGGGGACTCGGTCACCGTCAGCGTGAGCGCCTGGCCGTCGACCTCGGCGTGCACCGTCGTGCCGTCGCGCCGCAAAGTGACGCGGCGGGTCGTGCCATCGGGGAGCGTGAAGTCGTGCGTGGTGCTCATGGTCGGAAGCTCCCGAGGCGCGTGAACGGCGACCAGGGATCCTGGCGCGCGTCGCCCACCGCCGCCTGCACCGGCGCTCCCGCGAGCGCCGCGGCGATGAGTGCGAGGTCGTCCACGGCCCCGACGGGTACCGGGTGCTCCTCCAGGAACGCGGTGGTCGTGTCTCCGGCGGCAAACGCGGGATGCTCGAGCACGTGCAGGAGCAGCGGCACGTTCGTCGTGACCCCGAGCAGCACGAGCTCCCGCAGCGCGCGGGCCAATCGCGCCGTTGCGGCGTCACGCGTCTCGGCGAAGGCGCACACCTTGGCGAGCATCGGGTCGTAGTAGGGCGTGACCTCGCCGCCCTCGACGAGCCCGGAATCGACCCGAACCCCCGGGCCCTCCGGAAAGCGCAGGCGCGCGACGCGCCCGGTCTGTGGGAGCTGCGTGTGCGGATCCTCGGCGTAGAGGCGCGCCTCGATGGCGTGGCCGCGCTGCGCCAGGTCGCGCTGCCCGTAGCCCAGCGGCGCGCCCTCGGCGATGCGGACCTGCTCGGCGACGAGGTCCTTGCCAATCACGAGCTCGGTGACCGGGTGCTCGACCTGGAGGCGGGT
>SXOX01000165.1 GCA_005776585.1 Pseudomonadota bacterium | reverse complement strand
GCGGCGGCGGCTGAGGACGCGACCGGCGCGGCCGGGGTCGTGGCCGCTGTCGGAGGTGGTGCGGGAGCTGCCACCGGGGGCGGCGTCGGCGGCGACTCCTTCTTCTTGCAGCCAGAACCGCCCGCGGTCACGATGAGCGCCACGAGCACGAGTCCCCTCGCGCCGGGAACGGAAGGAGCGACGATGCGACGACGAGTGAGCATGGGTCGGGCGTATACCGCTTCATCGAGCGCTGTCAAAGTCTCCCGGCGCGTTGGAGTCCTTGCGCTCGCCGGGCTCACGCTCGCGCTGGCCGAGCCGGCGCACGCCGGCAATGGCCGCAGCTACGAGCTCGGCAACGACGCGGCGATCATGGGCGGCACCGGCGTCGCGCGCTCGGTTGATGGCGCTGCCGCCTGGTACAACCCCGCCGGGCTGGCCGCCATCGAGCGCTACCAGCTCGACGTCAGTGGCTCGGCCTTCATGCTGCGGTTTCGAAAGTACCCGTCGATCATGGAGGCGACCGATGGCGTCACGACCCGCAGCGTCGGGATCTCCGACACGGAGTTCGTCGCGGTACCGACCTCGCTCGTCTTCGCTCGGCGCGTGCTCCCCAAGCTCGTCTTGGGGTTCGGCCTGTTCGTCCCGGAGATGGCGGAGGTTTCGAGCCAGGATGGCTTCGACGATCTGCCCGTCCAAGGGGGCTCCTTTGGCATGCAGCTCGACTTTGCGAGCAAGGTGCGCTCGTTTCACGTCGGTTTTGCGCTTGGCGGTGAGCTCGGCGGTCGCGTGCGCCTCGGGCTGGGATTGTTTGGCGTCTACCGCAAGACCCAGTCGCGGGTGCGGCTGCTCGAGAACAACCGGCCAACCAGCCCCGCGACACCCGAGACCTCTGCGGCGTTCATCGTATTCGAAGACGACGACAACCGCTCCGTCATCGGCGGCCTGTTCACCGTGGGCGCTCAGTGGGAGTTCATCAAGGGCTGGCACCTCGGGGTCACGGTGCGGAGCCCGCTGTGGCAGTTTGGGCAGTTCGGAGACCGGACGACGGTGAACTCGGGCGCGCAGACGACGGACCGGCAGTTGCCGCCGGCCAGCTTTACTTTGTCCAAGGATAACCTCAGAAAGACCGGTGGCGGGACCGTGCTCCCCGTCGAGATTCACGTTGCGGTCGCGGCCGAGTTCCCGGGCGGCTACGTCGCACTCGAGGCCGACTTCATGCCGCCGGTCGAAAACGAGGAGCTGAGCGTCGACTCGCGCTTTGCGTGGAACGTGCGCGCCGGCGTGCGCTATCAGTTCACCGAGCGCTTCGCCGCGGGCCTCGGCCTGTTCACCGATCGCACGACGGCGCCCCCAGCCGCAGTGCTGGGTGACGAGCACGTGGACTACTACGGGGTGACGCTCGGCGGTGAGTATCGCAAGCCCATCCAGCTGGGCTCGCGAGAGGAAGCCAAGACGCTCGTGTTCTCCACCACGTTCGGCGTGCGCTACGCGTTTGGACTGGGTCAGTTCGGTGCCTACAAGATTGACCTGGCGCGGCCGAACGCATCCCCGGACGTGGTGCGCGACGCGGTCCTTCACGAGCTGTCCCTGCACCTCGGCTCGACGCTGCTTTTCTAGGAGCGTGCTACACTCGCGCCCATGTCGCGACGCGACGATACGACCCGCGGAGGTGGCCGCGGCGGTGAGCCGCCTGACAACGTCATCCCGTTTCGCCGCATCACGCGACGACGGCCGCCGTCCGCGGCGCGGCGGTCACGCGAGGCTCCGGACGATGACGAGCTGCCGCAGCTCGACGCGGCGGTGGCGCAGGCCGAGGAGCGCTATCGGCGGGAGAAGTCCGACGACGCGCGCGTCGAGCTGGCTCTCTGGCGTGGCTCGCGGGGGCTGAAGCGCGCCAACCACGACGACGCCGCGGGCGCGATGGCCGACGTCGAGGCCGCGGTCACGCTCGCGCCGGAGCGCGCGGAGCCCTACACGCTGCGCGGCGCGGTCAAGCGACACTTCGACGACCTGCTTGGCGCGCTGACCGACCTGGACAAGGCGGCGGAGCGCGCTCCGAGCGATGCCGAGGTCTACCACCAGCGGGCCCAGGTGCACGGCGCGCTGGGCGACCACGAGCGCGCGGTGGCCAACCTGAACCGCGCCATCCAGCTCGATCCGCATACGGCGTCGTATTATCACCTCCGCGGCATCTCACTCTGCGAGATTGGCGACAAGGACGCCGCGCTATTCAACTTCAACAAGGCGCTCAAGCTCGAGCCGCGGCGCGCCTCGCTGTACTTCACGCGTGCGACGTTGTTCGCCGAGGTCGAGCGCTACGAGGAAGCGCTCGCCGACTACGATCGCGGGCTGCAGCTGTCACCCAACAGCGCGGACCTGCTCTTCTTTCGCGCCGCGACCTACCAGGCGATGGAGCGCTACGACGACGCGCTCAAGGACTACGACCGAGCCATCGCGGCGAGCCCGGACACGGCCAGCTATCACGGGTCGCGGGCGGTCGCGCTCTTGCACCTGCGCCGGTTCAGTGACGCGCTGGCCGATCTGGATCGCGCCGTCGAGCTCGAGCCGACCAACGCGCGGCTGCTCCATCGCCGGGCGACCGCGCTGCACATGGGCTACCTCGTCGACGCGGAGGGTCTGCGACCTCTCAGCTCCGCAGTTGACGACCTCAACCTGGCGCTGACGATGGAGCCAGGACGCGCCGACCTGCTGCTGGCGCGCGCGGAGGTGCGTCTCGGCATGGGCGAGGTCGCTGAGGCATTGGCGGACGTCGACGCCAGCCTCGCGAGCGATCCGGAGCACGCGCAGGCCCACTTCATCCGCGGCCGCCTGCGTGAGCTGCTGGGCGACCGACGTGAGGCGCTCGACGACTTCGCGCGCGCCATCGAGCTGGCGCCCGAGACGGCGGCCTTCTGGCACGAGCGTGCCATGTCGCTGCATCTGTTGGGTGAGTTCGACGACGCGCTGGCAGACCACGACATGGCCATCTCGCTCGATGCGGAGGACGCGACGCTGTTCTCGTGGCGCGGGATGACCCGGGTGTTCCTGGGCCAGCTGGAAGGCGCCATCGCCGACTTCGATCAGTCGGTGGCGCTCGAGCCCGACAACCCCGAGCTGCGGTTTCGGCGCGGCATCTGCCACCACAACGCCCACCGCCTGGAGGAAGCGCTCGCCGACTTCAACCAGGCGATTGCGCTCGATCCGGCCAACCCGGACTTCTACTTTCGCCGCGCGGGCGTGCTGGTCACCATGCACCATCGCCTGAGCACGGCGCACGCGGACGAGGCCATCATCGACTACGACCGGGCCATCGGGATGCGCCCGGACCGGGCCGAGTACTACGGCTGGCGCAGCACGGCCCACTATCTGCTCGGAAACGACGCGCTGGGCGCAGCCGATCTCGACACGGCCATCACGCTCGACCCCGACAACGGCGAGTTCTGGTTCGCGCGCGCGATTCGCCACCACACGGCGGGGCGGCTCGAGCCCATGGCGCAGGACCTCTTTCAGGCGGGGCGGCTCGGTCATCCGAGCGCGAAGGAGCTGATCGCGAAGATCCTGCGCGGCGTCGAAGACGACCCGTAGCGCGGCGGCGCGGGTCGACTACTCCGGTGGCGCGGAGCGCTCGCGCATGCAGGTCTTGAACGCCTCGCAGTCCTTGGCGACGCACTTGAGCGCTTGATGCATGAGGAAGCGCTGCACTGAGGCCGACTCGTCGGGGTTGCCGAGCGTGTGGGCGCATGTCCCGAAGCACGTCTGGGCGGGGTTCGGCCGACTGCCGTACGTCTCCGGGTCACACGTGCGCTCCTTGTCACAAATGGACCGACACGCCGTGCGCAGGGCCTCGCCCTCGATCGGCGGCGCCTCCGTCAGCAGGCGCTCGCCCAAGACGAAGCGACCGACGCATGCCTCGAGCTCCTTGCAGGGCCGATCCGCGCAGCGATCCTGGGCGATGAAGAGCTTCTTGGCCCGCAGCTCGTCGGGGGCGGTGCCCTTGAACGACGAGAAGCACTGCTCGACGCACGCGGACGCCGAGCCCCGCTGGGTGCGACAGAGCTGACCCTTGTTGCAGGCACGCACGCACACGGCCTGCGGATCCGCCGGAGGCGATGGGGGCAGTGACGAGAGCGGCGGAGGCAACGCGGGCTCGGGCTCGGCAGGTGCTCCCGCGTCCGGGGTCTCGACTGGCGGTGCCGCAATCGCGCTCGGGCCCGGAGGCGGCGCGGCTGGCGACGCGAGTGCTGGGGGCGGCTCCGCAGGCGCTGACGGCGCCGTAGCGACCGGGGGCGCGGGCGCGGGCGCGGGTTCGGACTTCTTGCAGCCGTTGCAGCCGGTGACGATCCAGAACGGGAGCGCAGCGAGCGCGACGACGAGAGAGCGGTTCCAGCGAGAGGTGGCCATCGGAGTCAACCTAGCCGATGCACCGCACCGTGGGCAACCAGACCCTGAGGCTGGCTAACGTGCAGAGACCTCGTGCCCCGACTCGTGGGCGAAGAAGGCCTCGAGGACCTCGCGCGCGATGTAGGTCGATTTGACGCGCCAGCCGGTCACGTTCACAACGAGTGCCGCGACCGCGATCCGGGGGTTCTCGGCCGGCGCGAAGCCGACCCACCAGGAGTAGTGACGCCGCGTGCCGTCCTCATCCTTGTCCGAAAGGCTTCCCGTCTTGCCGGCGACCGCGATGCCCTGGAGTGCCGGTCCGCGCTTTCGGAAGTAACGCGACGCCGTGCCGAGCTCGGTGGTCGTGACCATCATCTGCGTGAGCGTCCGCGCGGTGGCATCGGTCACGACGCGCTGGATGACCATCGGCATCGCCGCCGGGAGCGGCTTGCCGCCCACGAGCGCCTCATCGACGAGCACGGGCGCCATCATCGCGCCGCCGTTGCCGATGGCGGCCGCGATGAGCGCGCCGTGCATCGGAGAGAGCGTCGTATGGTGGAAACCCGCGGCGGCCCGCGCGTACTCGAGCGGCTCTTCGGGGATGGAGACGCGGCTCGACTCGATGACCAACGGGAACGGGATCTCCTTGTCGAAGCCGAACGCGCGCGCGACCTCGGTGAGACGCGCGGGGTCGAGGTGCTTGCGCGCGAGCTTGCCGAAGACCACGTTGCTCGAGCGGCCCAGGGCCTCGGCGATGGACTCGCAGCGCGTGTCGGCGCGCGCGTTGTCGACGAGGTGGCGCTCATTGAAGCCGTGGAGACCGCCGTGAAAACACGTCGGCTGATCCGCGGGCAGCCCGGCCTTCTCGACCAGCGCGGCGGCGGTCACGATCTTGAACACGCTCGCGGCCGGGGGCATCGCCTGAAGCGCCGGGTGCTTCCAGTCCGCCGAGCTCGAGCGCTCGGCCAAGGCCAGGACTCGTCCCGTCTTGGGCTCGATGGCGACGACCGCGCCGACATCGACCTCCTTGCCGTCGAGGATGCCGTCCGCCGCTCTCTGCACGGCCGGGTGCAGCGTGAGCGCGAGCCGCGCGCCATTGGCCCCCGCGAGGCGATAGCGCCCGGCCTGCGCGTCGAACGCGATGCGGGAGAGGTCGTAGCTGACCGGGCGGGCTGCGGCCGTCGGGGGCGGCGCCTGCGGCAGCGCGACTCCGACCGGCCCTGCAGGCGGCGTGGTCGAGAGCGGTTGGACCGTGTTGACTCCGGCGTGCGCGAGGCGAGCGCGCAGGGCCTCGGCCGTCGGCGGCTCCCGCGGCGGCGGCGGACGGGACTCCCGCCAGAGCACCCAGGCGAGCGCGAGCCCCGCGATCAGACCGAGGGACAACGAAACGGCAACTCCGCGACGGTCGAGAGGCATCATGAACGGGGCACGCTCCTGGAAGGCGCAGGCGATGGCCGGCGGCCCAGCGGTTCTCACCCGGGCGGGGCGGGGACGCAAGTTTTTCGCCGGACAAAGCGCGTGACACGAGCCGCGAGTCGGGAGTAGAGTCCGCGCCCCGGTGCACCCGTGAGCACGCTTGTCCAGTCGTTTCGAGTGACCGCCGCGCGACGTGGACGCGGCGCGGCCGTCCTCACACGTGACGGCGCCACGGTGACCGACCTCTCGTTCGCCGGGCTGCTCCAGAACGTCGAGGGTCTGGCCGAGCGCCTGTGCGCTCACGGGGTCGCGGCGGGCGGCCGCGTCGTCGTCGCGCTCCCGGCAGGTCGAGACGACCTCGAGGCGCGCCTCGGCGTGCTGCTCGCCGGTGCGGCCATCGTGCCCGCGCTGCCGAGTGAAGCCGAGGCCGTGCGCGACGCGGTCGGCGCGACCCACGTGCTGACCGCGGAGTCGCTCCGAGCGCTTCGCTCGAGTGAGCCCGGGTCACGCCCGCGCCTCGCGGTGCCGCGGCCCGATGATCCGGCCTTCGTCCTGCGCACGTCGGGTGACGCGCTGCGCACGGTGACCATTGACCACGCGACGGCTCTGCGGCGCGCGATGGCGTTGGCTCCGCTGGGCATCACGGCCGACGACGTCGTGCTGCTGGTCGGTCCAACGCCAGGGCTCGTCGTACAGTCGGTCGGCCTGTACGCCTTGCTGTGCGGCGCGACGGTCGCCGCCGCAGACGGCCCGTGGCTCGATCCCACGCTGGTCGCCGACGTCCAGCCCACGCTCAGTGTCTGTACACCCGCGGCGATCGAGCGCCTCCACGCCGAGCTCGTCGGCGAGGCCGAGCGGTCCGGTGGCCTGGGCAAGCTGGCCCTCGAGTGGGCGGTGCGCATCGGCTGCCGCGCCACGCGCGCCGACGATGAAGGGCGACCGTTGCCGTGGCTCGACAAGGCCCAGCACTTCGTCGCGACGCGCGTCGTGGGCGACGAGCTCAGCCGTCGCCTTGGCGGTCGGGTGCGGTCGATCGTGACCGGAGGCGCGCGCCTCGCGGAACCGGTGCAGCGCGCGCTTGCGGGCCTCGGCGTCGAGGTCCTGACCACCTACGGAATCGCCGAAGCGGGCGGCCTCACGCACGTGTCGCGTCCGGGGCGCCTTCGGTGTGGAACCGTCGGTGCGGCGATTGACGGCGTCCGCTCGGGCGTCGACGGTGACGGTGCCTTGGTCCTCTGGCTCGACGGGCCGGTCACGCTCGGCGGCGAGATCCAAACTGGCGACCTTGCCGCAATCGACGCTGACGGCATCGTCACGCTGCTCGGCCGTCGCGGGCACGCCATCGTGGTTCCGCCCGACCGCCTCGTGCATCCCGAGGCCCTGGAGTCCGAGCTTCGTGCGCAGCCGCTCGTTCAGCGCGCCCTCGTGCACGGCGCGGGGCGCCCCTTCCTCTCGGCGCTGATCTGGCTCGATGAGCAGCAAGCGACCGCGTGGGCCCAGGCCCATGACCTCCCAGTGGAGGGGCTCGCGCGACATCCGGCGCTGTTCGCTGAGATCGGCCGCGTCGTCGAGCGCGTCAATCGCACCCTGAGATCGTTCGAGGTCATCGCAAAGTTCGCCATCGTCGAGACGCCCATCGACCCGAGCAATGGCGATCTGTCGGCCGCGGGCGACCTGCGCCGCGGCGCCGTCGAGAGTAGCCATCGTGCCCTGCTGGACTCGTTTTACACCGACCGGTTTTGACCCCCGCCTGGAGTAGACATGACCGCACACAAGACGCTGATCATCATGCCGACGTACAACGAGCGCGAGAACCTCGATCGCATCATCCCGGCGATTCACGCGGTCGTGCCGGAGGTCCACATCCTCGTCGTCGATGACGGGAGCCCGGATGGGACCGGTGCGCTCGCCGACGGCCTGGCCGCCGCGGACGCGCGCATTCACGCCGTGCATCGTCAGGGCAAGCTTGGGCTCGGGACGGCCTACATTCATGGCTTTCGCTGGGCCTTGGAGCGCGACTACACACGGATCTTCGAGATGGACGCCGACTTCAGCCACCAGCCGCGCTATCTGCCCGACTTCCTGCGCGCCGCGGAGAGCGCCGACCTCGTACTCGGCTGCCGCTACATGCCGGGCGGTGGTACCGAGGGCTGGCCCTGGCGTCGCGAGGCGCTGAGCCGTGGCGGGAATCGCTATGCGCGAACGGTGCTCGGTCTGCCGTACCGAGACCTCACGGGAGGCTTCAAGTGCTTTCGGCGCGAGGTGCTCGAGACGCTCGATCTCGACGGCATCCAACAGAAAGGCTACGGCTTCCAGGTGGAGCTCACGTGGCGCACGCATCAGGCGGGCTTTCGCATCGCGGAGGTGCCCATCGTCTTTCCGGACCGCACGGCCGGAAAGAGCAAGATGAGCGGCGCCATCTTTCGTGAGGCGTTCCTGGGCGTCTGGAAGCTGCGTCTCGGTCGCGCCTGAGCCGCCCGCGGGGGGTCAAGGCCCTTTGCAGTCGCCGCCGGAGCAGGTCGCGTTGCAGCGTGCGCCCTTGTCGCAGGTCCGCTGGCACTTTCCGCCTGAGCACGTCAGGTTGCAGGTCGAGCCGGCAGCGCACGTGGTCGTGCAGCCTCCGCCGGAGCAGGTGAAGTTGCACACGGCGCCGGCCTTGCAGCTCTCGGTGCAGCGGCCACCCGAGCACGTCGCGTTGCAGGTCGAGCCCTTCTCGCAGGTGGTCGTGCAGCCGCCATGGGAGCAGGTGAGGTTGCAGACTTTGCCCTCGGCACAGGTCGAGGACGACGGCTTGTCCTTCGCCGAGATCTCCGGTGGGGAGAGCACCGGCGCGAGCACGAGCGACAGGCCGAGGACAAGGGTGGTCAGGAACATGGCTACCTCCGGGCTGCCCGACGCGCGGGCCAGCGACACGAGTCAATCTGCGCGGAGGATGCGCCGAGGAAGGCGGGGAGGCAAGCGCGCTACGGAGCGCCGATGAGGCAGGCGGGCGCGTCGTTGCAGGCCGCCAACGTGAGCGGCACCGCGGTGAGCCGGCCATTCAGGATACCCGCCTCCGCTTTGGCCCAATAGCGCGCCATGTTGCTGCCGGTCCCGGCCATGAGCGCAAAGATCTCGACGTTGTAGACCCCCGACAGCAAGTCGGGAACGACGACGCCGCGCGCGGTGTCCCACAACTGCGTCGTGGGGTTCTTGGCCTCTTGCTGCGAGACGGCCAGGAACGGGTCACACGCCAGGTACTCGTTGTAGACCTTGCGGCTGCGATCGTCCCACACCCGGATGGCGACGGTGTCGACGCCGGCGAAGCTGCACAGGTCGCCCGTCGCGAACTTCCAGGTGATGTCGAAGGCGCCCGGCTTCTGCTCCATGTCGATGCGCGGGAGCTTCGTCTCCTGTCCCGCCTGGATGCCGACTCCGGCCAGCTTGCCGTAGTAGCTCGCGGTGTCCGAGCTCTTGGTATAGCCGTCGACCTGGACGAGGTAGTTGCCCGGCGCGACCGAGGTGATGCGCATCGTGCCCTGCTGGCAGGGGACCGGCGTCGCCGGCTCGACCTTGTCGCCGGAGATGAGCGAGACGCGCACGAGGTCGACGCCAACTTTTTGGCAGGTCGAGCCGCCAATGCCCCAGCTCACGGTCACCGAGCCCGGTCGCTCGGCCTCCTTTCCGTCGCCGCAGCCGATGACCAGGCCTGCGATGGCCACAGCGCCCACGAGCGAGGAGCCGATTCGCAAGAGCCGTCGTAACGTGGTGTGAAGGTCTGTCATGGGTCCTACCTCATCGTGTCGTTCGTCCGTCGTCCGGTCGAGCCTGTGGCCGGGAACCGGGGGGTGCCCGGGTTCGACGGAAGGCGCCGGGCGGAATTCACCGGTACGGCGCGCCCGATAATTTTGCCACGTTGGCGGCCCACTGCTAGAAAACCATGTCAGGTTGGGCGAGTCCCGCTGTGGCGGGCCTGGCGGCTGGTCGTGGCGGCTGGTCGCGGTGAACAAGGACGCAGGAGGTGGCATGAGCGCAGCAAGCATCCGGACCGCGCGGCTGGGACTGGTCGGACTGCTGGGCGTGACCCAGGTCGCGGGACCGCTCGGCTGCGCCGCGATGAAGGAGCACGTCAAGGCGCCGCATCCGCTGGAGCAACACTTCCTGCACCCGATGTTCGTCGAGAGCCCCGGCAGCTTCGCGTCGCTACGTCCGGCCGCGCCGGCGGCGATTCCGGCCCCGAGCGCGGAGCGCCGCGGAACGGAGGCCGAGCGAAAGCGGGTCGCCAAGACCAAGGCAAAGTCACGGGAGATCGCGCGCGCGCAGCGGGTGGCCAAGGCGCGGCGAGCCAAGGCGCGGCGGTCGAGCCCGCGTGTGGCGCAGCGGACTCTGGAGCTTCCCACGGAGCTCGACGCGCCAACCGGCGCCACGTCGCCCAAGCCGAAGTCGACGGTCGCTGACGGTGGAACGGTCATCGAGGTCCCGACGCCCACGGCTCCGGAGCCGAGCCCACCGGCCATGCCCCCGGTCGTGCTGCGGACCCAGCCGACGCCGGTCGAGCCTCCGGTCACCGCGGAAGAGCCCGACGCCGAGCCTGCTGAGGTGGAGCCGCCTCCGGTCCCGCAGACGCCGCGCGCGCCGAGAGAGACTGCGCCCAAGGGGATCGAGGTGCGGCGCGAGACCACCAAGCCCGCGGAGGCGGCGCGCAAGGCCTCGCCGACGCCGGGTCTCGGCGATGGCTCCGCGCGCGGAGAGCTGCTCGCGGCCGCGAAGCGCCTGCTCGAGCTGAAGCAGGACATCGATGAGTCGCGCTTCCTGACGCATGTGCTCCAGGTCGCCGATCTGCCGGTGCCGAAGGCCCCCGCCGACGCCGAGGAGTTCTCGCTGACGAAGGCCGTCTACGAAGCGCGGCGGCAGCTCAGCAAGACCTATGGCGCGGTCGCGCAGGCGGTCTCGGGGGATCTGGTGTTCTTCCACAACACGGTCGACCGCGACGGCGACGGCCGCGCAGATGACTGGTTCACGACCGCGGGCGTCATCGAGAGCGTCGCCAAGGACGGCACGGTGACGTTCATCGCGTTCGCGCGCGGGCAGGTGCGGCGGCTGGTGATGAACCTGGAGCGGCCGTCGGCGCGACGCGTCGAGGCCACACGAGGCGCGGCAGGCAAGGAGCTCAACGCGACGCTCCGCACGAAGTCGTTCTCGGATCGGCCCGGCGTGGCCTACCTCGCAGGCGAGCTGTTCGCGGGCTTCGCCGCCGTCGAATAGGACTCAGCCCCAACCCCAGTCGCGAAGCCCGTCATTGCGGTGGACCGGATGCGCCGGCGGCTGAATTCCAACGTCAGACGCGTCGGACGTATTCGAAGTCGACGGCCAGACCGTTGATGCCCTTCTTTGGCGGCGCGATCCAGTTGGCGTACTTGCCCGGCTCGTACACGGCGACCATCAGGTTCCGGACATAGCTCAGGTCGGATGCGGTGGGCAGGAAGTCCGGGCGCCGAACCCCGTAGTCCTCGGGAGACAAGAGTCGCCCCGTCGGATCGAAGGGCATGCGCTCATAGACCCCCTGGGCCCGATTGAAGCGCTGGCTCGGAAGCGAGAGCCGGTTCGGCAGGCCGGCAGCCTGGAGCGACCGGTTCCAGCGCTCGAGGGCGCGCTCGCAGTCCTCGACGTATTCATCCCGCAGCACGAGGTTCATCGCCCGCCGCAAGGGGATGTCCTTGTCCACGATCCGCCCGTCGGGCCGGATCTCCTCGATGGTGTAGCTACCCTGCAGCGCGACGTGGTCGGTGATCTTGGTGGAGGTCGCCTCCTTGTAGCGGCCCTTGAGGCCCGAGGCGAAGTAGGCGGCCGCGTTCGAGCTGTCCTCGCCCCCGAAGAGATCGAGCGAGCTCGAGAACCACTCGTTGATGTACTTCTGGATGATGTCGAGCGGGATGCCGCCAAACGCGCGCACGTCCTCCGAGGGAGCCTGCTGCATCAGCTCCGCGGTGCGTTGCACGACGCGACCGACGCCCGTCTCGCCGACGATCGGCACGCCCGAACCCATCAAATCGCGGATATCGCGGTAAACGGTGCGCGGCGAAACTTCCAACGCGCGGGCGAGCCGCTCGGCCGTCGTCACCCGTCGGCGGAGCATCTGAACGATTCGGAAGAG
>SXOX01000164.1 GCA_005776585.1 Pseudomonadota bacterium | reverse complement strand
GTAATTAATTTTTTCTGCTACATTACTAATGTCGCCATTTATGTTAGGCCAACAATGGGCGGCATGGGCGACATGATGTAGCGTTGGTCGGGGGGCGACCCCCGAACCCCCGGACCTTCGGGCGGGTTGCGTGAGCGCCCGCTCGTCTCCATGATCGAAGGCCCTGCTCGGTTCACCGGGTGGGGCTTTCGTGTTTCTGGAGGCTGACGATGCAATCGATTGACCAAAGCGGGACCAGCGCGGCCAGCGCGCCCATCCAGAAGATCGCTCACCTCGGCATCGCGGTGCGTGACCTCGAGGCGGCGCTCGTCACCTACCGGGATCGCCTCGGGCTCCGGCACCTCGAGACCAAGGACGTTCCCGAGCGCGGGCTCCGCGTCGCGTTTCTGGAGGCGGGCGAGGCGCTGATCGAGCTCTTGGCCCCGCTCAACGAGCAGAGCGAGATCACCCGCTTTCTGGCCGACCGCGGTGAGGGCATCCACCACCTGTGCTTCGAGGTGGCGGATATTCGTGGCGAGCTGGGCCGCGTCGAAGCGGCAGGGATTCGGCTCGTCAACCGCGAGCCCAGCCTCGGCGCCGAGGGGCTGCCGGTCGCGTTCTTGCACCCCAAGTCGTGCCACGGCGTGCTGCTCGAGCTGCTGGAGGCACCGAAGCCCGCGTAGGCCGACTACTTCTTGTCGGCGTCCTTCTTCTTGAACTTCTCCTTGGCCTTGTCCACCGTACCATCGATGGCCTTGTTGAACTTGCTCGAGACCGCGCTCTGAGCCCGGTACTGCGTGCCCATCATCTTGGACTTGGCGTCGATAATGACCGAGTCGACGCGCCCACGGAACAGGCGCTTGAAGAAGTCGATGACGTAGTCGAGGGGGTTCATGGGGCGAACGTTAGCGCTCGCAGTGTCCGATGGGAAGGGCCGATGCGCCTACTGGATGGGCAGGCGACCCTGAATGCCAGTGTCGTAGGGGTGCCAGTGGTCGACGCGGCGCTCGGGATAACGCCAGCAATAATAGCCCATTCCGCTGTCGAAGTCGACGAGCCAGAGGCCCTTCGGTTCGCCTCCGATGGCCTCGATCTCTTGCGACCAGCGCTGCACCACGCGATGCAACGCGATCTCGACGACACGCGGATCCGCGGGCTCCGAGGCATTTCTGGCGTGCTCCTGGACGTGCAGCGACTCGGCGACCGCGCGCTCGGTCACCCGCACCACCGACGGGAGGAGCGTCTGCGCCTCCGCCAATGAGAACGTGCGACGACGTCGCACCGACTCGGAACCGCCCGTGGGGTCGGTCATGCTCCCTCCAAACCGCGCTGAGCGCGCGTCTCCGCTACGAAGTCCTTGATCTCTTTGTAGTACTTGACCGGGTTTCGGGCGAAGCCGAGGTGGTCGTCCCCGCGGAACGCACACCACCGCGCGTACCGAAGGCCCGAGGCGGGGACCAACGCCCACAGCTCCTCGAACAGCGATGGAGCCCACTGCGCATCGTGCTCGGCCGACAGGATAAGCAGGTCGAACCAGAGCCGACCGGACTCGGCGAGCCGCGTGCGCGTGTCGTAGGTGCGCGCGCACTGCACGACCTGCCAGAAGTGATCGACCGAGCTCGCTTTGGGCAGCGGCGAGCAGAACTCCAGCTCGTCGCGCGTGCCTGGAGCGATGCGCCAGAGCGCTTTGGGTGGCTCGCGACCCAGGAGCCCCATCACCCGCTCGAGGCGCGCCTTGCTCGTCGTGCCGAGCTGCATCACGTGCCGCGACAGCCACGTCGCAAAGGGACCGACCAGCGGCGCGTCCGACCGGATACGATACTCGTCCAACGGCGAGCGGTGCGCGGCGCACGCGAGGACGAGCGTGACGTGCTCGAGCGTCGGCAGATGCGCGCGCAGCACCTCGAGCGGTCGATCCAGGAGCCAGTCGAGGCCGAGCATGCCGCCAAAGCTGTGGCCGACGATCACGAGGTGCCGGACCTCGTGTGCGGCCAGCGCCTCGCCCAGACCCAGATCGAGCTTGCGATGAAAGACGTGGAACGGGCTCCGGTCGTCGGCGCCGGCGGTCGGGTCGAGCTGCAGCTCGCGAAAGTCGAATGAGACCGTGGGCAGCGAGCGGTCGGGCGGAAAGATGCTGGGATCGGCCGTCGTGCCTGGCAGCTGCACGAGCCAGACGCCGTCGAGCGCCGGCTGCTCGACGACCGCGCGGCACCGCTCGCCCAGCGGTACGACCGTGGTCGGAACGCGCGTCAGCTCACCATGCGTGCGCCGGAGCGGCGGCATCGCCATGCGCTGTTTTCGGGAGGGAACGCCGCGAGTCGCGCGCGCAACGGGGCTGGGGGCCTTCGGGACCACGCGCGGAGTCTATCACGTCATCGGCCGCGTGAGCCCCTTGTTCGCGGGCCCGGTCACGGCTATCGTGCCGGCCATGGCGCTTCGGACCACCCTTGGGCTCTTGCTGGCGCTGTTGACCGTGCCGGCTTGGGCCGCGCCGCCCGTCGACAAGGGCACTCGGCTCCTCCCCGAGTCCGACGACGGCCCGGCGGTCACCACGACCGAAGGCGCCACGCAGCGACCGGACACGCCGACCGAAGGCATCAGCGTCGGCGCCCGCGGCCGTTATGTGTCGTTCCCCAACTGGATCCTCGACGGCTTCTTCCAGGAGCACGGCTCCATTGACACCTACTCCATCGGCGCCGAGGTCGGCATCGACGGTCCTGCCGGCTCGCGCGTCATCTTCGGGCTCGACTACACGAGCGGCCGGCTGCCGGCGCAGAACTGGCGCACCGTGGGCGATCGGCCGGATCAGGCCAGCTACACCGAGGTCAACCTCCACCTCATTGCCCTGGATGCGGTCTTCCAGTGGAAGCTCAAGTTCTCCGAGTCCGTAGGATTGCTGTACGCGGTCGGGCTCGGCATCGGCTACGCGCCGGGCACCGTCGCGTCGGTAGACGTTGTTCCAAATTGCGCACCGCCCGTCAACAAGTGCGACCACCTGCGCAATGTCACCCGCCGCGAGCAGGACCTGAGCTCCTGGCGGGTCATCCCGATCCTGGACCTCCAGGTCGGGCTCTACTGGAACCCGCACCCTCGGTTCCGGATGCGCATCGAGGGCGGCCTGCACACGGTCCCATTCGTCGGCATGGCCGCTGAGGGGTTCTTCTAGGCGCCCCCGATGCGCGCGACGCTCCCGTGGGTGGCCTCGCTCGCGCTCGGCGCGTGTGGAGGCACCCCCGCGGTGCCCGCGTCGTCGCCGGCGAGCGATACATTTTCGGTAGATTTTGTCTTGATCGCGCCCGACAGCGCTCCCGACGCCGTGGCAGCGATCGACGCGCCCACGGTGTCGACCGGCGCCGACTTCGGCAAGCCATGCCAGGGCAACACCGACTGCGCCTCCAGCTTTTGCATCTCCACCGCCGCGGGGCCGCGGTGCACGGTGACGTGCACCGACTCGTGCCCGGCCGACTTCGCGTGCCGTCAAGGGACGCAGAGTGGGCTCGACCCGGTCTTTCTGTGCCTGCCGGCGCATGCGCCGTCGTGTCAGCCGTGCGCCGACGATGTCGAGTGCTACGGCGGACGGTGCGAGGTCATCGGAGACGAAGGCCAGCGCTTCTGCCTCGCGACGTGCGCCAAGGACGAGTCGTGCCCCGCGGGGACCGCGTGCGCCTTTGGGCTCAATGGCGCGGCCGTTGGGATGAAGCGATGCCTGCCCACGACCGGGTCATGTACCTGCACGAGCGCGACCGCGGGCGCGTTGCGGCCCTGCCAGCGAGCGAATCAGAGCGGGACCTGCTTGGGAGTCGAGACGTGCGACGCCGGCGCGGGTTGGGCCGGCTGCACGGCCACTCCCCCCGCGCCTGAGACGTGCAACGGCAAAGACGACGACTGTACCGGCAGCGCCGACGACGGGCTCCCCGCCACCAAGCCGTGCGTGGCCAGCAATGACCATGGCACCTGCCACGGCGACGCCGCCTGCCAAGGGGCGCTGGGCTGGGTCTGCGGTGCGCCCGCGCCCGAGGCCGAGGTGTGCAACGGCCAAGACGACGACTGTGACGGCACGCCCGATGACGTCGCCATCGCTCCGCCCTGCGCCATGACGCTCGGCGTCTGCGCCGGCGCCACGCAGGCCTGCGGCGGCGTCACGGGTTGGACCGCGTGCAGCGACGCCACGTACCTCGCGCACGCAGCGTCCTACGAGAGCGTCGAGACGCACTGCAATGCGCTCGACGATGACTGTGATGGCGAGACGGACGAGGCCCTGCCGCCCATCGCCTGCCCGCTCACGCTCGGCGTCTGCGCGGGCGCCATGCGGGCGTGCGTCGGCGGTCAGTTCGCCGCGTGCGACTACGGTGGGACCTTCGAGCCGCTCGAGCTGAGCTGCGACGGGCTCGACAACGACTGCAACGGGTTCACCGATGACGTCGACGCCGACGGCGATGGCGTCGTGACCCTGGCCTGCCCGGGTGGCTCGGACTGCGATGACAGCGACAAGCTCGTCTCACCAGACGCCGCCGAGACCTTCGACACCAAGGACACCGACTGCGATGGCCTCGTCGACGAGGGCTTCATCGCGCCTGGCACCGTGATCGTGACGGAGCTGCACCTCGCCCCCAAGGCTGTGCCTGCCGAGCAGGGACAGTGGCTCGAGCTCACGAACCTGGGAGCCGTGCCCATCAACCTCGCGAGCTTCGAGGTCGTCCTTGGCGACGGCGCGCCGACGCAGTTGCCCGCGAGCCCCCCGATCCTGGTCGCGCCGGGGACGGCCGCCGTGCTCTGCCGCACGCTCGATCCCAAGAAGAACGGCGGCGTGAGCTGCCACGGCGTGCTGGGCGGCCCGCTCCCACCACTCCCGACGACCGTGTCCCTGCGGCTCGGCGGCGTCGTCATCGACCTCCTGCCGCTGACCGCCGCGGCGCAGTTTCCGACACAGCCCGTCAGCGGCGCCAGCCTCGCGCTCGATCCCAATCAGTACACGCCCGCGGGCCACCTCCATGGCGGTCATTGGTGCGCGACGCCACCAGCATTTCTGCTCTCGGCGGGAGACCGCGGCACGCCGGGACAGCCGAACCCCAGTTGCTCCGGCCCGCCGACCATCGAGTCTATCGCGCCGTCGAGCGGGCTCGACGATGGCGGAGACGTCGTCATCTTCACGGGCACGGGCTTCACGGGTGCCGACGGCGTGCTCTTTGGCGCCGCGTCGGGTCTGGACCTCGTGGTGCTGTCGGACACGTCGATACGGTGCGTTACTCCGCCGGGCGATTCGGGAGACGTCACCGTCGTCGTCTCCAAGGGTGGCGCCAAGGGCACGGCGCCCGCGGGATTTCGCTACACGGGGGAGACGCCGAAGGCGATCGACTGGTGCAACCTCCAGTTCCCCGTGAGCCTCACGGCGGCGCCCGGTGGCGTGTCGGGCAAGGCCTACGGTCGGGTGCACTCCCCCGGGCTCACGTCCCTCGCCGGTGCGCCTGCTGGCCTCACGGGCGCGCTCGGTTTCGGACCGCTCGGCTCCGACCCCCGGAGCACCCCGGGGTGGAGCTGGTTTCCGGCAACGTGGAACGCGGTGTGTGGCGGGGAGCCGTGCGGACCCAACGACGAGTTCGTTGGCTCGGTCCTCGCTGGGCCGCAGCCCGGCGCCTTCGCCTTCGCCTATCGCTTCACCGACGACGGCGGCGTGAACTTCCTCTACTGCGATCAGAACCCGGGCACGGCCGATGGCTTTTCTCCAGCCAAGCTCGGCACGCTCACCGTCAAGTAGGGGCGTCGAAGCGCACCTCGCCCGCCGCGAAGCGCGCGACCCAGTCTGAGCCGAAGAGCGTGCCTACGAGGCGCGCCAGATCCGTGGGCAGCGGCGCCGTCACGTCGAGCGCCGTTCCCAGCACCGGGTGAGTCACCTCGAGTCGCGCGCTGTGCAGCGCCTGGCGCTCGAGTCGCTGGACGGCCACCGCTTCGGGCCCGCTGAAAAACGGCGGGTGACCGTAGAGCGGATCGCCAGCGACGGCGTAGCCGCGGTCGGCGAGGTGCACGCGGATCTGATGCGTGCGCCCGGTCTCAAGCTGGCAGAGCACCAGCAGCGCGTGCCGTGACCGCGCCAACACGCGGACGTGCGTGACGGCGACCTTGCCGGCTTCCACCTTCGAGCTGAAGCGCCGTCGCTCCGTCGGGTGGCGCGCATACAGGGTCTCGATGCGCACCGCGTCCTCGAGCCGCGTGCCGAGCACCACGGCGACGTAGGACCGCTTCATCGTCCGCCGGGCGATGGCCCGCGTGAGGCCGTCGCGAGTCACCACGTCCCGCGCCACGACCATGAGCCCGGACGTGCCGCGATCGAGTCGATGGACGATGCCGGGGCGTGGACGGCCGTCGGCGGTGGAGGTCGGCTCCGCGAGCGCGCCGTAGCGATGGACCAGGGCGTTGACGAGGGTCCCGCGGTCGTGGCCGGGCGAGGGGTGGACGACCATGGACGCGGCCTTGTCGACGATGATGAGGTGCGCGTCCTCGTAGACGATGGAGAGCGGCAGGTCCTCCGGCTCGGCGACGCTGGGCGGCGGTGGCGGGAGCGTCACGACGACCTGCTCCCCGCCGCGCAGGCGCTCGCCGGCTTTGCGGGCGGGTCGGCCTCGGAGCCACACCTCGCCGGCCTCCACGCGGAGCGCGACCTGGGACCGGCTGAGGTTCAGCTCGCGGGCCAATACGACGTCCAATCGCTCGCCGCGCGCGGTCTCGGACAGCGTGAGCTCATGTCGCGTCGTCACTCGGCCCTCCTACCGCATCGGACGACGCGCGTCGACGAAGGTCACGGCTTTTGACCCGCGCGGTGCCCGGCCGTATGCTGCGCGCATGCGTACCCGCCGCTCGCTTGCGTTTCTTGCGTTCTTGACCCTGGCGAGCTTCGTCAGCACGTCACTCAACCCGTGGCTGCTCGCCACCGCCGCGGCGAAGCCGCCAAAGAAGACCAAGACGGAGCCTCCGCCGGCGAAGTCCGCTACGGGCACGGTGACCCTCGGCTGCTACGTCAACGGCGCCGAGGTGTGGGTCGACGGCGAGAAGGTCGGCACCTGTCCGCTCGGCAAGCCCCTCACGCTGACCCCGGGGAACCACACCGTACGCGTCGCCCTGCGTGGCTATACCGAGTTCAACGAGACGGTCGACGTCACGGCCGGTGATGCCAAGGACCTGGACGCCGACCTCATCCCGTTCGCGGGCATCGTGACGATTCAGGCCAACGTCTCGGGCGCCACGGTCGCTATCGACGGCAAGGTCACGGGCACCATCCCCTTCGACAAGGACGTGCCCGCCGGGAAGCACGAGCTCGTCGTCGCGGCGCCGGGCTATCAGCCCCACAAGCAGACGGTGGACGTCATCGCGGGCAAGCCCCTTGGCCTCACTGTCACGCTGCTCGAAGCGCCGACCATCGAGGGCAGCGACGGCGGCATCGTCAAGAAGTGGTGGTTCTGGACCCTCATCGGTCTCGGTGTGGCCGGGATCGCGACGGGGACCGCGCTGGGCGTCATCTACAGCCGCCCGACCGAGGTCGAGTCGGGATCGAACTACACCATCAGGTTCTAACGCGACCGGCGCGCATCGCGAGCGGCCAGCGGACGGTCCGCAACGTGTCCGGAGCGCCCCACACCTCCGCCAGCAACCCATGAACTTGCGCGACGGGATCTTTTCCATGGTCGGCCTCATACCGCGTGCTGGCCGACCATGAGCGCAGATAGCCCTCGAGCGCTCCAAGCGACCACTCCGCCTCCATCGCGAACGCCGGGACCTCGACCGGCTCGAACGGGAACGGCACGTCCGCGTAGCCGCGCTCCAGGATCAGTCGCTCGGGCGGCCAGTAGGGGCCCACGAGGTCGACGTAGAGGTGCTCCATGACGCGGTCCACCTCCGGCGTCACGTAGGCGAGCGCGTAGCACCAGGCCGCGACGAGCGCGCCAGGGCGCGCGACGCGATGGACCTCGGCCGCAAAACGCGCATGGTCGAACCAGTGCAGGGCCTGCGCGACCGTGATGAGATCGACGGACGCGGGGTCGAGCGACGAGGCCTCCGCGGGCTCGACGCGATAGCGCACGCGCGGGTGAGGTGCGGCCGCGGCGACCTGCTGCGCGCTGGCGTCGGTCGCGACGACCTCCGCCATGTGCTCAGCAAGGGCGACGGCGGCCTGACCATTGCCGGTCGCACAGTCCCAGGCGCGTGTGCGGGCCGGGGCGGACTCGGCCAGCCATCGAAGCAGGGCAGGCGGGTAGGTGGGTCTGAACTGCGCGTAGGTCGCTGCGCGGGCCGAGAAGTGGTCTTTGAAGTCGGGCGCGGTCATCGGGCGCTGAAAGTAGACCATCGAACGGATGACCGCGAATCGGGCGTTTTCGATCGAGAGCGAACGCGGTACCATGCGCGCCGTCGTGAGGTGCCTTGTAGTGGCAGGAGGACGCAGGATGAGTGACCGAGCCCTTGGATTTCGTCGCGGCCTGACCGCGGTGTCCGTCGCCGCACTCGCTGCCGCGTGCTCGCCGGGCATCAAAAAGAAGGAGAAGGTCGAAGATCCGACACCGCTTCTCGAAACGCAGTTCGCGGCCGGCTTTCCAAAGGGCTACGAGAGCTGGAAGCGTGCGAACGCGCAGCCCATCGTCCGGGCCGACACCAATGAGGTGCGCCACCTGTACTACAACAGCAAGGCCATGACGCGGACCAAGGGGCCCTTCCCGGTTGGGAGCGTGCTCGTCAAGGCGCACCACACGCTCGACAAGAACGGCAAGGCCGGAGCCACGTTCCAACTCTCGGTCATGACCAAGACCGGCGAGAAGCAGAACGGTGGCTGGCAGTATCGGGCGTTCAACCCGGGCAACAAGCAAGAGGTCTCGGCCGACGCCGAGGTCTGCGCCCTCTGTCACACTCAGGCGCAGAAGGCAGACGGCGTTTTCAGCGCACAGTAGCCGCGGCTCGTACGGGCGCGCGGGCCTTCTCGAGCACGGTCGACGCACGGTCGAGCGCGTTGGCGCGCCTGACGACCGCGAGTGCGGCCAGTCCCACATCGATGGACGGGTCGGCGATGCGGCCGAGTGCGGCAGTGACCGCAGCGTCGCTCGGTGACGCGGCGGCGAGCGTGTCGAGGGCCGCGCGACGCACCGAGGGCATCGCGTCGGAGACCGCGGCGATCACTGCGGGGTCGACCGAGCCTCCGGCCCCGCGGAGCGCCTCCAAGAGCGCGACCCGAGAGAGGGTGCTCCCGCCCCGGCCCAGGGTGTCGACGAGCGCGCGCCGCGCGGTCCCGTCCCCGAGTCGACCGAGCGCCTGCGCCACCGCGACCCGGACGCCGTCGTGTGCATCTTCCAGGCGCGCCACGAGCGGCGCCACTGCTGAAGCACCGGCACCGCCAAGCCAGGTCGCCGCCGCCACGCGGACGTCGGGCGACCGATGGGCCAGCGCGCGCCCGACTACCGGCACGAGCGTGGCTCGCGCTGCGGAAGACACGCTGAGGCCGGGCGCACGCAGGAGTCGGGTCAGGAGCGGGCCGTCGGAGCCGCCGAGCGCTGCCTCGATCGCGGCGCGTAGCGCGCTCTCGGGGACCTCGGCCGTGCCAGCGGGCGGTGGCACGAGCACCGTCCAGAGCGAGCCGAAGCGGATCTGCGCGTTCTCGACGTCGACGACGCGCGCCAGGGTCCCGAGCTGCGCCTCGCGCGTCGTGCGGGTCTTCGACGCGATGCGGACGGCGCTCCCACGCGCCTCGGTCGCGATGAGCTGGCTGTCAGAGGCGGCGGCACGCAGCACCGTCGGCCAGCCCTGTGGACTGGCGAGCGCGCCGAGGGCCCACACGATGGCGCGCTGCGTGACCTCGCTCTCCAATGGATAGCGCGTCGCGAGTCGCTCGATCACGCGCACGTCGCCCATGGCGCCCAGAGCCCACGCCGCCACGGGACGCACGATCTCGGGGCCCGCGAGGAGCTCCAGGGCGAGGTCGATGCCCTCCGGCGCGGCGCGAAAGCCCAACGCGAGCGCCGTGGCGACCGCGCGATCGATGCGGGTCACCGCCGCCTTGGCCTGCCCCAGCAAGGCCGCCCCCGCGGCCGGTCCCGGGAGCAGGCCCAGGCCGATGATCGCCATCGAGCTCATCTGCCCGTCGGTTGCCGACGTCGCGGTGCCGAGCGCGGCAATTGCCTCCGGGCTCGCAACTCCGAGGACGCCCAGCGACAGCAACGCCTGACTGGCCAGCAGCGGATCCGGGTCGGCTGCGAGCCTCAGGATTCCCGAGGCCGTGCCCCGCGCCTGAAGCACGCGCCCGAGCCGCACCGCGCGCGCCTTCTGAGCGCGATCACCCTCGCTGAGCGCCTCCGCCAGGACCCGTGAGGCGCGCTCGCCGAGGCGCCGCAGCGCCGCGAGTCGCTCGGCAGGGTCGGCGACCGACGACTGAACGAGCCGCGCGTGACGTTCGTAGAGGGACAGCAAGGTGCGTCGTGCAGTCGATTGCGCGACCTTGCCCGAGCCGCGGGCGCCCAACAGGGGCTCGAGCGCCTCCAGCTCGGCGATGCTCGCCTCCGCGACCAGCCGCCGCGCTGCAAGGGACGCGAGCTGCGGGTCGGTGCCATCGCGCACGAGCGTCAGGAGCTCGCGACGGGCCAGCTCGCGGTCGCCCGCGCGCTCGTAGAGGCGGGCGAGGCGCTCGCGCACCGCATCGGCTGCCGGGCCCGCGGGCATCGCCAGCAGCGCGCGCCGCGTCTGGCTCAAGGCGTCAGCCGAGCGACCGACGCGATCCAGGGCGTCCGCCAGTCGCAGCTCGGCCTCGGGGATGCCGGGCTCGAGCGCGACGCCCAGCTCGGCCAGTCGGACGGCCGCGGTCAATTGGTGGTTCTCGATGGCGTTCTTGACCAGCTCGGCCAGCAGCTCGCGCGCCGCGCCGCGATCGAGCGCAGCCAGCTTGCGGAGCGTATCGACGACGGTCGCCGCATTACCCTGGAGTTGGTGCACTCGGACCAAAACGCGGAGCGCCTCCCGGTCGGACGTCGCGTCGAGACTACGCAGCGCCTCCAGCGCCCGCTTCGAGTCCTTGCGCCGCACGTACGCCTCGGCCAACAAGAGCGCCGTGGCGCGATCGCCCGGGCGGTCCTTCAGGCGCTTTTCGAGCTGCTGCAGCTCGTCGGTCCCCGTGCCGCCACGCTTCTCGAGCAGCGCGACCTGCCGCTCGCGGGCCTCGCGCAGACCGTCGACGTCGGCCGGACCCAGGAGCGCCTCGACCTGGGCCCACGCCTTGGCCGCGTCGTTGGGACGCTCGGTGCGTTCGAGGAACCGCGCGTTCGCGCGCCACGCTGCCAGCTTCGACGGTGTCGTGGCCGCCGTGCGCACGGCCTGATCCAGCTCTCGCTCGGCCAAGTCCAGCAGCTCGTGCTCGGCAAACAGCGTGGCCAACTGCACGCGCGCGTTCGTCGCGTCTGCGCCCTTGGCCACGAACGGCGGCTCCGCGAGCTTCCGCCACGTGGCCACGGCGCGCTCCTTGTCGCCCGTCGCGTGGTAGTACTCGCCGAGCTGCGTGACGTGGCGGTCGTCCGTCGCCTCCAGGCGCTGCAGGGCCGCGAACGCGCGCTCGACCCGCGGACGGTCCGCGCGCTGCCGCAAGAGGGCATCGACGACGAGCTCGAGGATCGCTGAGTCGGTCGCGTGGCGCTTCGCGAGGCCATCGAGCAGCAGCAACGCGGCGTCGCGCTTGCCGAGGCTCGCGTACAGATCCGACAGCCCAATCGGATAGCGCGGGTCGTCCGGCACGCGCTTGATGAGCGCCTTGTACTCCGCCTCGAGCGCCACTTTGTCGCCCTTGCGCTCGAGCAGCCGCAGGATGGCGGCACGGGCGTCCACATTGGCGGGCCGCTCCGCCACGGCCTTGCGGTAGGCGGCGATGGCCTTGCCGTCTTCGCCCAGCTCCTCCCAGAGCCGGGCCGACAGGACCAGCGCCGTGTAGCTGCGCCGGTCGCGAGAGAGCGCCTGCACCAGCTCCGACAGGCGACCGCGCCCACGGTAGATGGCTATCAGCGTCTCGTAGAGCTCGAGCTCCGCCCAGTGCTCTGCCGGCAGTCCGCGCAAGGCGCCGCGGATGAGGGTCTCGGACTCGTCGTGCCGGCCGAGGCGCACGAGCAGGGCCGCGCGCTCCTTGACGGCCGTGAGCTCGAGCTTCTTGTCGCCACCGGACAGGCGCTCGACCTGGACCCACATTGCGAGGGCGGCCTCGAGCCGACCCGCGCGCGCCAGACGCTGCGCCTGCCCAATGCGCAGAAAGGCGTCACTGGGACCCGTGGCCATGAGCGCTTCCCACAGGCGAGTTGCGTCAGCGTCTCTGCCGGCGCTCAGCGCCAGCGTGATCCCGGCCTCCAGCGCGTCCTGACGGCCGGCCTTATCCTTGCTGCTGCGTGCCGACTGCTCGAACGCCGCGATGGCCTTTGCCGCGTCGCCGAGCTCCTCGTGGCAGCGCGCCGTGGCCTGCCACGCAACTGATGTGTGCTCTCCGGAGAGTGCCGTGGCTCGGTCGTACTCAGGCAACGCCGCGACGCAGCCGGCCGACCGCCAGAGCACGCGGCCCACGACCAGCCTGCGGCGTCCATCCTTTGGTCGCTCGTCGGCGCGAGCGCGCGCACGGGCGATGACCGCGTCCAGTCCTCCGAGCGCGCTGGCCAGCCCGACGACCGCCCGAAGCGCGCCAGGGTCCATCGGGTCCTTCTCGAGGGCCGCAAACGCCGCGTCCGGCGTCGTCGGCGGCTCGGCCGTTGCGGTTTGTGCCACGAGCACCGCGATCAGAACAGCGCACTTCATGAGGCGGCCTCCGTGTCGTGACCATCGATCGCCAGCTCGCGGATCTTCTTGATCAGTGTCGTGCGCGACAGGCCGAGCTCCCGCGCGACGGCGCTCTTGTTCCAGTTCGTCCGCACCAGCGCGTGCTGGATCAGGCGCCGCTCGAGTCGCGCGATGGCCTGGTCGAGCGTGCCACCCTTGCCATCGTCGTGGATCTCTCCCGTGAGGTCTCGGCTGCTCGACAGGATCGGCGGGGAGAGCATCGCCGGCCCGATGTCGCCGGTGCCGGGCGTCAGCACGACCAGCCGCTCGATCTCGTTCTCTAGCTGCCGCACGTTGCCCGGCCAGTCGTACTCCCAGAAGCGGCGCAGCACGTCGGGCGCCAGACGCCGCTCGACGCCGCTCTTCTTGGCCATCTTCTTGAGGAAGTGGTCGCAGAGCATCGCGATGTCGGTCTTGCGCTCCCGCAGCGGTGGCAGCTCCACGGTCAAGACCGACAGGCGATAGTAGAGGTCCTCGCGAAACGTCGTGTCCTTCACCATCTTGCCGAGCGGGCGGTTCGTCGCGGCGATCACGCGCACGTCGACCTCGACGGGCTCGGTGGCACCGACCGGCGTGAACGTCCCCTCCTGGAGCACGCGCAGGAGTTTCACCTGCATCGCCGGGCTCGTGTCGCCCACCTCGTCGAGGAAGAGCGTCCCGGTGTCCGCGGCCTTGAACAGGCCGTCCTTGTCGCGAATGGCGCCGGTAAAGGCGCCCTTGGTGTGCCCGAAGAGCTCGGACTCGAGCAGGTTGTCGTTGAGCGCCGAACAGTTCGTCGCCACGAACGCATGGCTGCGTCGCGGCCCCATGGCGTGGATGGCGCGCGCGACGACCTCCTTGCCCGTGCCATTCTCGCCCATGACCAACACCGTGGCGTCCGATTGCGAGATGCGCTCGAGCATCCCGTACAAGCGGCGCATCGACGGCGAGTTGCCGAGCAGGTCGTCGAAGCCGTGCGGGTCCGACCGCTCACCGACGAGCGTCACGAGCTCGGTGGCCATGAGCCCCATGATGTCGCACAGATACTCGACTGCGCCCTCGCCAAGCACCGGGATGGAGCGCAACGCGGCCGCGCGGTCGGGCCCAATCGGAAGGCGCAGGTCGTCGGAGGAGCGCGCGACGCGGCGACGCATCGATTCTGCGACCGGCTCGAGCACGAAGCCGCCGGTGAACAGCGTGCCGTAGAGCTCGCCCATGTGCGTGACGGGCGCCATGACCACGGGGAAGCCCAGGTGGCAGTCCCCGACGACGCGCCCGCGCCGTGACGCGCCGTCCGCGTTCGGTGCCGCGAGCTCCGCCTTGAGCGTGTCGGTTGCGTCGGCGACCGAGCGGTTGCAGCGACGAAAGCCGTCGGAGTGTTTGAGCGCCGCGCGGCAGTAGGCGTTGTCCGGCGGGATGACGACGCCGAGCGCGTGATCGGCGACATAGCCGCGCACATCGGCGAACGCGACCTCGAGGCGCCACCAGTGCCGCACGAGCTCGCGGAGGCGGCGGACCACCAGGACGTCGTCGAGGCTGTTGGAGTCGATCATCGCGCGAGCTAGTGTGGCACGGGAGCCGGGAACGCGGAAGGTGCGGCGCGGTCGCCTCGGCGCGGCGTCGGGCGCGGCGCAACACTTTGCGGCGGTACGCATTCGGGGCTAGCTTGCGCTTTCCGGTGGTCGCGTCGGGGACGAGCGGGGTTGGCCCGGTCGGGCCGGGGCAGCAATGGACCAAGAAGGAGTCCCAGCGATGAGCGACTCGAACCCGGACTTCACGGCGCTGGTTGACGCGGCCCGCCGTCTTCACGAGGAGTGCGCGGAGGTCCTCAATCGGACCGTCGACATGACGCTCACTCTGCGTAACTAGCCCGCATTATGCATGACTTTCACGCGTCAACGTCCGCGATCGCGAGCTTGCGCCGTCGTTCACCTCCTTCGCAGTACCACCAGTACGTCTCAGTCGGTGAATCCCGGCGCGTTGCGCCGCGACGGCTCAGCCGTGCGTTCGCGGCGTTGACATCGCGCCATTGATGCATAATGCGGGCTAGGTCATTGGCCACTACCTGCATGAGTACGAGTGGCGCGGTTGGGAAGGCGCCCGATACGGCGGCGGCGTGGTCGACGCGGTGGCCGAATCGCTGACCACCCACGGCCTGTCGCGCTGCGATCGCCGCGAATTGTATCGGTATCTGCAATTCCGGCGGTGCTACCCGCAGATTGTGGAGTCAGCGTGTCCACTCTTGGCCGATGGCTTCCGGCCGCAGTCCCTCCCGAACGCGGAGTCGGCGACTCCACAGTGGCTGGTACCCGGCGAGCGCCTTCTCAAAGCGTTGTCATTCAGCCACTTCGCCGAGCTCATCGAGATTGACGACCCACTCAAGCGCTCCTTCTACGAGACCGAGTGCATCCGCGGCGGCTGGTCGGTGAGGGCCTTGAAACGGCAGGTCGGCTCGCTCTTCTTCGAGCGCTCCGCGTTGTCGACCGACACGGAGCGGGTCGCCCCGTCGGTACACGCTGCGGCCGAGCGGGCAGATCCGACGCTGGCGATTCGCGACCCAAACGTGTTCCAGTTCCTCGGTCTGCGATCACAAGACGACGTCAGTGAATCGGACCTCGAGCAAGCGCCGCTCGACAACCTGCATGACTTCCTGCTCGAGCTCGGTCACGGCTTTGCCTCGAAGCGCGCCAGAAGAGCGTCGTGATTGGCGAGACGCGCGGGCTCGTGGACCTGGTCTTCTATCACCGCGTCCTCAAGTGCCACGTGCTCTTCGAGCTGAAGGTCGAGAAGTTCAGCCACGAGAGCTTTGGCCAGCTGAACACGTACGTGAACTGGTACCGCAAGCACATGATGACCGAAGGCGACAATCCGCCCATGGGTCTCCTGCCGTGTACGGACAAGGACCATGCGCTGGTCGAGTACGCGGGCGCCAACGTCGATAGCGCGGTGTTCGTGTCGAAGTACCTGATCGCGCTGCCGAGCAAAGACGAGCTCGAGCGGTTCTTGTGGGCCAAGCACCGCGAGCTGGCCGGCGGGCTGTGACGACGGTGCTCGAGTCGATAGTCGCGGCGATTCGGAAGGCGCGATCCCACAACTCGCCCGACGTGACCGCCCCGCGCGTGACATCACGCGGTCGTCCAGGCTAGGGTTGCGGCGTGGACGTGGCAGGAACCGACCTGGCCGACACCGGCGACGCCGGGCCGTTCGCGCTGCTCGACGTGTTGGACGCGCTCGGGATGCGCGGCGCGACGGGTGCGCTTGTCGTCAGCCTCGGCGGCGATGGGCCCGAGGTGCGCGTCTTCCTCCGCGACGGTGAGCCTCGGCTGGCGATTGGCGCGGCCGCCGAGCACGCCTTTGCGGCGCAGGTCGTCCGCCAAGGCGTCGCGAGCCCCGAGGCGGTCCAGGCCCTCGAAGCGCGTGCGACCCGTGAAGGGAAGCGCCTCGAGGTCGTGCTGCTCGAGGGTCGCCTCATGGCGCGTGACGCCATCTTCGACCTCCAGCGCGCGCTGAGTGAGTTCGTGCTTGGCGACGCGATCGCCGTCGGTGGTTCCTGGCGCTTTGACGCGCTCATGCCTCCGGCGGTCGTCGATCAGTTCCGCGCGGAGCCGCTCGTGTCCATCGTGCGCTGGGCCCTGCGACCCGACGCCGCCATCGCGCCGCTACCCGGCGATCTCGAGCTCGGCCTCGGTCCACGCTTTGTGCCGTGGACACGCGCCCTCGCGGCGACGTCGCAGTCGGCCCTGGACGCGGCCAGCCTCCCCGCACCCGCCGCGACGCTCGGTGAGCGCGAGGCCCACGCGCACCTCCTGGCCGCCGCGGTCATCGTCGGCGCCCTCGCGCCCGTCGCTGCCCCCACGCCCGTCGCTATCCCAGCGCCCGTCGCTGCCTCCGCGCCCCTCGCTGCCCCCGCGCCCGTCGCCGCC